>JAPOOU010000161.1 GCA_026713245.1 Chloroflexota bacterium
CGTTGAACAACTTACTTGCACTTACTTCTATGTCTCAGTAGTTCCAAGTAAGTAATGATAATTCGGAATGCCGCTTTTCTAACCCCTCCCCCGGCCCCTCCCCAAAGCATCCGAAGTAGAGGGGAGTTTAGTCGCCGAGTATTGCGATTTTTTGAATGACTAACTTGGTACTACTTCTGTGCCTCCCTGTCCACCTAAACCAATGCGATTGCCCTGCGCTAAACCTGCGCGCTTTTGCGCGAATTCGCAACTTGTGATAACATTTGTTGCGCCTACCCGAAAGGAGGGTATTGTGTCCAATGGTATAAAGTTCGTATTTTTACTGTCCGTAATTCTTATCGTCATGTTCTCCATGACGTTCGCGCAGGACCTGCCATTTAATGCCGAGGTCATCGTCGACACCGCGCGCATGCGCTGGGGACCGGGCCCGGCTCATACCGTGCAGCACTATGCCAACCTCGGGCACGTGCTAACTGTGCTGGAAGCTGATACCGAATCGAACCCGCCCTGGACCTGGTATCGCGCCAGGACGCCCTCGGGCGTGGAATCCTGGATCCGCGGCGATCTGATCCGGCGCTCCACCGGCGCCGCGGCGCGGGTGGACCTCCCGACCGGCACCTACCCGGTCGTGGAGAATAACCTCTGCAACACCACGTTATTCCGGCGCTGCCAGGACGGCACCGATCACGATCTCTGGACAGCCGGCTATTGGGCCAACGATCGCTACAATCACTGGGAAACCGGCGGCTGGGACTTGAATGTCGTCTATCACAACAATCCCTGTAAATCGGATCGCCTCTGCACGACGCGCCAAGATTGGGACGCCGGCCGACTGGAGGCGCAACTGGCCGTCGGTTCATTGACGCCTGATCTGACGCAGACGCCCGTTGTCATCGAACAGATCGTCGAGGTCGGCGTGCGGGAAGTAGTTTGGGAGACGCTTGTCGGGGATGCTACCAAGCAATTGCTGGGACGGAATATTACTGATAATCCTCCACCCGGGGAACTGTACAGTCCACCTGATGCAATACGTGAGGGAGGAGGAACTACAGGAACGATTATTGGTCGTTTCAGATTCGACCGGGAATCCGTCCGTGTGACCTGCCAATACTGGCATAAGGTCGATATCGGCGACGGTGACTTCGTGGCGTCGAAAGTATTCACCGTAGCCCTCGACAAGTTGCCGGATGACGCTACTGATGACGGTGGGGAGGACGACAAGAGTCAAGTGAAGTGCAACGACGGCATTGTTGAAGACAATATAGTGGCTAGACAATGGCAGATTACAGTTACCCGCTTCTATACGGGGCAGGGCAGGATTAGAAACGTTTCCTGGAAACTGACCGCGACCTTTGGCGATATGCAAGATGAATTCGAAGTCTGTGACACAGTCCAATCTGCCCCGTGTAAAAAAGTGTTGTCCACCGCTGTGCGAACTTACCTCGGAGAATCACGCAAGAATTTGAAAGAGCCAGTAGAGATACCAGCAACTATCATTGTGCATGGTGGATCACCACCAGGAACCACCTGCGAAGCAAGAAAGAGGACGGAAGGTGAGAAAGACCGCGAGATTACTCGCTATGAACACACCTGCAAAAACACAACGCTCGGAGCCGATACCCCGCCCACCGAGCTGCGATCCACGCTTACATTGCACTTCACCCACGACAAGACGAGAGGATTCTTGCAGCCAACGCGTTGTCCGGATACAAACAATGACGGTGAGCCAGATTGCCCCTAGTAATCGACAATGAGGCGACAAAGCTCGAACTGACATAGCGCGTTCGAGCTTGTCGCCGCGGCATCGGGTGCGGCGCGGCTGGCCGAGGCGCGTGATAAATCCCCACAGACGGTACAAGCGGGCGACATGATAGAGTCCGTTGAAAAACGGGTCTAACCCCACCCCCAGCCCCTCCCCAATGCATTGGGGAGGGGTGTAAACAGTTCAAAAGAGACCAATCTTTAAGACGAAATCCCATTTTTCAACAGCGTCTAATATGTCGCCCCTACTGTTTCGACATCAAGGGGGCATGTAGGGGCGCGCAATCTGCGCGCCCGCCGGTTTCCTTGGATTTATGTGACATTCGACATATATTGCTCGTTGCTGCGATTGCGCTGGCTCTTCACAGCAAAACTATTGTTTGTTCAGGGTTAATATGCTAACATA
The DNA here is from genome assembly GCA_026713245.1 of Chloroflexota bacterium. Taxonomy (GTDB): domain Bacteria; phylum Chloroflexota; class Anaerolineae; order Aggregatilineales; family Phototrophicaceae; genus UBA6055. The sequence continues at coordinate 2,168 of JAPOOU010000161.1, forward strand.
GGTATAACTTATTCGCGGGAACAAGCCATCATGGAACAACAGAACATAAACGACAAAGTAATTCGGAACGAAAACGCCATTTCCGAAATTCGCGGCAAATGGGACTCGCTTGCTACAAAGGAGTTTGTCCGCGAGACAGTTGAAAAACAAACGGCCGTGCTCAACAGTCGCTTTGACAGGCTGGAAGAATCCATATCCAAAGAACAGTCATGGCGCAACAAGGCGGCGGGCGCCGGATTGGTAATCATACTCATACTTTCAACGATTGGTACTTTTGTACCGGTTTTCATAGAATAGGGACGAGCGAAATTGGCTAGTCCAAAGTCCGCGCCCAGGCCATCAATCCGGTCGCCCGCCGACATCGCGACAAGCCACATCGTAAAGCGGGTTTCGACATCAAAGCCGCCTGTATGGGCGCGCGGCGGTCTGTGTCGACGCGACCCCCAAAAGTAAGAGGGATTTTACCAGCCTATTTCCAGTCATAATGCTCAGATTCTCTCCTTGCGGGAAACTTCCCGATCCTGCAACGTTATAGTGAACGCTGTGTCGAGAGACTTCACCTTTTTCTCGTCCAACTGGGCAAAGCGCGACTATATAGTCGCCCTTTGCTTTACGTTTTCCACTATGCTCGTAACACTTGCAACATCCCGGAACTACACAGTCGGAAGGAAAAAACGTTTGACAAGTGAATTACGCACTAGCTTTCAACCGGAAAGGATACGCTACCGATTAGTCCTTGATCTTGACAATGTAAGGTCATATAGCTTACACTGCTTGTGCAAGGACCGATGGGGGAATAATAGTGGATGCTTCGCTTGTGTGTTTTGCTGAACAAGTGAGGAATACGCCTGACGGCAAGCTGGATTTGTTGGGCGTGTTTGATTATATGGATGTGCCGGAATTTCCTGCATATCCTGCGAACTTTAATTTTGTTATGCAGTTCGTCAAGAGGGTTGCCGGAGGAAGAACTGAACATAAGATCAGCGTCTCCATAATTGGAGACAAGGATAGACGCTTGATCGAGGAAGAAAGTACATTTTTCATGCCCGAAGGAAGCATTGCTCGCCCAAGCAAGGTTACTCTGCTCTGGCAAAATGAAAACATCGTCTTCCCTGAGCCATCTGTTTATAGTTTCAACATCCGCGTGGATGACGGGGATTCATTGATGCGAACGCATCAATTACCTGTACAGTTACGAGAATAGTAAAAGGAGAAGAATATGGAGAGAATTCCGGTTACATCTGTACGCACCGGGATCCTTAAGCCGCATACAGTTGTGCATATCAAAACAGATATGACAGGTGAAAAAGCCTACATTTCCCAGCGGGAAAAGGATCCCTCGAAAGGTACAAATGTACCTGCCATCAAGGAGCAAGCCAGAGCAGATAACCGATCTGCAAAAGAATAGAGATTAGCGTGGTCAAACAGTCGGCTTCGCTACCAAGTTCAAGTACCTATGTAGGTACTTGCCGCTCATTCTAGTGGTAATTCCGGTATCCCGCGGATCTTCTAGGTGCAATTACCTCTATATAGACTGAAAAATCGCCACAAAATGTTTACCTTTTGTGGCAATGTCGGGCGAGCAACCTGCTCGCCCGATAACCTCATTTGCCCGTCCCCGGCCAGGCTCCTCCCCCAAACTTGACGAGTTGACCATACAAATCAATAATTGAGATCACTGGATAACAAGGAGAACTCATTGTTGACTGCAAACGCGGAGAGACGGACGATATCTTTGACGCTGGAAACCGTGATCATTATGCTCACGGCGGTGGTTCTAATGCTAACAATCGTATTGACAAGCCGCGAGCTTGAGCATCGTCTGGAATCAGGTATCGAATCGATCAGACTCGAAGTGAAATCGGATATTCAGCGGCTGGAAGACAGACTTCTGCCGGTCATGATCCCGACAAATGAAGAATGAATTGCTTGTCCGCGTTGCGGTTTAGTTTGCGGCAATTTGCTGCGACCCTGTCGCCGCAACGCTAAAGCCCGTATTCCTGCTTGCCCAGCAAGATCTGGCTCAAACGGAACATATCGGTGCGCGAGGTCATATCCAGACTGATGGGCGTGACCGATATCATCCCGTCATTCAGCAAGGCGTAAACATCGCTGTCTGGCTCGGCCGCCCGCGGGTCGCTGTTGTAGCGGTAGCCCAGCTTGCCGCTGTCATGCAGAGCCAGCCGCTCCGGCCGCGTCGGCCAATAGACGCGCCGCCGCGAAAGCCGCGTCAAGCGCCAGTCGGTCTTCCCGTTCGCCCCCGCCGGCACATCGATCTTCAGCACATCGACATCGTCGGGCAATGCCGGGTGATCCATCAGCCAGGTCCCGAACTGCCGCGAAAAATCGGCGGCGACGCCGAAATCGACATCGTTGGAGTGGCTGCGGTGCAGGTCGGTGGGCGTCTGCTGGCTGACGGCGATGGCGCGGATGCCGAGGCTGGCGGCTTCCAGCGCCGCGCCCACCGTGCCCGAGATGGTGACGCCGTTGCCCGTGTTCTCGCCGTAGTTGATGCCCGATACCAGCAGCGCCGGCTTGTCTTCCACCAATTCCAGAACGGCGTGCTGGACGGCCTGGGCCGGCGTGCCGTCCACGGCGTAAGCGCGGCAGTCGCCGCAGTCAATCGGCGCTTCGTAGGGGAAGATGCGCCCCTCGCTGTAATGCGGCATGCTGCGCCCCATGCCCGACTGCTGCTCGCGCGGGGCGACCACCAGCAGACTGCCGACATCGCGGAAGGCCGCGGCCGCCGCCCAGAGCCCGGGCGATTCGATGCCGTCGTCGTTGGTGAAGAGGATGGTCGGTTTTTCCGCTTGCGTCATGGCACGTTCCTTGCTGGGTATTTTTCGACATAAACTCCTGAGCCTAAGCCAAAAGCCCAAATTCCGCAACGCTCTAAACGCCCCGCGCCGGTTCTATTAACATCTGCTTAAAGCGATTGCCCCGAAAACTATCTGCTATCATGCGCCCAAAGCCATTGCTTATGTTATAATCCTAGGTGATTTGGGGGTGGTCAACATCAAGCGCAGTCCTCGCTTGCCGAAGGCCATTTACAATGCCAATCCACAGCCGCTCGGCGAAAGCATCCCAGTTGATCGCGAGCTGCCGGCGCTTCAGATGGACTTGCCATGCCCGAGACGTGACGGCTTAGCGGGGCAAACAGGACCCTTATGGCGGAAATCAGCTTAAGCGCCTATCAAGACCGGCTGGCGAGCTTCCCGGCCGAGGACAGGCATGACGAAGTAATCGCCCACGCGCGTCACATCCTCAAAGCCTTTCCCAAGAACTTGCGCGCCTACGAGCTGCTCGGCGACGCCCTCTTCGCTGTCGGCCGCGGCGAAGAAGCCGCCGAAGTGATGCGGCGCCTGTTGGGCGCGCGCCCCCAGGACTTCAATGCCAATTCACAGTTGGCGCAGGTCTATCATGCGATGGGGCAGGGCGACCGCGCCCTCTGGCACGCCGAACGCGCCTTCGACCAGCGGCCCAACCACCGCGAAACCATGGACTTGATCCGCCGGCTCACGCTCGAAGAGCGCGGCGAGCGGATCGAGCGCGTGAGTTTGACCGCGGGCGCCCTGGCGCAACAGCATATGCGCAACAACGCCCTGACGGACGCGCTCGACGTTCTGGCCGGGGCGCTGGCGCGCAACCCGGGCCGCATCGACTTGCAATTATTGCGCGCCCGCGCGCTCTGGCTGGATGGCCAGCGGATGGCCGCCGCCGAAGCCGCGGACGAGATCTTGGGCAAGCTGCCCTATTCGATCGTCGCCAACCGTATCATGGCCGAACTTTGGCTCTCTGAGCAGCGCCCCTCCGACGCGCAAGCCTATCTGGCGCGCATAGAAGATCTGGATCCCTACCTGGCGCATCAACTGGCGACGGGCGACGCGCCGCCGGAGGACCTGGTCACGCTGGAAGAACTCGACTATGACAGCATCCCCCGGCACGAGGGCGCGATCGTCAATCCCGACTGGCTCGAGTCCTTGCGGGATAGCGAAGCGGACGCGGAAAGCAGCCCGCAGTACGGCAGCGACGAGGAAAGTGACGAGGCACATGAAGTGGCAGCGCCGTCGACCGCCACCGCCGGCCTCGACGACCTGCTCGCCGATGATGAGATCGAAAGCCTCTTCAACGAACTGATCGCGGAAGATAGCGACGACAGCGCGCCGGTGACGGCCGGCGACGATGCGAGCGATGTTATCGCCTCGCTGGAAGAACATGGTTATATGGCTGCGCCGGGCGATGCGGACGACGCCCCGGCGATGTCCGCCGCGCCTGGCGCGGGGCCCGCCGGCGAAGACGACCTGGATGAAGACCTGGCGCGCATGCTGGAGCAATTGGAAACCGACGATGATGAGGACAATTCCTGGGTGATGGGCATTCAGCAAGGCGGCGACGAACACGGCGACGATGAATCGCGGCAATACATCGAGGATGTCGATCGCGACTGGCTGCTGGAGCCGGAGCCGGATGAAGAGACGGTCGGCGCTCCCTGGTTGTCGGCGGCCATGCGCGAGATGAAGACCGAGAGCGAAAAAGGCAATGAGTTCGACCTCTTTGCCGATGACGAACGATTGCAGCATTTGCTAAGCCGGACATCGGACACCGAGCCGATCCAGGTCGACGATATCCAGTCCTGGCTTGACCCGGATGAGTTGAATCTTGGCGAGGCGGCGGAAGATGCCGTCGCCGGTCTCGATGAACTTGATGATGAGTTGCTGGCGACGCCGCCCGCCGAGGCCTGGCTCGACGATGAGCTTGTTGATGAAGCGGATGTCGGGCAGCCCTTGCTGGAGGAGGCCGTCACTGACGAGCAGCAGAACCGGCTCAATGCCGATCTGATTGACAGTTGGCAATCCGAGCTTGAGGACGATGACGATGACGACGATCCTTATGTCGATTGGCTGAGCGAAGACACCGCTGCCGGCATTGATGAAGACTTGGGAATTTTGTCTGTGGAAGACGCCGAGGCTGCCGCCGCGCCCCCTGACGAGCCGGCAGCGGCGACGGAGATCAATTTGGACCCGGGAGAATCCGCTGTCGCCGATGCTGCCCGCGCCTGGGGATTGAAAGATCAAGGCCAACTGGCGGATTTCGTGGAAGACGAACTGCGGCCGGCCGCTGCCGAGGCGGCGCCTGGCTGGCTCAATGCGACCGTGCCCGGGCTCGACCGCGAGCGGGATGCCGAGCCCGACAATGAATTGGAATTCGCCGGACCAATCCCGCGGCCCGGCAAGGACTTTGCCTGGGTCAGCGATATCGTCGACGAAGAAACCGGCGAGATGGCAGCGATACAGGACCCGGCCCCGCAGGCAAACGCCATGTACTTCCGTTTCATCAAGCCGCCGACATGGCTACGAGCCATGCGCGGCGAATCGCCACCGGATGCGGGCGCCGGTCTTGCGCCGGTCGAAGCGGTGGCGGCGCTCAGTGTCGCCGACGACATCGACGAACTGGAACTGGACGATCTCACTTTTGACGATTATTTCAATTTCGATACGCCCACCGACAAGATGGATGCCATCAACCTCGATGACAACGGCGAAGGAATCGACTTTTCGGAATTGGGCTGGGACGACTATTTCGACTTCAATTCCCCGACCGAAAAGACCATCGCCATCACCCTGGACGAAGAAGCGAACGATATCAACTTTCCGGAACTGGGCCTGGAAGACGAAGACTTCAATTTCGATACGCCCACCGACAAAATGCCCGCCATTACTTTGAAAGAGGAGCTGGATACGCTCGAATTTGAGGACGTCGGCCTCGACGATGACGCCGGTCTGCTAGTCGATCGGGAGTCAAGCCGGGACGCCGATGCCGATTGGCTGGACTACGAAGCCGGCGCCAAGGGCCCGGCAACCGACGATCGCGACAAAAGCGGCGGAGAAACACCAATCTGATGCCCTGCAACTTCCGGAATCCCCGAGGTTCCCATGAGAAGAAGGCGTAGCGGCTAGCGCCATGTTCCAGGATCCCAATATGCCCGACTTCGATTCCATGTCACAGGATGAATTGATCGCCTGGCTGGAAACGCTGGCGAAGCGCCAACGAGACGAAGCAGCGGAAAGCAACCCCGACCACGAATCCGATATCAACGAGGGTGACGCCCAACTGCTGCCGAAAGCTGTGCAGGAAGACTGGAATGAGTGGCTGGACGACGATGAAGCGCTCCAGCAAGAGACGCCTCCCACAGCCGAGAAATCCTTGCAGCCCGAGCAGGAATTTGGTGAGGAAGACGACGACGAAACGCCCAGCGCCCTGACTACCATCGGCGACAGCGGCAGCGACGATACCACCGACCCCTTGACCTGGCTTGAGGATATGGCCACAGAAGCGGAATCGGGAGAAATCGCCACCAGCGCGGAACGCGCGGATCTGGACGAAGCCGCCGATCATTTGGGTGATCCGGAATTCGCCGCCGAGTTGGAGGACCCGCTCGACTGGTTGGAGAGCCTGGCCAGCGAAGTTAGCGAGGCGGCCGAAGATATCGGCCAGAGCGTCCCTGCGGGATCGGCCGAGCATACCTTCGACGATGCCTACGACGGCGACGAACCATTTGACGACAGCGAGGACGAAAGCCTTTATTCACAGCCCGTTGCGGAGTCGATGGCCTTCCCGGAATCGTTGCTGGGCCTGGACAGGCTTGTCGATGATGAATTCAGCACCCAGTCTATGGCGCCTCTGCCCGATTTTATCGCACCGGCGGCCGACGCGCCCGAAAGCGATCCAGAGCCTGCTGTGGAAAGCGGGGGCGCCGACCGCGTCGCACCCACGCCGACATCATACGACAGCTTGACGCACGCCTTCCTTTTTCAGGACCAGCAAGCAGAATTGGAAGCCTGGTACGCCGAGCGCTTGCGTATCGTGGCTGCCGCCGGCGATACCGCCAGTCAGCCGACGGGGACGCCCGCCTCTCCCGCCGAGGCGCTAAAGCTGCCACCGCCCGGTTTGAGAGCCGGTTTCCAGACGGCGCGGGGCAAGATCGCGCAAGGCAAGGTGGAAGAGGCGCTGGCCGATTACGAAACCTTGCTGCGCGCCAATATCGGTCTTGATCTGGTCGTCGGTGATTTGCAGTGGCTGATCGAGCAAACGCAGTATCGAGACAATCCCGCCGTTCTCCGCGTGCTGGGAGATGCCTTGATGCGGCAAGGTCAATTGCAGCAAGCGCTTGATGTGTATCGGCATGCGCTGAAGCTGCTTTGACGCGGCAACGGCCCTTGATAGCGACGCCCTGGATACCGCGTCTCCCGCAGGCGAGCTTCGGTCGACAATACGTCGCCCTTCGATGAGCGCTCCATTTGCGGACGAGCTATTGAGATGGTACCGGCAGAACCGGGCCGACTTGCCCTGGCGTCGACAACCGACGTCCTATATGGTCTGGCTCTCGGAAATCATGCTGCAACAGACGCAAGTGGATACCGTCGTCCCCTATTTTCAGCGATTTCTCAAAGCCTTTCCGACAATTGAAGCCTTGGCATCCGCCCATCTTGATGAGGTATTAAAGCTTTGGGAAGGCCTGGGATACTACAGCCGCGCCCGTAACTTGCACCGCGCCGCCGCCATCATCGTCGAGCGATACGGCGGGGAGATTCCCGGCGATGTCGACGAACTGCTCAAATTGCCCGGCGTCGGCAGATACACCGCCGGCGCTGTCGGCAGCATCGCCTTTGACCTGGCCCTGCCCGTGCTCGACGGCAACGTGATACGGGTCTTCACGCGCCTGCTGGACATGGACAAGGACATCAGCCTGGGCGCCACGCGCGAGGCGCTCTGGTCGCTGGCTGCCGAATGGGCGCCTGAAAAAGATGCGGGCGATTATAATCAAGCGCTGATGGAACTCGGCCGCATGATCTGCCGACCGCAAAAGCCTGATTGCGGGGCTTGTCCGTTGCGCATGCGCTGCCGGGCCTACGCGGCCGGGACACAGAACGATCGGCCGCTCAAACGCGCGCGCGCCGCCATCCCGCATTATGACGTGTGCGCCGGTCTGATTCGCGATCAGGCCGGACGCCTCTTGATCGCGCAGCGTCCGCTGGAAGGCCTGCTCGGTGGCTTGTGGGAGTTTCCCGGCGGCAAGCGCGAAGCGGAAGAATCGCTGCAAGATTGCCTGGCGCGCGAACTGCGCGAAGAGCTTGCGATCGAGGTCGACATAGGCCACCTGTTCACGACCGTGAATCACGCCTTCACACACTTCAAGATCACGCTGCATGCCTTCGAGTGCCGATATCTAGGCGCTACCGCGCCCTTTGATGAACCGCAGGCGCTTGAAGCGCTGGCATGGGCGTGGGCCAGCGAGGCGGAGCTGGACCAGTACAGCTTCGGCAAGGCCGACCGCGTAGTGATCGCCGCGTTGCGCGAACGCCGAGAGATGTTGTTTTGAGTTGAAACCGAAAGCGCCGAAATAATCAATGTTGAGAACGACATGACGACATGCTTCAACTGTTCACTGCACTCGAAATCCACCTCATACAATACGCGTAGCCACGATCTGGTATAATCCTCGTCACACATCGTAGCCGAAAGGACCGACATATGCTCTCAACAGAATTGCTCGAACAAGTGAAGGCTCTCAACGACGATGACAAGCTGGCCTTGCTTCATTCACTCATGGACGATCTGGCTTTAGGAAATCAAGGCTATGAACTTTTTGCCTACCGTGGAACATATCAGGTTGCCGAAGCGTTAATGAAAGAGTTGGAAAAGCGCGAAGCCACAACACCGGCAGAGGTTGATTGATGGCGCAGTTTCCATTTACGACCCTTGGAGTTGATCCAAGCACATTGATGCCGCGTTTGCCGCTTGAAATCACTTTTGGCTCTCGCTCATTACAAGTAGCCGGGATTGTTGATTCCGCTGCTAGTGTCAACGTCTTGCCCTATCGCGTCGGCTTGGCGCTCGGTGCGGTTTGGGAAGAACAAGAGTATGCTGGTCCCTTGGTAGGCAACCTCGAAAGCACTGAGTCGCGCGCGCTTTCCTTATGGACTAAGATACCCGAACTAATTGACGCGACTGACGTTTCTCTAATCTTTGCCTGGGCAAACTCGAACAGGGTACCCGTCTTGCTCGGGCAAACCAACTTTCTTATGGAGTTCAATGTCTGTTTCTATCGGTCGAAAAGCTATTTTGAAGTGTGGCGCGACTAATCTTACGGAAACCGAATTTGACATGTCATGGATAGATCTGGTTGTTGTTTTTGTACCGATACATAATGCGCGTTTAGCTTGAAAGCCCGAATCCATGCTCGAGTTTCTGAACAATATTCGCAAGCTGATCATTAGCCTTTTCGGCGAGAGCGTACCGGAAGAAGACGCCTGGGATCGCATCCCGCCCGAGTTAATGACCCCGCGCGAGCGGATCTTGCGACGCAGTTCGCTGGTCATGTTTTGGGGCGCGCTCGTCAACTTGCTTGCAGCGCTGGTCGTGATCGCGCTGGCGGTCTCCGCCGCGACCAACGACAGTGCGCAGTTCAGCGCGATCCGCGCTGCATTGCTGAGCAACTTCAATATCGCCGATGACGCGGCCGTGCTGCTGATCATCGCCGGCATCCTGGGCAATTTGGCGATTCTGTCGGTTCTGGCGGTGGTGATCCTGGCTCAGGAATTGTGGACGGTTTTCACCGCCTGGGTATTGACGGCGGCCAACGTGCTTGCGCTCGTCGCTTTTGGGTTCACGCCGGCGCTGCTGTCTATTGCGCCTCTGAGCGTGGTCGGCCTCATGACAATCGGGGACCTGCGCGCCTTTCGCCTCAATCCCGTGATGGTCAAGGAATTGCGCGGGCGGATGCGCGGCATACGCGGCTTCGCCATCATCACCGTTTTTTTGACGCTGATGAGCTTTTTCACCATGCTGCTCTATTTGCTGCGCGTGCCGCAAGGCGGGGTCGTTGTGACCGGCGAGCTGGGACGGCTGCTTTTCATCGGTGTGCTGTTTATCGAACTGATGCTGATCATATTCATCGTGCCGGCCCTGACCGCCGGCGCCATCACTTCGGAACGCGAGCGCAAGACCTACGATCTGCTGCAAACCACCTTGATCACCAAAGCGACCTTTGTGGTCGGCAAGATGCAATCCGCGCTGGGTTATATTGTGCTGCTGCTGCTTTCCGCCATACCCTTGCAGAGCATCGCCTTTCTCTTCGGCGGGGTCAGCGAATCCGAACTGATCTTGGCGCTGCTGGTGCTGGCGGTCTCGGCAGTGACGCTGGGCGCTTTTGGCATGTTCTTTTCCTCCATCACCGAGCGCACCTTGTCCGCCACCGTTCGCTCCTACACCGTAGCGACCGCCATCACAATCGGCCTGCCCGCGCTGGCGCTCATTTTGTTCCAGGGCGCTTACGGCAACGTCGTTAACAATGTCGCCACCAAGATCAGCGATAACCCAACGGTCGAAGCGGCGATGATCTATGCCGATATGATCGCCACCAGTTTGAATCCCATCACCGCTACCATCTATTCGCAGCAGATGCTAATCGATCATCAGCAGCTTGTTACCATGCGCGTCACGCTCTCCAGCAATGGCGCGACCATCCCCATCCTGTCGCCCTGGGTGCTGTTGACCTTCACGTATCTTTCGGTTACGGCCTTGCTGGTTTGGATCGCGCTGCGACGCATGGAGCGTCAAAGCGGGTAGGTCAGTTTGGGCCGATCTTTGTGCCTGCACGACTGCGCTGTGACGGGCCGCTACCCGCCATTCAGCGCGGCGCGAGCGTCCGGCGTATTGATGCGCTCGAGCGCTTCGCGCGCGAACTTGCGCACGCCGGCGTTGCTGTCGTTCATGGAGTATTTCAAGGCGGGGACCGCGCGTTCGCTGCCGATCTTGCCCAGGGCTTTGCATGCGGCGCGCTTGACGGCGCTGCTCGGGTCGAATAGCGCCTGGGTCAAGCCGGGGACAGCGGGTGGCCCGATCCGGATCAAGGCGCCGGTGATGCCCGCGCGCAAGAACATGTCGTCGAAGCGCAGGGCGTCCAGGAGCGTCGGCACAGCGGCTTCCGCTTCGTCGCCGATCTGCCCCAAGGCCTTGGCCGCCAGATAGCGCGTCCCAGGGTCCGCCTGGCGGACGAGATCGGCCAGGCGCGGCACAGAGGGCGCGTAGCGATTTTCGCCCAGGAAGACGACGGCCTCGGCGCGAGCATCGTCGTCTTCGCCGTTGCACAAGACTTGCCAAGCTTCCTCCACTGTCGTGAAGGCGGTCATAAAATGTCCTTCCCTGGATGTGAATTGGCTCTTGCGGCGCCTGCAGGGCGCGTCCCGCACAAGCGCCGATTCTAGCAGATCACGCGCAGAAAGGGAAACCACGGCGAAAAGTATAGTGGCGATCAGTCTGTCCACGGCCGGAGCATGTCGAAGGAATATATGTTCTGAAATCTCCGATCTGATGATATAATGCATACGGTAATTTCGCTAAAGAAAACAGCTACTATCGGAGGCGTTCTTGTTGTACGACTGGCAAAGACGATGGATACCCGTAGACATTGGGAGCTCGGATGGGACAGGTGAGACCTCTAGGGCTAGAGCAGCTAAAGCATTGTGGGAGTTGCGAGATACTCCCGACGGTGTCTTGTTTAACGAAATACGACATATACCGTGTCTTATTTTGCTTGGCGAGCCTGGCATGGGGAAGTCCTATTTCGTACAACACGAGGAACAGCGCCTAAGGGCCAGTCTCAACGATAGCGACGACAAATCTCTTCTGCGGAACCTCGCTGGCAGCGAGTCCGGCGGTGAAGTTCGGCGACGTCTCTTTGACAGTGACACGTTTTGTGTCTGGAAGATTGGCACCCACAGACTAACGCTCTTTGTTGACAGTGTTGACCAAGCAGGCGGACATGTCGAAGACGTAATTACGATTATTTGCAATGAACTTGCTGATGCGGACGTAAGTCGATTACATTTGCGATTAGTCTGTCGCGACCACGATTGGTCACAGACCTTAGCAGACCGTTTAGGACATGTGTGGCGAAGCCATGATGGCACGGATGGAATCGTACGAGTTTATCAGCTTGCGCCATTGGGCCTTGAGGCTATTCGGCTAGCTGCTGAAGCTAACAAGAACACCATCAAAGACTCGGAACAGTTCCTGCAAGACGTTGAAGATGCGGATGCTTTGCCTCTCGCAACTGTACCCGTAACGCTTGAAATGTTGCTCAAGGAACCCACATACCTTACCTGTAGCCGAGTTGAACTATATACGCATGGCTTGAAACAACTTTGTAGACGCGCCGAAGAAAGGACTGCACTCTCAACTGCTGAATTGCAGAAGCGTTTTGACATGGCCTCACGTATAGCTGCCATTATGATGCTCTCACGCAAGCATTCGGTAAACGTTGAGGCAGATGAGGTACTTGAATCATCAAGCGCGCTCGCCGTTTCAGACCTGGTTTCGGAAGGTGCGGATGAAAATGATGAAGGTTTAATACGCGCGACGTTGGACACGGCGCTATTTCACGTTAGGAGAGAACGAGAATGGGCGCATAAGTCATTCGTGGAGTACTTGGCAGCGGATTGTCTCAGCGACAAAAGGATTCCCGCCGAAGCGATTGTCAGGATGACAATCGCGCCGGATGAGAAGTTCGCGTCAGATTTGCGCGATACGCTGCGCTGGCTGATTGAAATGCGTACGGACGTCTTGGACGAGATCATTAAGCGACAACCCATGCTGGTTTTGACTACGGACGTGTCTCACCTTAATGACAAAGAGTTCAAAAAACTATTCACAGCGATATTGAGTTTGGAGGATCCCTATGTGTACAGCCATGAGACTTGGAGTCTTCGGAGTTTTCGAGCCAGTCATCCAAGCGCGAAAGGCGTCTTGTTGCCGTACCTCGAAAACACAGGTCTCTCACAATATTTGCGACGTTTTGTATTGGACTTAGTGGAATGCCTCGACATTACGGACATTGATGATGTGCTTGTACGACTAGCGCTTGACAAGCAGGAAGATCAAGTCCTCAGGCATTTCGCGGCACGTCGTCTAGCGGATGTAGGAAGCGCCGATGCGAAGCTACAGTTGAAGCCATATATCTTCGGTAAAGTCGATGACCCGGAAGATGATCTAAAGGGCTACGCTTTGCAAGCGCTGTGGCCCGATCATTTGACAGGCGATGAACTCTTGAATGCAATGTCGCCGCCAAAAAAGGAGAACTATTTGGGAAGCTACAAAATGTTTCTTTTCAAAGGATATTTTCTAGACAAATTGTGCACGTCTGACTTGCCAGTCGCTCTTAAATGGGTGGCCGCACAGCCCCGTCAACATGAAGCGCCGATTTCTTTGCGAGACTTTCCGGGAAGGATTATGCGCAAGGCCTGGAACAACATTGATGCCCCAGGCGTAGCGGAAGTCTTTGCTGAGACGGCAGTGGCCATAATATCTTGCTTTGACGGCCTCTTCAACGATCCTCCGTACTCGTACCCGCATAACCAAGCGCTGGACGAGATCGAGCAAGATTTCATGGAGAAAGTTGATAAGCGACAAGAGCTTGTCCTGAAATGTCTTCAATACATGTCTCTTAAGGACGTGAGGGCATTCAGGCTAATTCACTGCTGGCCGCCATTGGTCGTGGCCGATGACTTGGACTGGTTGCTGGGGCTTTTGGATTCCGAAGCGGACGAGTTGCGGCGGAAACAACTGGCCCAGCTTGTTTCCAGCCTGTTGCCACGCTTTGCTGGTCATGGCGAAAACCTAACTGAACGTTATCGCAATATCTATAAGGTTTATGGAGCTAGCGAAAGGTATCCTGAACTAAAGGAATTGACTCAACCATTCTTCTATTTGAAGCTCGATGATCCTAGAGCAGTTTCCGAGCGCGAGCATCATCACACAATAAAGGAAATTGAAGAGAATCAGAAGCGGCAATTGGCCGAAGTCCGGCCGTTTGAGCGGCTTGAGAAAGCTCTGGATCAGATTGAGACGAGCGAGACCTGGCTGTGGCACAACGTCATCTATTCTTTGTTGCATTTTCCTGACGGGCGAAGCGATACATGGAACTTGGAGCCAGATCTGCAAGACTTTCCCCTGTGGAAGTCTTGCGACAAAGAGACGAAGGAACGAATCGTGAAGGCTGCCCTTTCGTTTGTCGCTGTCCAAGATAGTGTAATCTCCGATGACAACGGCGATAACTGGTATGAAACGGGCAACGTACCGCATGTAGAACTATACGGTTATTTAGCGATCTTCTTGCTCCAGAAGACAAATATTGAATTGTTGGAACGGTGGCATAAAGACAAGTGGCAACGCTGGTCTAAAGTTATCGTTTGGTATCCTTATATGCCTATGTACTTTAGCGATGGCCGTACAGACTGTCTCAATCAGACTATTGGCCTCCAGAACGGCATCTTGCACAGGCTATACCAAACTGCACCACAAGCAACACTGGAAAACTTCAGAAATCTTATTGTGGCGAAAGACAAACATTTCTCAATCGTCAAGCAAAAACTGGAATATCTTTGGAATCCTGCCTTTGAGACCATGCTGTTGGGATTCCTACAAGCTTCAAGTTTGTCGCCAAAAGGACAGAGATCGCTTTTGGACTTGCTCTTGAAAAATGATAGTTCGGAAGCAATGCGTCTCGCGGAAGAACGAATCGCAAGTGGCTATTCAAACCAAACCGAGAAGGAACTTGTCGTTGAGTTCTCTGCCAGTCTTATGATGAGTACGAGAGAGTTCAACTGGAACTTGGTTTGGCAGCTATTCCGAAACGACGATGACATTGGGCGAGCAATTGTGGAGAACGTGGCTGAAGCGGATTGGCATGCAGAGAAATTCATAAGCAAATTGAGCCCGCCCGAACTTGTCGACCTCTTTATCTGGGTGGAAGAACAATATCCGACTAGCGAAGATCCCCAAGTTGAAGGTGTGCATTTTGTCACGGCAAGAGAACAGGTTGGCAATTGGCGCAACAGCATCATCTCGGAATTACAAAAGAAGGATAGTTGGGAAGCGTTGCACGGGATACGATTGATCTTGTTTCGATTTCCTAATCTCGAAAGGTTGCAACATTTATGGATTCACCTTGAAAAGGCTGCCGAAGGCAAAGAGTGGCAATCCCCTTCGCCAAGAGAAGTTTCCGATTGGTTGAGTAGTTACGAGCGTCCGCGTCTAACAAAGATAGATTACGTAAAGAGGTTTTTCAAAAAACACAGAGCTTCTATATTGACAGTGGCGTGGTTTGAAATTCGCCGATTTTTCGGTCTGTAAAATTCGGTATCATTCACACCGACCGATACATCATATAATTCCGAACCTTTAGGAGATTCCCCTTGTAACTTTACTGCTATAGTCGCTGCTAATTGCGCAATCAAAGCGGCTTCCGACTGCAACAGCTACCCTACCAGCCAATACCAACGGTCGCCGAGGGATCCTGCGGCTGGTTGCGATAGCGAATCTCGAAGTGCAAGTGCGGTCCGGAGGAATTGCCCGTGCTGCCGACGTAGCCGATAATCTGACCGGCCGCGACAACGTTTCCGCAGCGCACGGCCAGGCTGTCCATGTGCCCGTAGAGCGTCGAGAAGGGCCCGTGACCGATGACGACGGTATTGCCGTATCCCCAACTGTTCCAGCCGGCATAGAGTACCGGCCCGCCATTTGCCGCCAAAATCGGCGTGCCCGTTCTCGCTGCGATGTCGATGCCGCTGTGACCGGCGTAAAAGCCGCGCACGTAGCTGCCGCTGGGCAGCGGATTGGTCCAGTAGGTGCCGCCGCCGGGTACCGCGCCACAGCTATTGGGATGTCCGCGCGCGAAGGCGATGACATTGCCGGCGGCATCTTCTTCGACCTGGACGTCCCAGGTGATGATCGAACCGACGCCGCCCGGAATGAAGAGCCGTGTGCCGCTGGGCAATTGCGTGTCCGAGGAGATTTCCGGCAAGTCGTTGGCGGGGGCGTCGATGATACGAAATGGATCATCAATGCCGTACTGCTCGGCGATTGCGCTGATGTCCTTGCCCTGGCTGGCTATTACGGTGTGACAGGCGCCGTCAGAGGGCGGAATGTTGAGGACATCGCCTGTGAACAAGATTTGCGCCTTGCGATAGCTATTGCACCAGGCGACGGTCTCGCGGCTGAGCCCGAAGCGCCTGGAGATGGTGTCAATTGTGTCCCCGCGCAGGACTGTGTAGCTCGTCATGCTACTGCGGCTGCGGTTGGGCGCGATGGTGAAGGGATCGTAACTGAGTCCCGTGATTGCCATAACTTCTTCATCGTCGAGGATGTCCGGCGGCGTCGCCAGAAAGTCGGCGATTTCCGCGCTGCTGAGCGTCGGCATTCGCTGCGGCGAGGGCTCGTCAAGGGTCTCGGAGGGCGCGACGGTATTCGTCGCCTGCGCTCCGGCGCTGGCCGCCGCCGCTACTTCGCTGACCGCGGCTGTCGCGGCGGAAAAGGCGCCGTCGCCCTCGTCGGCGGGCGGGGGCGCCGTCAGCACCAGTCCGGCGCTTGCAGCCAGCAAGATGATCGCGACTGCCAGGAACAAGCAACCGGTCGCCCGTCTCCACAGCGGCAGTCGCTCGGGGCGTCCCTGTGGAGCGATCAGGGTGGGGCGGCTCTGTTTGAAGTTGAATGAATTGCTCATAATGTCGCGCCTGTGAGACTTCGGTCGCCGCGACGCCGGGCTAACGACGTCCGCGGAATATCAATCCAGCCTAACCGAGCCGAAGTCGCGGGTCAAGCGGAGCGTACGGGTTTAGTAAGATTCGGGCGATAGATCAATCACGTCCAGGGCGAAGGGCAATTGCGGGCGCGTGCCGAAGCCCAGACTAAACTGATTCCAGTTGCTGACGAAGAGCCGGTCCGATCCGGCGTCGAATGCGACATCGCTGGATCCGCGAAAGCCGCGCGCCAGCATTATCAACTGCCCGTCTTGGAGCTTCGCAACCCGGTTCCATGCCAGCAGCGCGATGTAGATTTCGCCCGCCGGCGAGACGGCGATGCCGTCCATGCCATAGCCGCTTTCCACACCGTCAACAAAAATGCGTTCGGCGCGACCCTCGTTTTCACCGGCGTCGCTGACCAGGACGCGGTAGATCGTGTCCGTTTCGCTGTCCGTGATCAGCACGGCGTCATTGCCGTGGTCGTAAGCCAGGCCCGTCGCCGCGCATGTTTCACCGCAGGGCAATTGCCAGAAGAGGCCTGGCGCCTGGCCCGCCGTTGTGTAGCGCCAGACGCGGCCTGTTTTGCGATCGCTGATGTAAATCTCGCCGGCGCTGTCGACCGCGATATCTTCCGGCAGCACCAGGCCGGTTGTCTCGTCATTTGGGATGTCCATGACCGCGTCGAGCGCGCCATCCGCATAGCGCCAGACCACCGCGCCCTTTGCGTCCAGCGGGGTGATGCGGTCGAGAATGTAGAGCGCTGCGTCAGGCCCCGCATCCAGTCCCGTCACCGAGCCTATTCGGTCGCGGCTGCCCGGGACTTCGCTGAGGACGCCGTCGCGACTGATCGCCCACAGGGCGCCGCTTTGGTAGCTGCCGGTATAGAGCGTGCCATCGGCGCTAATCGCCAGCGCAGACGGATAGGCATCGTCATCGGGCAGGGCGACGTATTCGGAGACGGCGATGCCCGAAGCGACCGCGACAGCTTGCGCGCGCGGCGCCGAGCCGACAACGAACCAGGTCATGGCGACGATGAGCGCCGCGCCGATGACCAGCGAGGCAACCAGAAAGAGCAGGGCGCGCGTTCGGGCGAAGCGGGCGGGCGTTGCCTCGGGCTGGGTCATGGCAGGTCTCGACGGGTAAGTTCATCCATGTCCATCATTGTATAGGACGGGCGGGGCGCTGCCTATGAGCGACTCAGGGCGCTAATTCGGTATCTGGTCGATGGCGTCTCCGCGCTGATGCGCCAGCGCCGTTTCCACCATCTTGTCAAAGGTATATTGCGGGTTGTATCCCAGCATGGAGCGCGCCTTCTCGTTGGAGACATGCGGTCCCCAATAGAAGGGCATCTTGACATTGCGGTAGGGGCGGTCGGTATTGTTGGCGATCAAGCGCGCCGCGCTGGCATAAGCGACCGGAACCGGCCCCACCATGTTGAAGGTTTCGCCGATGGCGCTGTCGCTCTCCAGCGCCAGCAGCGTTCCCGCTATCACATCGCGCACATCAGTGAAAGCCAGCGCCCAGGACTTGCCGCCGGCGTCGGTCACCGCGCAGACCGCATCCGGCGTCTCCAGCAAGTCGGCTATGATCGCTTTGGCTTCCTCCACGTGCGCGGCGCCGAACCAGGGTATGCGGTTCTTGGCGACGGCCAGCTCGACGAAGTAATTCAGCCAGACCGGATTTAGCACGCCCAGCACCTCATTGGCGGCCAAAATCGAGCTATAGCGCAGAATCGTCACCGGCAGCCCATATTCGCGCATATAAGCCAGGCAGATCTGCTCGGAAAGCAGCTTGGTCAGCGCGTAAATATCGGCCGGCTTCTGGGGACTGTCCTCGTAGAATGTAACTTGCTTGGTGACGAAGGGGTTGTAGGTCTGGTCGGTGCTGGCGAGCAGAAAGCGCTTGACCGGCCTGCCCGACGCCAGCGCGCCTTCCAGCAAGGCGACGGTCGAGCGGGTATTGATGTCGAGCATGCGCTCGGACGGGTAGATGCCTTCCAGCATCTGCGCCGCCTGATGAATTACGATGTCGACGCCGTCGGCGGCGGCTCGTACGGGCTCGGCATCGGCGATATCGGCTTCGACGATCTCGACGCCGAGCGCCGTCGCCTTGTATAGCTTGGGATCGCCGGGCATTACCAGCCCGCGCACCTCGTGACCGCGCTCCTGCAACTGATGGGCGAGATTATTGCCGACCCGCCCGGTGACGCCGGAAATCAAGATTTTCATGCCGCTTGCTCCTTGTTAAGTTTGATTTGTCCATTGATGTTTTTGAATCATCGCCAGACGTGACATACTGCCCATTTCAAGACCACGCTATATCACTGTCCCCTCAGTCCCCCGGCCTGACCGGGCACAACCTCTGCGAAGCGATCCGGAAGGGATGTTGCCTGCGCGGATTGTGGTCGAACCCAATGGCCGGCCAAGTCGTCGAACGAGATTGCGCAGGGATTTCAAGTAGTTGATTGTAACCTTCATGGAACAGCTTCAGGAATAGCAACCATCGAGCGAGAGTCACCCCTCCCCGAAGCTTCGGGGAGGGGCCGGGTGTGGTTGATCGCAGCGCATTCGCAATAGCCTTGACGACCTCGTCAATCCCTCGCAACACCTCACGATTGTGAAACCGCAGCACCCGCAATCCCAACTCCTCCAAAAACGCTTGACGCTCCACATCATATTCATCATGATCCGGCTCGTCATGCACAGATCCATCGACCTCTATAACTAACTTGGCTTCGGCACAGTAGAAGTCGACGATGTATCTAACGATAGGATGCTGCCGACGAAAATGATAGCCACCGACACGCCTGTGCCGCAATCGCTGCCATAAAATAGCTTCTGCTGGCGTCGGATGCTTGCGCATGACTCTGGCACGTATTTTCAATTCACGATATAGCGCGGGGTTGGTATATCTAGCAATGCGCCTTTCGATCTTGTCCTGGTTTTCGTGGCTCATGTGCTTCCATCTTGCCGCGTTTTTTCAACCCCACCCTAAATCCCTCCCCGAAGCTTCGGGGAGGGACTTTGCCCGCACGCGGACCGCGCCGCGCGCGCATGTCATACCAACCGTCGCGCCTGATCGCAGGGCGAACGCGTCGTACGAGCGCTGCGCTCTCCTTGCGCATCCCAATTCGATCCGGGGGTAGCTTGACTCAACATCAGACTATTTCCCGCTCCCGCGGGGACGCGTGGTCGGGTCGATGAAGTCGCGCAAGCCATCGCCCAGCACATTCAACGAGAAGACCGCCAAAAATATCGCCAGTCCCGGGAAGACGGTGAACCACCAGAGACCGGTGAAAACGTAGTCGCGCCCGGCGCTCAAGATGCCGCCCCAGGTCGGCGTTGGCGGCCGAACGCCGATACCCAGAAAGCTCAGCGCGGCTTCAATCAAAATCGCATCGGCCAGCAGCACCGTGACTTGGATCGCCAGCGGCGGAAAAGCGTTGACCAGCAGGTGCCTGCGAATAACCGCCGCCGTGGAAGCGCCCATGGCGCGGGCCGCCAGTACATAGTCCTGGTTGCGCTCGCTGATGGCGACGCTGCGCGCGATGCGCGTGAATTGCGGGATAGTCACCAATGCAACCACAACCACGACATTCAACAAGCTGGGTCCGAAGGTCGCCATCAAGAAGATGGCCAGCACGATGGGCGGGAAGGCGAAGAATATATCAATGATGCGCATGATGAACTCGTCGACTCGGCCGCCGACATAGCCGGCAGACAAGCCAACGCTGGTGCCGACAGCCACCGCCAGGATCACCGCCGCCGAACCTAAACCCAGGGAGATCTGCGTGCCGTGGATGACGCGGCTGAGGATATCGCGCCCAAACTGATCGGTGCCAAAGCGGTAGGTCTCGCTGGGCGGCTTGAGCGTATCCGAGAGGTGCTGCGCAGTGGGGTCGAAGGGCGCGACCTGGGTCGCGAATATCGCGGCAATTGCGAAGACGATCAGGATGAACAGACCGATCATTGCCAGCGGGTCATTGCGTAACCACCAGAGCCTCTTCAAGCGATCTTCCTCACTGATTGTCCCGAACGCGCGGGTCGATAATCACATAAAGAAAGTCGATCAGAATGTTGACTACAATGAAAGCCGCGGATGTGACCAGCGCGACGCCTTGCACCACGGAGTAGTCTTGATCAATACCCGCTTCCAGCAGCAGGCGCCCCATGCCAGGGAAAAAGAAGATAACTTCGACGATTATTGCGCCGCCGAGCAGGTATCCGACCTGCATGCCGATGATAGTCATGGGCGCCATCAGCGAATTCCGCAGGGCATGACGGACGATGACCCAAGGCTCGCGCTGTCCCTTGGCGCGCGCCGTGCGGATGTAGTCCTTGCTCAGCACATCGAGCATGCTGGCCCGCACCATGCGCGAGAGCGATGAAGCCGGCGCCGCCGCGATTGACAGGGCCGGCAAGAATAGTGAACGCAGCCAGGGCCCGACGCCCTGCTCGGGCGAAACATATCCGCCGGGCGGGAACCAGCCCAATCCGACGGCGATGAAGGTGATGAAAAGCAGCGCCAGCCAAAAATTGGGCATCGAGATGCCCAGCAGGGAGAAGATGCGGCTCAAGGTGTCGCTGATGCTATTGCGCTTGACCGCCGAGATGATGCCGGTCGGGAAAGCGATCAGCAGTACGATCACCATAGCAACCGCGGTCAGTTGTACCGTGATCGACAGGCTGTGCCCGATTAAGGTGCTGACGTTTTCCTTGGTGATCAGCGAAACGCCGAAATCGCCGCGAACGATTTGGCCCAGCCAGCGAACGTAGAGCACGTAAATCGGCTTGTCGAGATCGAGCTGTTCCCGCAGCGTCTGCAGTTGCTCGGGCGTGGCGTAGATGCCCAGGCTGGACAGCGCCGGATCGCCCGGCGCGAACCAAAGCAGCACGTAGATAAGCACGGTCACGCCGAAGAGGACGGGCAGCGAGAATATCAGCCGGCGCGCGAAAAACCTAGCCATAGCCCAAGGTATCTGTATTGGCGGATGTTGGCGACAAATGCGGGCGGCGTTATCATCGTGCCGCCCGCGTCATTTCCGATTCATGGTCTTTAAGATTTGGCGATTTGCGACGCCTCAATCACATCGTCTATCGGCGGTACATAACCGGTGATATTGTCGCGCCATGCGCCCAGATTGTCGGGCCAGTAAAGGATGAACTCAACGGCGTCATTCGACGCGATGTCCTGAACCTGGTCATACTTGGCATGGCGTTCATCGACGTCGGCGGTGGCGGCCGCTTCGTTCATCAGGCTGTGCGCTGTCTCGAAGTTGTCGCTATTCTCCGGTCCCCAGCCAAACAAGGATTCGCCGCTGCCCAGGAAGGGCCCATAGATCCAGCGAGTATGGATGTCGATGTCGGAACCGAGGGCGCTGGTATTGCCCCAGGTCGTATAGGTGTCGAAGCTGCGATCAAAGACGAACTGATATCCCGCCTCAACTTCTATCAAGCGGATTTCAGTTTCGATGCCAACCGCTTCGACCATCGGTTTGATGAGCGTCACGGTATCCGCCAGGAACTTGAGCGAACCCGCCATCAATTCGAGCTTGATGCCCTCGGCCCCCGCCTCGCTCAGCAGCGCCCGCGCCTTGTCGGGATCGTAATTGTATCGATTGGCGTCCGCATTATAGTTATCCATTGAAGGCGGAATGCTGGTGCCGTTGCCGGGCAAACCGTTGCCGCTCAAGACCGTGTCGACAATCGCCTGCCGATCAATTGCATAGGACAGCGCCTGCCGCACGCGCGCGTCGTTCAAGGGCGCCTTGGTACAATTGAACATGATTCCGGCGCGGCGCGTGCTGGGACCGGAACCCGCGACAATGCCCGGCGCCTGGCTGAAAATATCAAAGCTTTCCGGCGGCACCTGTTCCATGACGTCGGACTGGCTGGCAACCAGATTGGCCATGCGTACGCTGGCTTCCGGCACTTCGCGATAGATGAGGCTATCCAACAAGGGCAGACCATCGACGAAGTAGTCAGGGTTGCGCGATAGCTCGACGCGGTCTTGCGCGATCATATTCTGGAAAACGAAGGGGCCCGTGCCTACGGGCGCCAACCCGAAGCGATCTATGCCCATCTCGCTGAAGGTGGCTTCCGGCAAGACCGAAACCACGAACAAGCGCTCGGGCAACAGACCGAAGGGCTGATTTAGGTGGACTCTGGCCAAATAGTCGTCAATGACATCCACACCATCAATCGGTGTCAGGAAGTTCGCGAAGAGCGAAGCGGTATCGGGATTTTGGATCAGATCAATGGTGAATTTGAAATCGGATGCCTTCATCTCGGCGCCGTCATGGAACATCACGCCCTGGCGGAAGCTCAACGACCAGGTCTGGTCATCTTCCTGTGTTGGCGCTTCTGCCAAGAGAGCCGGCACTTTGTTGAATACCGCATTGTTGATGGTCAACTCGCCGATGGCGGTGGAAAGCAC
>JAPOOU010000033.1 GCA_026713245.1 Chloroflexota bacterium
AGATACTCATCGCCTCCACCTGATCGTGGGTTACATAGAGGGTTGTGATGCCGAGTTGTTTCTGCAAGCGCCGGATCTCCTGCCGCATATCCACGCGCAGCCGCGCATCCAGATTGCTCAACGGTTCGTCCAACAGAAGCACTTGCGGTTCGATAACGGTGGCGCGGGCGAGCGCGACGCGCTGTTGTTGGCCGCCCGAAAGCTGTGCCGGACGGCGGTTTGCAAAGGCTTCCAATCCCACCATTTTCAGGGCATTGGCGACGCGGCTCTCAACCTCTTTCTTCGGAATACGCCGCATCCGCAGGCCGAAGGCGACATTGTAGAAGACGGTCAGATGCGGAAACAGCGCATAGCTCTGGAATACCAGACCGATATCGCGCTGATTGGGGGGCAGGTGGGTATAGTCCCGGCCATTGATGACAATCCGACCGGAATCCGGTCGAATAAAGCCGGCGACGCTGCGCAGGGTCGTCGTCTTGCCACAGCCGCTTGGTCCCAGCAAGGACAGCAATTCGCCTTGTTCGACGTCCAAGCTGAACTGCTCCAGCGTTGGTTTGTTCTTCTCGTAGGAAACGGTCAGATCATGGATCTCTAAATGAGGCATAAGCTACACAAACTGTGATAGACCGAGCAGGCGTTCGGCTGTCTGTACGAGCACGACGGTAAAAATGACGAGCAGCGTCGAGAGGGCGGCAATGGTCGGGTCGAAATAGTATTCGAGGTAACTGAGCATGGAAACGGGCAGCGTGGTGACACCGGGGCCGCTCAGGAACAGCGAAACCGGGACATTGTTAAATGATGTGATGAAGCCCAACACAAAGGCAGCTGCAATCCCGGCTTGCATATTGGGCAGCACGACCAGCAGAAACCCGCGCAGGCGGTTGGCGCCCAGGCTGACAGCGGCATCTTCTACATAGGGATCAAGGTTGCGCAGGCTGGCGGAAATGACGCGCACGCTGTAAGGAAAGAGTATCGCGGTATGGCCGATGAACAAGCCAGTCATGACGCGCATATCGCCCAGGAGAACGAAGAAGTTCAGCATGGCAAAGCCGATAACCAGACCCGGGACGAGAATCGGCGCTGAAAAGACGGTTTCTACGATGCCAGACCCCGCAAATTGAAAACGTATCAGCGCATAGGCGACAGGCATCCCCATGACCAGCGAGACGATGGTGGATAACAGAGCGAGTTGCAGGCTGATCCAGAAGCTATCAATAAATTGAGAGGTTTCGAATACATTCGCAAACCAATCCAGCGTGAAACCCTGTGGCGGAAAGGCCAAGTTGGCATTTGCGCCGAAGCTCGCCATGAAAATGATGATAAAGGGACCGAGCAAGAAGCAATAGAGAATGACCAGGCTGATATACATCCAGCGCGAAACCATCCGACTCGCTCCTAAGTCTGTTGCACGCGCAGAACGCGCAGCAGCAGATTAACCGCCAGAGTCGTTAGCACCATCACAACCGCTACCACGGCAGCGGCATGTTGGTCAAAGAGGATCACCGCCTTTTGCCGCAACAGCGTCGACATCAGCAATAAACGCGACCCGCCGAGAATGGCCGGGGTCACAAAGGCAGTTACCGAGCCGGTAAATACGAGCGTCGCGCCCAGAACGAGGCCATCGGATGACAAGGGCACGACGAT
>JAPOOU010000063.1 GCA_026713245.1 Chloroflexota bacterium
ATACTGTTACTCAAAAAGGGGGCAAAAAGAGGGCATCTTCCGAGCATTTGAGGACAAATTGCGCTTCATTGAGCGCTCGCGCCTTGCAAGCAACTGCCTGTCGAAAACTGTCCACTCCTCAGCCGCCTCACGGGGGGAAGATTCCCAAGCGCCCACCGAGTCGCCCCTGCCAGATTCTTGGTATTTTGGGCGAAGGATCTCATGTCGAGGACTGGCTGCGATGTGTTTCAACTGAAATAGATACACTACCCAAGTCCTTCGATTTCAATCGTCACAGATCCCTGTGGTAAACTCTCCCTGATGATTGCCTGCCAGCCACGGGGATGCCATGCCCTCACCGGAGTTCTTTCAAGTGCTGCCGGTCGCCGATGCGCTCAAACTACTGGATGCGCATTGGCAACCGAAACCGACGCGCGAGCTCATCGCGACTTCTGAGGCGCTAAGCCGCATCAGCGCGGCTGACGTCCTCTCTCCCGAGGCCGTGCCCGCTTTTCGTAAGAGCGCGGTGGACGGCTACGCCGTCCGCGCGGCCGATACCTTTGGCGCCGGCCAGGCGCTGCCGGCATTCCTCGAGGTAGTTGGCGAAATACGAATGGGAGAACTGCCCCCGCGCGATATCGGCAGCGGACAGGCGCTGGCGATACACACGGGCGGCATGCTGCCGGCGGGCGCTGATGCCGCCCTCATGATCGAAACCACGCAATTAATCGGTGACGGAGAGATCGAAGCCATGCGCGCGGTGGCGCCGGGCGAGAATGTCATCCAGGCGGGCGAGGATGTCGCAGCCGGCGCGACGATCTTGCCGCGGCATCATCGGCTGCGCGCGGGCGATATCGGCGGCCTGCTGGCGGTTGGCGTCGAACAAATCGAAGTTTTGCGCGCGCCACGCGTGGGCATCCTCAGTTGCGGCGACGAATTAGTGCCGCCCGCGGTCAGTCCCGCGCCGGGCAAGGTGCGCGATATCAATGCCTATACGCTGAGCGCTCTGGCGCAAAGGGAAGGCGCGCAACCACTGCGCCTGGGCATTGCCCGCGATACGCTGGCCGATTATCGCGCTCGCGCCGGGGCGGGTTTCGCCCAGTCTGATATCCTGCTGCTGAGCGCCGGCAGTTCGGTTTCCGCGCGCGATTACACGCGCGATGTCATCAACGGATTGGGCGCGCCGGGACTGCTCCAGCACGGGCTGGCGACCAAGCCGGGCAAACCGACCATCATCGCCGTTTGCGATAATAAGCCGGTCATCGGCTTGTCGGGCAATCCAGTCTCGGCGCCTTTGGTCGCGCGGCAGATCCTGCCGCGCTTGATCGCCCGCTTCCTGGGCCAGTCGCTTGAGCCGCCGCCGATGATACGCGCGCGCCTGGTCCTGCGCGTGGCTTCTGAAACCGGGCGCGAGGACTGGCTGGCGGTACGGTTGCGCGCGGGCGCCGATGCCTACCCCTTGGCCGAGCCGCTATTTGGCAAGTCGAACTTGATTTACACGCTGGTGGGCGCCGATGCCTTGTTGCGCGTGCCGCTCAATTCGGGCGGCCTGGATGCCGGCAGCTTGGTTGATGTCCTGCCGCTATGAGTCTTTGGTGACACTGATGTCGAAACGTCATATTTACCTGGAAGATCTACCGCTCGACGAGGCGCGGGCGAAGCTGCAAGCGGCTTTGCTGGCCGCCGGGCGGCTGGGACCGCTGCCCGGCGAAACAATCGCGCTGGAACGCGCTCTGGGACGGGTTACCGCCGGCCCGGTGCGGGCCAGGCTGTCTTCGCCGCATTATCATTGCGCGGCCATGGACGGCTATGCCGTCGCCGCTGCCGATACTGTCGACGCGCGGGAAACACAAGCCCTTGGTCTGCGGCTCGGACGAGAGGCGCACCCGGTCAATACCGGCGATCCCCTGCCGGACAACACGGATGCCGTGATCATGATCGAGAATGTCAATCAGACCGATGATGGCCGCCTCTTGATCTACGCCGCGGTCGCGCCCTGGCAGCACGTGCGACTGATGGGCGAGGATATGGTGACGACAGAGACCGTCCTGCAAGTCAATCATCAGTTGCGGCCGGTCGATCTGGGCGCGCTGGCTGGCTGTGGACATGCGACGGTTGTGGCGCGGCGCAAGCCGCGGGCGGGCGTTATTCCGACCGGGGGCGAGCTCGTGCAGCGCGATCGGCGCCCGGAACGAGGCCAGATCATCGAATACAACAGCCTGATCCTGGGGGGGCAGATCCGTGAGGCGGGCGGCGAGGCGACTACATCGGAGATTGTCGATGACACGCTCGATGACTTAATCAGCGCCCTGCGAGCAGCGCTTGATGCCGCGCCTGATTTGCTTCTGGTGCTGTCGGGTTCATCGGCCGGCAGCCACGACTTCACAGCCGGCGCGATCAGCGAACTGGGAGAGGTGCTGGTTCATGGCATTGCCGTCCGGCCCGGCCATCCAGTCATCATTGGCATGATCGGAAAAACGCCGGTTATCGGCGTGCCCGGCTATCCGGTCAGCGCCGCGCTCACCGGCGAACTGCTGATTACGCCGCTGATACGGGCGTGGCTGGGCTTGTCGCGCGAAGAGCCCCAGATGGTCGAGGCAGTCTCGACGCGCAAGATCGTATCGCCCCTCGGCGACGACGACTTCCTGCGCGTGGCGCTGGCGGAGATCGACGGTAACGCGCAGGCGACGCCCTTGCAGCGCGGCGCCGGTGTCATCACTTCGCTGGTGCAAGCGGATGGCCTGGCGCATATCCCCCGTTTTCACGAGGGCGTCGATCGCGGCGACGTTTTGCGCGTGAGCTTGTATCGCTCGCTTTCGCAGATCAAAAGCACGATCATGGTCATGGGCAGCCATGATCCCATGCTCGATCTGCTGGCCACCCATCTGCGCTTGGTATCGCCGGCGCGGCGGATGATCTCGGTCAATGTGGGCTCCATCGGCGGCTTGATCGCCTTGCGTCGCCGCGAAGCGCACCTGGCCGGCAGTCATCTCTTCGATCCGGCGACCGCGACCTATAACCTGCCCTATCTGCATAAATATCTGCGCGACGAACCCTGTCAGCTTGTCACATTCGCGCACCGCGAACAAGGACTGATACTGCCGCCCGGCAATCCGCGCGGCATCAGCGAGATCGCCGATATCCGCGGGCTGCGCTATGTCAATCGACAGCGTGGCGCCGGCACGCGTGTCTTGTTCGACCATTTGCTCGATCAGCATGGGATTTCCTCGGACGAAATCACGGGCTACGCGCGCGAGGAATACACGCATCTGGGTGTCGCCGCGGCTGTATCGGATGGCATCGGCGATTGTGGCATGGGCTTGCGGAGCGCAGCCGAGGCCATGGGCCTGGCCTTCATCGGCATGACCTGGGAACGATACGATCTGGTGATTCCACGGCGAACGCTGGAAACGACGGGCGCGCAAGCGCTGCTTAGCGTCCTGCGCAGCGCGGAATTCAAGCGTGAACTGGGCGCGCAGAGCGGCTATCGCAGCGACGAGACCGGACAGATTGTCCAGCCTTAGACGCTTGAGGATTTGGGATGTATTCCGCGTTCCGCCGGGGTGAATTCGCCACTGCCGCTCGGATACAGTTCGTCCCTGCTGATGATCTTCACTACTTACTTCTGGCTCAAGAGAAAGTCTGAAACATGGCAAGAACTATGATCTATGCTTGTGCCGCTGTTTTCGGGGCCCTCAGCGCTTAATTCTTGCTCCAAGTTCGAATTATTCCGATCGCCATCAGTTTGAAGCGAATGCCCCCGGCGCCGCGTCTGAATGCGTGATTAAAGCGGATGGGTGGGCCAATCCCCCGAGAGGCGCGCCTCGGTTTCCTCCCAGGCGCGCACGCCGCTGGTGGCGTCAGCCGCTTCGATATTGCACGCGGCCACCGCGCAAGCCCAGCGCGCGCAATCTTGGTAATCCAGCCCGCGGATCAGCGCGGCGATCAAACCGGCGTAGGCGGCGTCGCCGGCGCCGGTCGTGCCGGCCACTCGCACCTGGAAGGAAGGATGCCAGGTTTGTATGCCGGCCCAATCCGCAGGCGCTTGACCGAACCGCGACAAGAACTCCAGTCGCCCCGCGTCCGCCGAAGCCTGCATGTAGAGTCCACGCTCCCCGAGCTTGAATCCGGCGATGCCGACGCCCATCTCCAACAGCTCGCCAGCCAGATCGGCCAGGTACTCGGCTGTCATACGCGCGATGATCTCGCCTTGCCAGCGATCATGATCATCGCGCCGCAGCATGAACATGATCTCTTCAATGCTCGGCACAAAGATATCAACGAAGGGCAGGCATCGGCGCAGAATCCCGCGCCAATCCGCTTGACCGCTGGGACTGTCGGGGGCGGGCAAGCTCATGTCGACGCTGGTGACGAGTCCTACATCCTTGACCGTTTGCGCCAACTCAAGGAACGCGGCGCCATCATTCTCATACAGTCGCGGCAGCAGCGTCGGATATCCCAGATGAAACAGTTTGCATCTGGCTGCCAGCTCGAGATCAATGTTATGCAGGCCGAAGCCGCGATAGACGCCGGTATGCGTCAGCAGGGTGCGGTCGTGGTCCCGCGGCTCGATGACAATCGTATAGGCGCTGGCGGCATCGGGCAGGACGCGGATGTGATCGCCGAGAGTGCTGTTGTATCCTCGCACGTAATCGATGATGGCCCGGCCCACCCAGTCCGCGCCGACGACCGCCAGCAGATCAACATCGATGCCCAAGCGATGCAGCGCCAAGCCCGTATTCGACACTGCGCCGCCGGTGGAGTAAGAAATGCGGCCGATTTCGAAGACTTTGCCCGCGCCGATTACTTCCTCGGGCTTGAGCAAGGACATATCCGGCAAGATATCGAGGGTGATGTGGCCCGCTACCATTACTTCAGACGGCATTTAGTCGATCCGCTTTCCAATCCGCGCGCTGTTCCATTCATTGTAAACGCAAGTGATTATCGGGCGACCTGATAGGTCGCGCAGGTCGCGTAGACACTGACCGCCGACACTGACCGGCGAGCCAGGCCGGCGACACAGTCTTGCGCTATTAACTGACCCGTCGCCCGGGCTTCTTTAAGTCACGATTCACAAAAATGAGAAAAGCTCGGGCTGGGCCAGGCGGCGAAAGTCCGCGCTGCGCATGGCCAGAGAATAACGCCGGTCGCCGGCATTGAAGACGATTCGCTCCACTTGAAACAGTTGGGGCGTTGCGAATAGGGGCAAGTCAAACAAGTTGCCGAAAGGGGGCACGCCGCCGGGCTGAATGCCGCCGGTCAGCTCGGCAACTTCGTCTTCGCTGGCGAAGCGGATGTCGCGGGCCGCGAAATAGTCTTTGACCGCTCTTGAGTCGAACTTGCGATCGGCCGGGAAGACGAGCATCACAAAGAACTTGTCCCGCTTCGATCGTTTCACGCGCAGGATGATGGCTTTGGCGCCCTGGCGCAAAGCGTAGCCCGGGCGCGCCGCCGCCGCTTCTTCGCTGGTGCGCGCGGGCTCATGCTCAAAGGTTTCGTACCAGCAGGCTTCGGCGTCGAGCAGCGCCTTGATGCGCCCGACCGCCGCATGCAAATCTACGATCACGGTTACGCCTCCCCTCCCATCACGTCAACCAGAAGGAGCGAAGCGGAGACGGGAAGGCCATCCACTGTGAAGGGGCTGTGATCGTTGGCATAGAGCGCAACCGTTAGGACCTCGGCGTCCGCGGGCAGCGCGCCCAGATGATACCATTCGCCGTAGAGCCGAGCAATTTTCACGCCGTCAACATAAAGATGCGCGTGTCCTTGGCCGGGAACCGGATCCATATCAATGTTATACGGAGTGAATATGAAATTGAGCGTCTGAACACGGACGTTATAGCCCCTGCCGGCGAGCGGGAACAATTGCAGGTCGACCACAGGCGCTTGGTCTTCAGCCAGCTCGAAGCCCCGATCGCGGTATGGATTTACGCCTGCTTCCAGCGGCGTCCAATACGAGCTATACGTTTCGTAGCATTCCCGTTCGCCTCCAAAGACCTCGCGCTGGCCGATCACAAAGGCGTAACGTCCGATCTCGTTTTGCGGATGCCAGAGAGCCACTGTATATGTCGACGATTCCGGCGCTTTGAAATAATAATCGTCCCAATTCCAGAAGTATTTGCGGCTGAATGGCTCGAACCAATAGACCGGCTCTGCCCCCAGCGGGACCATGTTGACGCCGTGCCCATCGGGGATTTCGAGCGAACCGGGCAGTTGCGCATTCCGGTCGCTCTTGATGCCGGGACCGTAAACTGCCATCACCGGCGAAAATACGGCTTGATCCGAGATCGCGGGAATGCTCAGGCTCAGGAGGACGGATTGCTCACCCTCGGCTTGAAAGCGGAAGTAGTCGACGTCGCCCGCTGGATACACGTTGCCGAAATAGGCGTAGGAGATGGTGGCATCGGGAACGCGCCAGGGCGCTCGCGCGCTCAGATCGGCGAATTCGCAAACGGGTTGATGCGCCAGAGCGGCGGGCGCAATCAGCGCGAGTAAGAGCATCGTCAATAGCAGCGCATGTGTCGAGGACTGTCTCATGTTGCCATCTTTCATCCAAGATTACGGGTGCGTGCCGGCCTACTGTGACGGGGGTTGATTTTCGCATTCCATCTTGTCCGGCGTGATCAAACAGCGCTGGTTGACCGCGACCCGGGTATATTCGTGGTAATCGCCATTGAGCCAGCTAACGAGCACGCGGGTGATTTCGGACTCGCCCAAGCCGAAGTGCAGCGCCAGCTCGTTTCCCGCTCCCAGGCTGGAGCCGGACTTCACTTCGCGGATCTGTGACAAGCCGTCGACCGTATCGACGCGCACACGTGTGCCGATGGCGTCCCGATCAATTCCGGCGCCGCCCTGCAGGTCAAAGGCAATCCAGTTGTTCGTCCGCGCGGCAAGATTGTCATTTTGGAACAATCTATGACCGACGTTCCAATAGGTCAGCGCGAAATCGACGCGACCGTCGCGGTCGTAATCGGCGGTGCTGAAGCCCATCGTCGGGCCCGCGCCCTGGTTAAACAGGCCTTGATCGACCGCGGAGAAACTGCCGTCGCGCTGATTGTGATAGAGCATGTCCGGATACTGGAAGTGCATGCCCACTGGACCAAATTCCGGCGCCAAGCCATGGAGCAGTTGATCCGGATCATCAAGTTGGCCGCCCGCGGCAGCGGAGGACGGCACCAGACCGGTTGATGCCAGGAACAAGTCCAGCCAGCCGTCGTTATCGAAGTCGAAAAACGCCGTGCCCCAGCCGACAGATTGCCCGGTGTCATAACCGACACGGGCGAAGTCGGTGCTGTTGACGAAGGTGCCGTCGCCTTGATTCTCCAACAGGACCATGGCATTCACCATATTGGAAAAATAGAAGTCCAGGTCGCCGTCGTTGTCGTAATCGCCAGTCGCCAAGCCCATACCGTGCACGACCGAATCCGTTCCCGAAGCCGCCGAAACGTCGGTGAAGCACCATCCGTCACAGCCAGCGCCGTCGTTGCGCATGAGCACGTTGCCCAAGGCGTTCACCACCTTGTCGTTGACGACATACAGGTCGAGATCGCGGTCGTTGTCATAGTCAACCCAGCTGGCCGAGAAGCCGGCGCCCAGCAATTGCTCGAAGCCCAATAAGCCCGAGACATCGGTGAAACTGCCATCGCCGTCGTTGTGGTAGAGCGCGTCGCGGCTGCGCGAAAAGTCCTCCAGATCGCATTCGGGAACGCAGGACCAATTGACGACGTAGAGATCCAAATGACCGTCCCCGTCATAATCGCCCCAGGCGGCTGTGCTGCCTTTGCCGATATCGCCGACGCCGGCTGCGATAGTCACATCGGCAAAGCCCTTGCCGTTGAGGTTTCGGAACAGGCGATTCGCACCCATGTTCAGCACGTAAAGATCGCGCCAGCCGTCATTGTCATAATCGGCCCAGACAGCGCCCCCGCTCGGGACATCCGGCAAGCTCAGCGCTCCCGAGAACTCGGATACGGCGAAAGTGCCGTCGCCATTGTTGCGGTACAAAACGTTGGGATCGAGATTGCCGGTGACAAAAAGATCGACCCAACCGTCGTTGTCATAATCGGCCCAGGCTGTCCCGGCCGCCAAATATTGCTCCCCGAACTGTCTGGGGGCGTCCTCCAACCAAATGGCGCGGTGGGACGCGGTTATGCCTGCCTCCAGGCTGACATCGTGAAAGTGAAAGGTGTCGCTCATAAAGTAGAAGAAGAAAAAAAGCAGCGGCAAGCCCATGGCTCTGGTCCTTCCCTAGATCATGCCCGCCAACTGAGGCGCCGGCCTGGACTCTTCGGGGAATTCGGCGATCTGTCCGTCGCGCAGATTGATGATGCGATCCGCGTATTCGTCGACGATCGGATCGTGACTTGACAACAGGATCGTGACGCCTTCCTCGCGCACGATACTTTGCAAAACAGCCAATATCATGTGCGTGGTCTCGCTGTCCAGTTCGCTTGTCGGTTCGTCAGCCAGGATCAAGCGCGGCGACGTGACCAAGGCGCGGGCGATCGCGATGCGCTGCTGCTGCCCGCCGGACATCTCGTAAGGCCGATGCGCGTAATAGTCTTTGAGGTCTACCTGCTCCAGATTCTTGAGAATGCGTTGCTTGCGCTCGCGGCGCGGCACGGCGCCCAGGCGCGCCATCAATTCGAGGTTCTCGTAGGCGGAAAAGCTGGGCATCAAACCCATCTGCTGGAAGACGAAACCTATACTCTCGCGGCGCCAGTGGGTGCGTTCCCTTTCGTCCAGTCCGGATATATCGTCGCCATAGATCCAGATTTTGCCGCGGGTCGGGTTGTCCAATCCGCCGAGGCAATTGAGCAAGGTGGTTTTGCCGCTGCCCGACCGCCCGCGCAAGGCGACGAACTTCCCGCTTTCGATTTCGAATGTTACGTCTTGGATGGCCGCTACCTCGCCCGAATCGGATGCGTATACGCGGCTGACATCCTGCGCGACAATGGCTAGTGTGGTCATTTCCGCCCCCTTCCGCGCCCGTCATCCGCTGCGGATTTGCGCAGTCCCAGCCTGGAAAGCAGACCGCCCCGCGCGCCATTGTCGCCGGCGCGGACTTCATGCTCGATTTGAATCTCGCTCTGTGACGAGGTCTCTTCCAGGTTCTGTGCCGGTCGGATCAGCAATCCCCGATCCGTCACTTCCATTTGGACGCGGTTTTCGATCGCCAGTTGTTCGCGATAAGCCTTGGGGATCTGCAAGCGCCCGGCAGAATCCAGCACGATCAACTCCTCGAAATGCTCTTCCCAGCCCTCTTGACCCTCGCCCGAGTCGTCATGGGGCCGGGCTTTCCGTTTGCGCCGGCGCAGCACCGTTTCGCTGGCCAGCTTCCCGTCGCGAATGGCTACAACGCGGCCGACGTGCTGCGCGATCAGCGGATCGTGGCTGACGATGCAAATCGTCAAGCCAAGATCGCGGTTCAATCGTTGGAACAAGTTGTAGACCTGGTCAGATGTCAGGGAGTCGAGCTCGCCGGTGGGCTCGTCCGCCAGCAAGAGTTTCGGCTCGTTGGCCAGCGCCACCGCGATCGCCACGCGCTGCTGCTCGCCGCCGGAGAGCGCGATCGGCTTATGGCCGTAACGATCGGCGAGGTCGACCAGGTCCATCAGTTCGCGCGCGCGCTTGTCCACTTGCGTGCCGGTCTGGCCGGCGAGCGTCATCGGCAATTTGATGTTGTCAAGCGCGGACAGGTAGGGAATGAGGTTGCGACTGCCTTGCTGCCACACGAAACCGACGTCCACCTGTCGATAGGTCGTCAGTTCGCGGTTGCTCAGCTTGAGCAAGTTCTGCCCGTCGACGATCACTTGGCCGGCGGAGGGCCGCGTCAAACCGCCCAAAACGTTCATCAAGGTGGTCTTGCCGCTGCCGCTGGCCCCGACGACGCCGACCATTTCCCCTTCGCGGACGGAGAGATCCAGGCCTTGCAGGGCCATCACTTCGATGTCGGCGACTTTGAAAATCTTGTATAGTTCGTTGCAAATGACAAAAGGATCTTCGCTAGCCATCAGAGCGACTCTCCTAACTTGACCGCCTGGAAAATCCGCATGCGGCGCAGGATCACCAGCAGGATGATCATAATCAGCAGGAAGGTGCCCAGGAACAGGGCAACGATCTGGGCGATCTCGGTCCAGGCCATCGTGATCACATAGGGCGGCACGACCCCTTCCAGGCTGCTGACAAATTGCATATAGGGGATATATAGCAGGCTGACCGCCAATCCGATGCCGACGCCGAGCGCCAGGCCCATCACGATCAAGAGACCCAATTCCCAGGCGACAGAGAGCATCATTGACGCTTGCGACAAGCCTATGGCGCGCAAGATGCCCAATTCAACGTAGCGACGGCGATAGGAAAAGACCGTGTAAAGCAAGAAGCCGATCATGGTCGCCAGCGACGAGGTGATGAAGCCGATGGACAACAAGCCGAAGAGACCTTGCCGTTCCGGTCGCGATTGTTCGCGCTCGATGCGCGTCGTGGGCTCTTCGATGAGGACGCCGGCTGCGCCGCGGTCGAACAAGGCGCGGGTAAACTGGCGCGGGTTGAATTCCGGCTCGATGCGCGCGATCACGCGATGCGCCAGTTCTTGCTGGGCTTGCTCAAAGAGAAAGTCCAGGTTGCCAACGAAGAGGGGACCGTCTTCTTCGGGATACCAACGCGGGAAGTACTCGAGGCTGCCGACAATCTGCAAGTTGATCTTGAATACGTCGCCCCCGCTGCGGATGTCCAGTTCCAGCAGATCGCCGATATCCAGACCGCGCTGTTCCAGGAACTCGCGCGAGACTAGAACGCTGTCCTGCTGCAGCGCCAGGGCGTTCGTCAAGTAACCCAGGCGGTAGGGCGCGAAGTCGGAGCGCCAAAAGATGACCGGACCCAGGTCGGCGCGGTCTACGCCGACGAATCTGCCTTCGACGCTGGTCATGGTCAGGCGCGCCTTGGCGGTGTACTCGCCGATGCGCGTCGCGCCATTGACATGCGGCATCGAGGTGAACTCGGAAATGTGCATATACGCGGGAGGTTCTTCGCTGCCGCCCCCGCCGGGAATACTGCCCCCGGTCTGGCTGAAAACGCGCACGGACACGTCGGCAGAGACTTTGTAATACTGCTGCTCGTATAGATAGCGATCAATCGTGCGGGCGAAAGAGGCGGTATAGATGCCCAGGCTGATGGTCGTAACGAGCAGGATCAAGGGCAAATAATAGGCGCCGGGCGAGCGCTCCAATTGTCGTGTTACGATCAGCAAGCCGACGCTGTTGCTCCATTGGATCAGCCAGGCCATTAAGCGCAGGATCGGCGGCAGCAGGCGCAAGATGAATAACGTCAAAGCGAATATCGTCAGCGGCGGCAGCAAGAATACAAAGGGCTGGTTGTAGGCTTGGTCGATATTGCGCGTCCCGCCTTCCACGTCGATGAGGCCGCCTTGCTGCACAACTTGATAATAGAAGTAGCCGATTAGCGCCAACAGCAGAATATCGACGCCCAGGCGCTGCCACCAGGGCCGCCGCAACAAGCGCGATTTGTCCATCTTGTAGCTGACAATGGTATGGCGAGCGGCGCCGATGGTCGGCACGACGCGGATCAAAATTGTAAAGGCCAGCGCCAGCGCGATCGTCGAACCGATAGTCGGCGGGATCGACACGATAAAATGTTGCCCCCAGCGGAAGTCCATAAAGCTGCGCGTGGTGCCGATCAATTGCGTGAAAGCGGTTGCCATGATCATGCCGATCACCAGGGCGATGACGCCCATGATGATGCCCTCGACAGTGGTCAAGCCCACCACCTGGAAGGGCGAAGTGCCGCGGCTGCGCATGACCGCCGTCTCGTTGCGCTGGCCGTCCACGACCAAACCAACCAGCATGACCAGAAATGCGATCAGCAGCGCTACAATGGGGATGCTGAAGACTGTCAGGGTCAGGGTCAGCACAGTGACAATACGCTGATATGGCCGTAGCTCTTCTTCCGGCGATGCCTGAATATAGGTGCCGGGCAAGTATTGATCGGCGATCTTTTCGGTGTCGTTATGGCGCCGCAGCAGTTCATCGACGCGGCTGGTATTGACGCTGCTGCCATCGGTGACCAGGTACCAAACCGCCAGATTGATCTCCGAGTCGGTATTGGGCGCCAGGCGATTGACATAGGTCGCTTCGTTTATGAGCATGATGTCTTCAAAGACGTTGGGGCGGTAGAACCAATACTCCGATTCATCGTCGCGAGGGCGCCAGATGCCGGCGATGCGGATCGCGGTGATTTGCATCGGATCGTCGTTTTCCAGCCGCCAATTATATCCGGAGTAGATCTCACCGACCTGCATCCCGAATTCGGAGGCGAATTCCTGGTGGATCATGACTTCGATGATGCTGCTGGGATCGGGATCGGCCGGCGGCGGAAAAACGCCCTCCACCAATTCCACCTGCGCTTCGATATTCTCCGTCGTGCCGAAGCTGACATAATCCAGTGAGCGCTTTTCGTCGCGGTAGTTGGTTTCGTCAGCCGGGTACAGGCGGAAGTTTTGCGTTTCCACATGGCGCACGATTCTGGTCATGCGCAGGCCCAGTTCGTCACCGCCTTTTTCCCGCAGGTAGCGGTCCAGGCCGCCGATGTCCTCCCAATTGACAGGCTGATTCCAGGAGCCGATGTAGCTGAACATGAAAGAGAAGGGAGGCCGGTTGATGCGGTCCGGTCCCTCGGTGAGGCGTTCGGTCAAGATGCGGAAGGCGACCGATTCGGAATAGATCGGGATCGTCAAAACGAGCGCCACGGCGACCGTAAGACCGACGATTGTCGCCAGCGACAGCAAGGGCTGCGCAAGCAGACGTTTGAGGGCGACTATGAAGATGGCGCGGATTCGCAAGCTGCTACGCATCATGGGCCGATAACCGTCTGATTTTCTTCCGCGCCTTCAAGGATCTCGACTCGGCCGTCGCCCTCCAGTCCGAGCCGCACATCGACCCGGCGCTGGACGCCTTCGTTTTGGACGACGATGAAATTACGCCCACTGAATTGGCGGATCGCCGAGACGGGCAGCCAGAGCACGTTATCGCGCTCTTCAACCTTGACGGTGAATTCCATACGATCGCCTACCTGGTATTCATCCAGGGGCGGCTGTTGGTCGAAGGCGACATGAACATATTCATCTGTTGAAAGACCATAGGGCGAGGGCAAGCTGGCGATGGCGCCGGTATAGATGTTGCCGGGCAAGCTGGCGCGCTTGATGCTCAGCGGCATGCCTTCCGCAAGTTCGCTCAGGTCATCGGCGTCCATCTCGTCGGTGATTTCCAGTACCGAGAGATCGGCCACCACCGCGATCGGCTCGTACGCGATCATCGGCTCGCCGGGATCGGGCGAGAAATAGACCAGTCTGCCTGACATGGGCGCGACAAGCTCGGCTTTGGCGATCAAAGCCTTGATCTCGTCGACGCGCTTCTGCGCGCGCGTGACGTCAAAGCGCAACTGTGGATCGACGCCCGATGTGAATTCGTCGACGGAAACCTGTGCCAGATCGCGCTCGATTGTGCGCAGGCTGATATTGAGCGTGTCGTCCGCGCTGGGCGGATCGGCCGCCTGCTCTATCGCATAGTCCAGGCGCAGTTGCGCTATTTCCAGGTTGAGTCGCGCGCGCTGGCTGTCGTAGCGAACCTGGCTATCGGCGCTTTCGAAGATGGATTGGGCGATGGCGAGTTCTTCTTCGGCGTTGAGCAGCTGGCTCTCCATCGTTCTCGTATCCAGGCGCGCCAAGACGTCGCCCGCATTCACAGTCGCGCCGCGCTCCACCAGCACCTCGAGAACGCGACCGTCAATCTCGAAGGCGATCTCTTCGGTGATAACCGGCGCGATGCGGCCAAAGAAACGGCGCTCATAAACGATTTTGCCGCGCTCGACCTGATACACAGGTTTGCTGGGCACGACGGGGGTTGGAATAGGTGTGGGTTCGCCCTGGGTGATAGCATCGCCGAAGGTGGCCTGCGAAGCACAACCTGTCAGCAGCGACAGACCCAACAGAAGAATGACAATGATTCGCACGGTATACCTTTCTTCTTCTATGATGTTTGCGAGAAAAGCGCTCAAGCGAAGTTCTCCCTTCGCCGCAGCCATTTCTCATGAATCGCACTATTGTACAGCATCTTGATGTAGACTCCACCCACGACCGAGCGCGCCTGCATGCCCGCTTGCGCGCCGCTGTCCGTGTAGAACCAGTCCGTCAAAGGCACGCGGCTTTCGCTCTCGTTGAGCCAGTCGAAAAGCGGCGCGATGAATGCCTCAAAGTCGTCCTGGGATTCCGCCAGCGAGGCGGACCATACGGCCCAATCCAGCTTGGTATAACTGTCCCGGCTGTCCAGCGGCAAGCCGTATCGCCCGCGTTTCCCTTTGTAGTAGGCGATCTCGGCCGCGCGCAGGGCGGGCGGGAAAAGGTCCAGATCAAGCAGGCGGTCCCAGACCAGGTTGTACTTCTGGCTCCAGGCGCCGGGACGATCAAAGGTCAGCCGATAATGGTCGCCGTCATCGGCCATGCGCAGCCAATCGGCAGCCATCCGCTCAACTTGCTCGCGGATCTCCGCCGCCCGCTCCGGCTGCCCCAGGCCCCGGCAGAGCCAGGCGTAGCCGGCGATCGCGATCAAGGCCTTGACGGACAAATTGACATTATGCGCCAGGTGTCCGGCAAAATCATCGGTGCAGAGTTGGTCTTCCGGGTCAAGCCCCTTATCCAGGAGATACTCGGCCCAGGCAGTGAGGGTCTTCCAATGCTTCCGCGCATAGCTGAAGTCCGAACGGGCTTTACAAAGCGCCGTCGCCATGATCAGCATATTGCCGCACTCTTCAACCGGCATCTGCCGCCACTCGCTTGTTTCGCCGCCGCCATAAACTTGCCCGTTCGCCAGGGGATAACGGCCGATATCGTGCGGGGCGAATGGGAACTTCCAACGCGGGGAAGCGGCATAATCCAGGATTGGCGTCAGCATCGCCTCCAGCAGATCGGGGTTAAAGAGCAAGAAAAACGGGCTGGAAGGGTAAGAGACGTCGACCGTGCCCATGCAGCCATTGCTGAAATTCTCTTTCGAGAAGAACAAGGGCGTCCCGTCCAGATCGGCGACCAGTTTGTGCGCGCCCAGGCACTGTCGGAAGGCCAGCGCCGCCAGTTTGGCGTATTTATCCCCGCCGACCGCGCGCAGATCCGCCATTAGTTCCTCATCGTAAGCGCGGCATCTGGCGCGAATCTCCGGGAATTGCCGACGAGTCGCGCTGATAAGATCAGCAGCAGTCATGCCGTCCCGCCGCCAAAACGGACGCAGCCTGCGCTGCATGTATTCCACCGAAAAGCCATCGTCATATGCCAGGATGATCTGCCAAGAAGCTGTCTCGACATTTCCGGCATCGTAGGCCCAGGCCAGGGCCGGGTGCGGCGGCCGGCTGTCGATGGTCCGCGGCATCTCGGTGTCGTCGCGATCGGGCAGCGATCCGCTATCCGCAAACTGACCGCGCAGACTCGCGTTGTCGGCCAAGGCGCCACGCGCTGGCTGTATTGAACTGACGTACACATAGCCCCAATCAATCCGCAGGTCATCGCCCGACTTTGCCAACAGCGGCTGGTCCAGCGAACCCATCCATAGCAGGTCATGATCGTCGAGACGGTGACGCCCCCAAATGACCTTCTGCGCCGGATTGTCGACGGCCCAGTGGCCCAGCAGGTCAAGATAAAGCGCTACGCGATGCGACCGGCCATCCAGCGAACGCAGGTCTATTTCCACCGTCGTCACCGGTCGCGAGAGCAACTCGAGGTTATGCGGGAGCGCGGCAGTCATAAACGTTAGCGTGAGCGCAATGCTTGCCGCATCGAATTCATAGACTGTGCGGGTTGGCAGGACGGTCAGCGCGGTCTGCCGCATGGCCGGCGCATCCAGGCCGATGTAGTCCAGGGGAGCGCCGATGAAACGCCAAGTCTCGCCATCAATGCGAATCATGCCGCAGATCGGATGCAGCTGCCCGGTCCAGTGGCGGGGATCGCCGTCGGGCAGCCGGGCGGCCAGCGCCCCGCCGCCCGTATACGGGACGTCGACGACCCGCCGCGGGGCC
>JAPOOU010000194.1 GCA_026713245.1 Chloroflexota bacterium
CCTTTCATCATGGATAGCTTCCCCTGGCTGATACAAGACCTTTGGCTCTTCGTCTTCGGCGCGCTGGCGACGCCGGTCGTGCTCGTCCTGGGACGGCAATACCTGCGCGGCGCCATCAAGTCGCTGCGCAACGGCAGCGCCAATATGGACGTGCTGGTGGCGATGGGCTCGCTGGCCGCTTATGTCTACGGACTGATCGTCCTGCTGGGCCTGCTCTTCGACTTTTCCGATCGCGTCGGCAAGTCCGACTATTTCGAATCCGCCGCCGTTATCTTGACCTTGATCACGCTGGGCAAGCTGCTGGAAGCGCGCGCCAAGGGCCGCACCAGCGCCGCCATCAAAAAGCTGATCGGGCTGGCCCCAAAAACGGCCACCCTGCTCAAAAACGGCGTCGAGCAAGCCATCGCCATCGACGAAGTACTGCCCGGCGATCTCATCGTCGTCAAACCCGGCGAGCGCATCCCGGTCGACGCCATCGTCAACGAAGGACGCTCAACGGTAGACGAGTCCATGCTCAGCGGCGAGAGCATGCCCGTGAACAAGACAACCGGCGACGAGGTCATCGCCGGCACAGTCAATCAACAGGGACGCTTGATCGCCGAAGCCCAGCGCGTCGGCAAGGACACCGTCCTGGGACAGATTATCCGCCTGGTCGAGGCGGCCCAAGCCAGCAAAGCGCCCATCCAAGCTGTTGCCGACCGCGTGGCCGCCTACTTTGTGCCGGCGGTGATCGTCCTCGCTCTGCTGACATTTCTCGGCTGGCTGGCCGCCGGCGGCGCGGACCTGCCGACGGCGATCCTCAACATGATCGCCGTGCTGGTGATCGCTTGCCCCTGCGCCCTGGGCCTGGCCACGCCCACCGCCATCATGGTCGGCGCCGGACGCGGCGCGGAAACCGGCATCCTCTTCCGCAATAGCGAGTCTCTGGAGAGAACCAAGGGCTTGAGCGCCATTCTGCTGGACAAAACCGGCACCATTACCGCCGGTCAGCCCAGCGTCACCGACGTCATCGCGCTGCCGGGCGGCGACGCCCATGCCGTCCTCCAATTCGCGGCATCGGCCGAAGCCGGCAGCGAACATCCCCTGGCCGCCGCCGTGCTCGCCAAAGCGGAGACCGAAGCGATTGCCCCGCTGCCGCTCGACAGCTTCGAAGCGCTGCCTGGTCGCGGCGTTCAGGCATCCATCGCCGGGCACAACGTCGTCGTCGGCAACGCCAAGCTGATGCGGGAAAACGGAGTCGATACATCGGCGCTGGACGAAGATATCAGCCGCCTGACGCGCCAGGCGCGGACCGTCGCCCTCGTCGCTGTCGACGGCGACATGATCGGCGCGCTGGGCATCGGCGACCCGCTCAAGCACAGTTCGCGTCAAGCTATTGCGGCGCTCAAAGCGCGTGGTCTCGAGGTGGCGATGATCACCGGCGACAATCAGGGAACCGCTCAAGCGATCGCGCAGGAAGTTGGCATCACGCGCGTGTATGCCGATGTGCTGCCGG
Source organism: Chloroflexota bacterium (assembly GCA_026713245.1). GTDB lineage: Bacteria > Chloroflexota > Anaerolineae > Aggregatilineales > Phototrophicaceae > UBA6055. The sequence continues at coordinate 1,496 of JAPOOU010000194.1, forward strand.
CTGAAAAAGCCGCGGTCGTCAAGAAACTGCAAGACCAAGGCGAACGCGTCGGCATGGTCGGCGACGGCATCAACGACGCCCCGGCGCTTGCGAGCGCCGATGTCGGCTTCGCCATCGGCACCGGCACCGACATCGCCATCGAAGCCAGCGACGTCACCCTGGTCAGCGGCGACTTGACAGCCGTCGTCGCCGCGCTGGATCTCAGCCGCCGCACCATGCGGACGATATACCAGAATCTCTTCTGGGCTTTCATCTACAACATCGTGCTGATTCCGGTGGCTATGCTCGGCGGCCTGCTGCCCATGTTCGCGGCTGCTGCGATGGCCTTCTCTAGCGTCTTCGTTGTGAGTAATTCGCTGCGCTTGCGCGGGGCGCGACTGACTTCGTAGATCTCAGTTGCATCGAATTCAAAACCCAAGATTCACCCACATTTGCATCGACAAGTCACCCCTCCCTGAAGCTTCGGGGAGGGGCCGGGGGTGGGGTTGGCTTAGCGGCTGCGATGGCTTTCTCGAGCGTCTTCGTTATGAGCAATTCGCTCAGGTTACATGGTGCGCGGCTGACTGCGTAGACCCCAGTTACACCGGACTCAAAACCCAAGATTCACCCACATTTGCATCGACAAGTCACCCCTCCCCGAAGCTTCGGGGAGGGGCCGGGGGTGGGGTTGGTTCCAGCGGCTTTGATGGTCTTTTCCACCGTGTTTGTGGTGACAAGAGTACTAAGTTTTCTGGTGGCCGTATTGCCTCTTTATTCAAATCCTGGAATTTCGGGATTTCATCAATTGTCTCTTGCCACCTCCATTAGCAAGTATTATGCTAGTTGGCGAACAAATGAGCGACTTCAACTATTCAAATCAGGAGCTAATCAACGTGGCAAAGTATGAGTATGGCGGCGAAACATTCCAGATAGACGGCGCTGGCGACTGCGAGCTAAAAGTTTCAGATGATGCGAACACTGTAACCATTTCACCTCGTCCTTCAAGTGGTGGATATACAATCACAGCCAATGGGCGCGGACGGTATGGTGGCAACTCAGTAAATGATGCCGTACGAAACGCTTGTCAAGAATTGATCGACGAGAGGACTCGCCCCACCCGAGATGAACTCTGCGATTCAATGTCTACATTCATAGAGGAACTGGGCAAGACAGATTAGCCAAGTTTGCGAATGTTCGTCATTTACTGTCGGTCAGACCGTATGAACAGAGCGGCGCTTTTGTTTTTGGTCCCAAATCTACATTGAAGGATTCAGGACGGGATTAGATCACGCGACCACCCCACAGCCAACCCACGCTACCCTGAATCCCAAGCCCGCGCCTCGCCAACCGCATACGCCCCTCTGCGCCTCTGTGGCGAATCAACAAATCCGCTCCTTGCATGAGCAAGATGCATTGTTAGAATAGCGTTTAGTTCACGTAGCTCACAGCGGCGCAAGCGCATCATTGATGCGCTCAACAGTCGTGGAACCAAGGAACGACAAATGATCACATCGAAGGCGGCCAAATGAACGACAACCAGATACTGCTATACGAGACTGAAGACGGTGAAACCCGCGTTGAAGTACTGCACCACGATGAGACCCTCTGGCTCAGCCAACGAGACTTGGCGGAGCTATTCAAAGTTACGCCGCAAAACATTGGCATTCACATCAAGAACATCTACGAATCAGGAGAATTATATCCAGATCCAACTAGAAAGGATTATTTACGAGTTCAAAATGAAGGCGGGCGCCAGGTTTCAAGAGAGATAGCCCACTACAACCTCGATATGATTATCTCGGTAGGCTACCGAGTAAACTCCATTCGCGGCACACAATTTCGCATTTGGGCAACGCAGAAGCTTCGAGAATTCATTGTAAAGCCAACATTCAAACCACGTATCCGCGACCATATAGTCGCCACGCCACAGCCAACCCACGCCACCTCATACCCAAGCCCGCGCCCTACCAACCTCAGGCCTCGCGACGAAAAAAGCCCCTCTCCCTTTATGGGAGAGGGCTTTGGGCTGAGGGTGTCAAAACCGCGAACATATAGTCGCCCATTCACACCCCACCTATGCTACCCTGATCTCAACACGCCGACTTAACAATCTCATATCTCGCGCCCGGCATCCGCTCCGGATGCCCAGTTCGGCTAACCTATTGCAAACCGTTGACGCTCGCCGAAACCGCCAAACTTTGTCCGAAAAGGGGCCTATTGTCCGAAAAAACATTTTCTATGTCCGAAAATCGGACAATACGGACAATCCGCTAACGAAAACCAAACCTCCGCCTCTGTGTCTACGCGCCCTCTGCGGCGAAAAAAAACCTGTGGTACACTCGCCCAAAATCCCAAGCCCAAGGATCCACCCATGACCGAACCCGAAAACCCCATAACACCCGAGCACATCGCCGCCGCCCAAACCCTGCTCGACCTCGACTTCAGTCCCGACCAACTGGCTCAGATGCTCGAAATCGTCAATGGCCGCCGCCAGCAATACGCCGCCATCCGCGCCGCCGACCTCGACAACAGCGTGCCCATGGCGCTCAACTTCAATGTCAATGTCGCCGATCCCGCTCCCGCGCCCGTCCCGCGTACCTACGCCATGAGCGCGGGACCGCCGGCAGCCCGCCCCGCCGATCTCGAAGACGTCGCATTCTATCCCGTCACGCGCCTGGCCGAGCTCATCCGTAGCCGCCAGGTCACGTCTCTCGAGCTGACCGAAATGTACCTGGCGCGGCTCAAGCGCTACGATCCGCGGCTCAAGTGCGTCGCCGCCTATACCGAAGACCTCGCCATCGCCCAGGCGAAGCGCGCCGACGCCGAGATCGCGCGCGGCCTCTACCGCGGTCCCCTGCACGGCCTGCCCTGGGGCGCCAAGGACCTGCTCGCCACGCGCGGCTACCCGACGCAATGGGGCGCGGCGCCTTACAAGGACCAGGTCATCGATCTTGACGCCACCGTCGTGCGGCGCCTGGAAGAAGCCGGCGCTGTGCTCATCGCCAAGCTGACCCTGGGCGCCCTGGCCAACGGCGATGTCTGGTACGGCGGCATGACGCGCAACCCCTGGCATGGGGGCGAGGGCAGCAGCGGCTCATCGGCCGGACCGGGCGCGGCAACCGCCGCCGGCTTGGTCGGCTTCGCCATCGGCACCGAGACCCTCGGCAGCATCGTCTCGCCCTCGACCCGCTGCGGCGTCAGCGGCTTTTTCCCCCCCTTCCGGCGCGGTCGGGGA
>JAPOOU010000296.1 GCA_026713245.1 Chloroflexota bacterium
ATTGAAAGGGGTGGGCACCGGGGCGTGTTGCGGTGTTTCGTTTTTGGGTGGTTGGTTTTGGGGGGGGGGGGGCGCGCAAAGGGCGCCCCACGCCCCGGTCGAAGCCCTCAGCGATCGCATTTCCGGCGTCGATGATACCAGCGAAATCGTGCTTCCAGAGCGCGACGATTCTTCCTAAGGTTTCTGCCGCCCAATGCTAAAGCGAAGACAGTGATTTTCTCGCGTCAGCAGCGCGTTTCAATCGCGTGGAGGCGCAGTCATGCCCCGTGACGCGCCCAAGCTCTTGTACGTGGTGAATATTCCGCGTTTTTTTCTGTCGCATCGCATGCCCCTGGCGTTGGCGGCGCGTCAAAGCGGTTATGACGTCCAGGTTGCTACATCCGTACAGGATAGCGACTCGGTCGGGCGCATCCGTGACCAGGACCTGCGCCTGCATCCGATCCCTCTCAGTCAGCACGGTATGAATCCGCTCTCTGAATTGCGGACGATAAGCGCGCTTGGACGGCTCTACTCGGGGCTCAAGCCAGATTTGATTCATCACATTAGCATCAAGCCGGTCCTTTATGGCGGGATCGCCGCGCGTCTCACGCGCCAGCCCGCGATCATTCATGCCATGAGCGGTCTGGGCTACGTATTCGTAAGCAGGGAACGGCGCGCGTCACTGCTGCGCCAAATTACCCGCCCCGTATTCCGCGCGGTCACGGCAAGCGCCCACAACCGCATGATCTTTCAGAATGCCGACGATCGGCAGTTCTTTGTCAAACATGGCATGATTTCGAGCGAAAAAGCCGTGTTGATCCGTGGCTCGGGCGTCGATGAAAATGTCTTTACAGCACAGCGCGAGACGCTGGATGCCTTGCCCGTCGTATTATTCGCTGGCAGGCTGCTATGGCAGAAAGGCATCGGCCAGTTCGTGGAAATCGCGCGTCGACTGCGCGGCAGAGCGCGTTTTCGAGTGGTTGGTTACGAAGAAGCGACCAGCCCGCTCAATGTTCCCGCCGCGCGCTTGCGGGCTTGGGCGGACGAAGGATTGATCGAGTGGCTGGGAAAGCGCGATGACATGCCGCAAGTCTACGCGGAGTCCAATATCGTCTGCCTGCCGTCAACTTACGGCGAGGGCGTGCCAAAGGTTCTGATCGAAGCGGCCGCTTGCGGCCGGGCCTGTGTGACGACTGATACGCCCGGCTGTCGCGAAATCGTGCGCCAGGGCGAAAACGGACTTGCGGTTCCGCCAAAGGACATAGACGCGCTGGCAGCCGCCGTCGATCGCCTGATACGCGATCCAGCCTTGCGTCAAGACATGGGCGCCAGAGGCAGGCAAGTTGTGCTAGAGGATTTTACATTGCGCCAGGTTATTGAGGAGACGCTCGAACTGTACCAGGCGTTGCTCGACGCTTGACGCGAATTTTTGCCGCAACTCGCCGAGTATTGGAGGACCTCCAACAGACGCAGCGCGGGAGGCAAATTGGCCAATCAGATGCAGACTCGACACGGTCTGAAGCAGAAACACGAAGACGCCAACACAAATTACGGCGATGAAGAACCAGTGCACGTCAATCCCCAACGATCTCTCCATCCAGGGCAGCGTCTGCAAAAACGCGCCGTTGACAATCACGTAGGCCGTGTTCAGCAAAACCAGTCTACCGATCAATCCCGCAAATGCCGACTTGTTCTCGAACAAGAAGGCGAGATTGGTCGGGAATAAGAAGGCCGCGCTGGCTCGCCTGAGCGCGGCGCAGCGCGCTGCCGCGGCCACAGATTCCAACGTGAAGACCAGTACAAACGCCATTAGAGCCAGATCCCAGACTGGCCAATGCCGTGCCGCTAGCGGCGCCATCCCTTGCAAGAGACCTATAATGAGCATGCCAAGCCCGCCCCAGATCAGACGCGAAAACCAGAACACGAGACCCATTGCAGAATTCCAAAAGAAATGCACGGGAGGCAAAGACTTGCTGTCCTCGCCAGCGTATCGAATCACTTCCAAACCGTAGCCCATAAGCCAAGCCATGAAGACAGGGAACACCAGGATAAGCCCTGCAAGGCCTAGATCCACCAGGGTGCGGCCGTCGCGGTGATCATACGGCCAGGAAGCTCTCATCTCCCCGCCGCGTTCGATCATAGAAGCAAACGCAAGCAAAGCGATGCCCAGAATAATGACCATAGTTATGATCTTTGGCATGTTCCGGTATGGATAACTTATCGCTCGTCGCAGGTACATGACTATCCTTCCGTGTCCGGCGCAAAGGCCGCCTGGCATCCGATATCGGACTGCTTCACTTGCGCTATTCCACCAAAATACAAGATCCGAGCGCAATGTTCCCACTTTATGTCTTGAGCGGGGGAATGGCGCCGGCTTGGCGCAGGACTCGGCTCAGCCCGGCGCGCAGGCCTCCGACGCCGCCCGATGCGCCATTCGAATCGGCAGCGGCAGCCTGAACCTGGGTGTACAGGCCAGCAGCAAATGAACCGCGCCGTCGATATCCGCCTTGTGCCCAACGGATACGTAGACCGGTTTCACATTCGGCCGCGTGCGCAGCACAAGTCCCACTTCTTCGCCTTGATAGGTAACAACCTCAGAACATCCCTTTAGATTGCCGGGCTGCTGATACTCGCCGATGTAATGCCGTTTGCCGCAACCGATTGTCGGGCGTTCCAGCCATAAACCCAGATGAGCTGCGATGCCCATGCGGCGCGGGTGCATTTGTCCCATACCGTCAAAGATGAAGACATCCGGCTCGTTCCGCAGTTCACGGAAAGCAGCGGCCAGCGCCGGTCCTTCGCGAAAGGCCAAAAGACCCGGGATATAGGGATAACTCGTCGCTCGCTGCAAGCAAACGGTCTCTATGATTTCCAATTCGGGAAATGACAGGACAACCACGCAAGCACAAGTGCGTCCGCGTTTGACGCTGACATCGACGCCCGCAACTCTACGGATTCGATTCAGGTCTAGGGGGCTAGCGCTGACTAGACGCGCCGCCAGCTTCTTTTGCAGGGCAATGGCATCTTTCGGGCTCAGATCCCACTCATGCAATTCTTGGATTTTCATAGATAAATCGAGGTTGGAACAGCCGAGACCGCTACATTTCCAGGTAGTCGCGCAATTGACGAGAGCGCGTAGGGTGGCGCAGCTTGCGCAGGGCCTTCGCTTCGATCTGACGGATACGCTCGCGCGTTACGCCAAAAAAGTGGCCAACTTCTTCAAGTGTATTGTCCTGACCATCGAGCAAACCGAAACGCATTTCCAGGACTTGCCGTTCGCGTTGGCTCAAGACACCAAGCGCCGAACGTATCTGTTCCTTGAGCAATTGGCGACTGGCGGCGTCCACCGGTCCCGGCAAATTGTCGTCCGGGATGAAGTCGCCGAGTTGGCTGCTGTCTTCCTGACCCACTGGCATATCGAGGCTCATCGGCTCTTGGCTGATGCGCATGATCTTGCGCACTTTCTGTGCGGCGCGGCGCAACTTGCGATTCAAATTGGTATCGAGGGCAACACCATCACGCCTCCCCTGCTTGATGGCTTCGCGATCCTCATCGGTCAAAAAGTCCATTTCCAGCGCGACTTGTTCCGGCGTCGGTTCCGCGCCCAAGCTTTGCAGCAGGTCACGTTGTACGCGCATTAGCCGATTGATGGTTTCGACCATATGCACGGGAATGCGAATTGTACGCGCCTGATCGGCAATCGCACGGCTTATCGCTTGCCGGATCCACCAGGTCGCATAGGTGCTGAACTTGTAGCCTTTGGTATGGTCAAACTTGTTGACTGCGCGCAGCAGACCAATGTTGCCTTCTTGAATCAGATCCAGGAAACTGATTCCCCGACCCACGTATCGCTTCGCCACACTAACGACCAGCCGAAGATTCGCCCGCGTAAGATCTTCTATCGCCAAAGCGGCTTGACTCTCTACCTGCTCTTGCTGCTGCTTTGCCAAGACGATCGGGTCAATTGTATCTTCAATCCAGTTGTCAAATTCGTCGAAGGTCGGCAATCCATGCTCACGGTGAAAATGCAGGCGCATATGCATTTGATGTTCAATGGGAAACAGGAACAAGGCATGTACAATCTCGAACAGCACCTGGGCGACGCCGGTCCAGGCGTCATCGCGACCCCATTGGCGTTGCATGAGATAATGTCGAATGTAGGACTCTTCCTCCATATTCCAGTTGCTTATGATCGCCTGTACTTCGTATAGCACTTTGAGAAAATCGGGCATTTCCACGCCGAAGGGTTGGGAGACTTCGCGCAGTTTCTGCCAGTTCGCGCTTAGCTTCCGGTAGGCAAAACGTTCGACATCCAAATGATTGGGATCGCGCTTGCCCAGTTGCGGGTTGTCAAGGCTCATCAATTCGTCACGGAGCGCTTCGAGTTGCTGTTCGGCGGCAATCTGCGCGCTTAGCCACATTTCGCGATTGCTGTCCAGCAGCGGCACCTGGCCAATTTCCTTGAGATACATGCGCACCGGATCATCGGATAGCGGCATATTGTCGAAGGCGCCTCCGCCAGTCGTTTCACCGCTGCTGATATCATCATCATAGTCCGAACGGGACAGGCTGCCGGTCGTTTCATCAGTATCCGAAGTCAAGCGACGCTCGTCGGTATCTTCATAGTTGCTGTATTGTCGCACACGCTTTTTTCTACCTGCCATCAGTCATCCTGTTCCCGTTAGTGCCTCCGACGCATGCGTATAACATTGCAATTGACCCTGGTTCGCTTTTGTACTGCTATTCCAGGCTTCAAGTGACTGCCATATCGAGACGCGCCTTCGCGGTCATCGACAACATGATCTTCTGGCTGAGCCGGTCCCGGTGCGCTTGATCGAGATCGGCAGAAGAACTCGCTTCTTCCTGCAAATACTGCATTTCGACCCGTTCGTGCTCGAGGCGATCCAATCGCAGTCGCAAGGCCCGGTTTATCAACTCATTCTGTAGGTTATCGCCTTGAATCCGCCCGCCTCCGCTCCGGCTGTAAATGTCTTGCAGATCCACCCGGTAAGTTCCCTGGGAAAGCGAGCGAATCGCCGCCGGGTCTTCGCTTAACAGCGATCGATACTCGGCATACAACTCTCCGGCAAGCGCCGCGCCGATATAGTCCAACGGCTCTTTCTCGTCTTGCGACATCGCCTCCTGCAAATGCGCCATCAAGATGCGGAATTGGCTCCGTGTGAAATCTTCAACGCACAGGTCGCACAGCGGCCCGTTGAGCAAGTTGTCGTCGTCGCCCGCCAATTCGCGCAGCTTGCGATTGACCTGGGACAGCAGCTCGGGGTTCCGGAGCAGCAAGCTCAGGCAATAGGGTTCGATCGCGCGGACCTGCGTCGAGAGTATCGTTTGCGCTGAATCCCCCCCTGCGCCATTATCGCGCGGGGCCGTATCGTCCTCGTTGTCCCAGTATTCCGGTGGCGGAAGCTCCGTTTCAGCATCCGTTTCGGGCGGCGCGATATCTCCAGGCGCGACCAGGCCGCCAGAGCCTGGCATTTGAGGTTGTTCGCGCTGGGACCAAGCCAATAAATCACGTTCGCTTATCCGCAGGCGGCGCGCCAACTTCTGCACATTCTCGCGCTGATACAGATTGTCTTCGGAAGCGATCAATATCGGCAGCACTTCTCTTGCAAGCTGCTGCCTCGCTTGCAGGGTCGCGTCTCCACTTAGTCCGGCCGTCTCCATGTCAATGACGAAGTCGGCCACATCCTGCGCGGACTCCACCAGGCCGCCCCACTCAGCCGGGGATTCTCGCAAGAAATCGTCAGGATCCTTCCCGGACGGCACTTGCAGAATCCGAATATCGATCGACAGTCTTCCGGCAAAATCCCGTTGAAGCGTCTGTCGCGCCACCTCCAGACTGCGGCGCGTCGCGCTTTGACCAGCTTCATCGGCATCCAGCGCCATGACTATTCTGCGCGCGTAACGCGGCGCCAGTCGCCGAATCTGCGCCTCGGTCATCGCCGTACCCATTTGCGCCACCACGTTGCGATAGCCGGCCTGATAGGATTGAATCACATCCATATAGCCTTCGACGACGACAGCCGTGCCCGTTTCGCGTATGGCCGCTTTGGCGCTGTCCAGGCCAAAGAGCAGGCGGCTCTTGTCGAAGAGCGCAGTTTGTGGCGAGTTGATGTATTTGGCGCTGTCGTCCGAGCTTATCGCGCGCCCGCCAAAACCGACCATCCGGCCGCGTTCATCGCGGATCGGTATCATCAGGCGATTGCGAAATCGGTCGTAGACACGTCCGTTTTCGTTGCGCACGGCCAAGCCGGCGTCGATGATTTCGTCTTCGCTGTGGCCCAAAGCGCCCAAGCCCTGCAATACGAAGTTCCAGCTATCGGGCGCGTAGCCAAATTGAAAAGTTTCGATAGTTTCCGGGGTCAAGCCACGCCTGTTGCGAACGTACCCCAAAACCGCGTTCGCCCCGGGGTGCAATAGCTGATCCTGATACATTTCGGCAGCGCTCGCAAGCAGCCCGCGCAGGCGCTCCAATTCATCGCTGCGAGTCCGCTGCTGCGGCGTCTGTTGGCGGAGCCGCACCCCTGCCTCTTGTGCAAGCTCTTGCAGCGCCTCCTTGAAATCCCAGCCGTTGATCTTCTGCGCGAAAGTGAATAGATCGCCGCCCTCTGAGCAAGCGCCAAAACAGTGCCAGGTTTGGCGTTCCGGATTGACCACAAAAGAGGGCGTTTTCTCAGCGTGAAAAGGACAGCAGGCTTTATGGTTGCGCCCCGCTTTCTTCAACGAAGGCACGAACCGCTGCACATAGCTGACAATGTCGATTCGTGATTTGATCTCATCCGTCGTAGACATGGACGAACTGCCCCCAAAAGGTACCAAGCGTCGAGTATAACTTTGCCAGTCGCGAGATGCTATAGCAAGGCGACCAGGTTGGTAGATCTATACGATGGTATGCTGTTAATTATGCCCAGTTGTCTTGCCAACGCAAGCGAGTCGTCCGCCATTCACGGTTTCGAAATACCTCCCGCAATTGAAGCCGCCAGGCACGAGCCTAGAAGTTGTCCAATTCGCTGAGGTCCGCCCGACCTCTCTGCATACTGCTTATTAGCTGAAGCAGCGCAATTCGATTGTTGCGAAGTCGGCTGTCGTCGACATGCACAAGCACGTGATCAAAGAAATCCGTAATCGCCAGTACCATCCCTTGAAAGCGGGCCAGGAATCCATCAATGTTGTCTGCGTCACCCAGGTTCTTGACGCTTGATGAATAAGCTTCGTACAGCGATCTCTCTTGCGGCTCTTTGAGCAATTTCAGATCAAAGGACTGCGCCTCCTCATTGCGCGTTATGCGCGCGCAACGGGCGAAGCTATCCAGAATCGATTCCCAATCCGTTTTTCCCACCCAATGCGCGAGTTCTTCAATACCCTGTACCGCGCGAAAAGGATTTGCCGCCTGCTCTGCCAATACAGCGCTGATGACATCGCGCGGGACGCTCAGTTTTTCGCTCAGCCAATTGTCCAGGCGCCCGGTCAGGAATTCAAGCACTTGCATCCGCATATCCGAGCCAACCTCGACCGGTTGGGCTTCCCCGACCCGCTTGATCGCCGGGCGCAAATCCGCGCAGATGCGCCCTTCCACAAGAATTCGCAATATTCCCAGGGCAGAACGCCGCAAGCCATAAGGATCCGATGTCGATTTCGGCGCCAAGCCGACAGCCAGGAGACCAACCAGGCTATCCAGCTTGTCCGCAAGCGACAGTAAACGCCCGGCAGCGCTGGCCGGTATTTGGCTTCCTGCGCCGCCTGGCAGCCAGTGCTCGGCAATCGCCCTCGCAACAGCAGGATTGATGCCTTCTCTCAAAGCGTATTCTCGTCCCATGATACCTTGCAGCGAGGTCATCTCGACGACCATGCTCGTCGCCAGATCCGCCTTGGCGATCTGCGCCGCCTGTCCCGCAATGTCGATATCTTCCCGAGCAAATCCCAGCAGTTCGCCCAGATCAACAATAGTCGCCGCTACTCGGTCATTCTTGGCGCGCATGGATCCCAGCTCCGCTTGAAATGTCAAGGTATCGAGGCGCGGCAGATACGCTCGCAGCGGCTTCTTGATGTCCGCCCGATAAAAGAAACTTGCGTCGGAAAAGCGCGCGCGAATTACCTGCTCGTTGCCATGGATCACCTTGTCCAGATGCTCCCTGTCGCCATTGCGCACGCCGATGAAATAGCAAAGAAAGCCGCCTTCGGTGTCTTCAACAGCAAAATACCGTTGATGCTTTCGCATTACTGTCTTCAGTACATCCGCAGGTAAATTCAGGAAGACTTCGTCGAAAACCCCGCGGAAGGTGGTAGGCGCTTCAACGAGATTTGCTACTTCGGTGAGCAGTGTTTCATCTTCTGAAAACACCGCACCCATGGTTCTGTATTGTCCCTGTATGAATTCCAATTCATAGTCCATCTGATGTTGAATTGAGCGTTTGCGCTCCTCGCAATCCAACAATATGCCTTGCTCCTTACAGATGCTCAAATACGACTGCAAACTGCCAACCGGGATTGTAGGCGAGCCATTAGGACGCAAGCCTCGCGTAGCGGTGCCGCTCGCCACACCTGCGTAAGCGAACGGAATTTGCGTTTCACCGAATAGTGCGACTATCCAGCGTATAGGGCGCGAAAACTCAACACCGCTATCATTCCAGCGCATTGACCTATCGAACTTAAGCGTGGCCAAAAATGGAGGCAAGTTCTCGGCTAACACTTCAATCGTTGAGCGTCCAACACTTTCGATCTTTACGGTAACATAGCTGGCACCATCTATGTCGGAAACTTCTAGCTCGTCGACATTGACCCCTTTTCCACGTGCGAAACCGATAGCGGCGCGAGTTGGATTACCTGCCGCGTCGTATGCTTGAGAAGTCGGCGGACCTTTGGCCACGAATTCCTCGTCCGTCTGTTTAGCTGCTAATTGTTCAACTGTGATCACAATTCGGCGAGGAGTCGTAAAAACATTTACGCTATTTCGTGCGAGACGCAAACTGTCGAATAGTAAAGGCGCCGCCATTTCAACCTGCGCCAACGCTGCCGCCACATCATCGGCGGGCATTTCCTCCATGCCTATTTCAATCAGCAGATCCGCCGCTGCCGTCGGCGCTGCCGGCATGTTGCCGGCTACCTGAGCCGGGGGCGCTTTCCATTTGTGCGCCATTTTCATCAGTGGATAGCCCATAGACTCCCGCTTTTGAACGAACTCCGTGGCGATTGTCCGGGTCATTTCGCGCATACGGCGGAAATAGTTCGCGCGCTCGGTGACGCCTATAGCGCCGCGAGTATCCAGGACGTTGAAGAGATGGCTGCACTTGAGCACGTAATCGTAGGCGCTGATCAAGGCGTCGCCTTCCAGCGCGTGTGAATACTCGCGTTCATAAGTGTCGTAGACCTGCTTGAGCGCGCTTACATCGGCGACATCAAAATAATAGCGGCAGTGCTCGACCTCTTCGTTGAACATCATGTCGCCGTAGTTCACGCCGTCCAACCAATCGATCTCCCAGGCCGAGTCCTTCCCCTGCAACGCCAAAACTATTCGCTCGATCCCATAGGTGATTTCCACGCTTACCGGATCAAGCGTCATGCCCCCCGCTTGCTGGAAATACGTGAATTGCGTGATCTCCTGGCCGTCCAGCCATACCTCCCAGCCCAGCCCCCAGGCGCCGAGAGCGGGCGATTCCCAGTTGTCTTCGACAAAGCGAATATCGTGTTCCCGCTCTTTGATGCCCAGCGCCGCCAACGACGCCAGGTAAAGCTCTTGGGGATTGCCCGGATCCGGCTTCAGGATGACTTGATACTGATAGTATTTCTGCATCCGATTGGGATTCTCGCCGAAGCGGCCATCATCGGGGCGGACGCTCGGCTCGACATAAGCCACGCGCCAGGGCTCAGGACCCAATACGCGCAGAGTCGTCGCGGGATTGCCGGTGCCCGCCCCCACTTGCACGTTATACGGCTCCCAGATGACGCAGTCCTGCGCCGCCCAATATTCATGCAGCTTTAGAATGACCTGCTGGAAATTCAGGGGATTCGCCATGACGCTCCTTGCTATCCGCGATAGCTGGAAGTAACGCGCTGCATTATACGAGCCCAAAAACCAAATAACGAGGGAACGAATAAGCCCAAAACAAGAAAGTCGAGAGGCTGAACCTGTTTAGGAACAGCCCCCTTTCTTAATACACCGCGTCGCGCAAGCGACGAGCGGCTGTCTAGGCCGCCAGAAAAATAGCGCCTCGACTTATCCTCCCGCGTCCTCGGCCGCGCTCTCCGTCTCTTCCTCGCTCATCCGCACAAGATCCGCGTGACTCAAGTCGCTGAAGGCGTCCAGCGCGTACGCGAGGACAGTCACATAGTAATCCGATGTTGAAGATTTCAAGACGATGTTGCCGTCGTCACGTTGCGCGCCGAAGGATAGCGTGTAGCTTTCGGTTGTGTATGACACTGTATCTTCGCTGTCATCAGCTTCGTTCTCTCCGCTTTCCGAAGCGTCTTCGGCGCTCTCCTCTTCAACCTCGACAACCTGCCGGAACTCGACTTCAACTGTGACCGCAGGTTCGGCCAGGCCGTATTCGTCCAGCAAGGTCCGGCCGAGCGGCTCAACCATGCGAACCGACGAGGCATTGCGCAGTATGCTCGGCATCATCGTGTCTTCAAAGGATTCGCCTTCTGGCAAGCCGAGATAACGCCAGGTCCCGCCATCAGGCGCGAACTCAAGACTCCCTTTCGCATTGGACACCTTGATCCTGATCAGGTCTTCTTGCGGCACACTGACATAGCTGGCGTCGATCCACCCGGATACCTGAGTCGGGGCTTCCCAAGCGCTGAGACCCGCACCCAGATAGGCTCGGTTTTCGCCTTCAAGGCGCGTGTAAACCGTATCGGCGCCGGCGCTGCCGCCGAGATAGAGCACAGTCGCTTCGTCGCCGACGGCGATGCTCAGTTTGCGGCGGAATCCATCCTCAGCCACTTCGAGCCGCGGGAAGTTCGCCGGGTTGCTTGCGACAAGCCGACTGGTATCCAATCCCGCGATGCTGCCCAGCAGTTCTTCGGCTTTGTCGCTCTTCACCGGGAAGTCGTCGGCGTGGGGCAGCGCCCAGCCGTCATCGCTTCGCATGATCCGCAATGAATTGTCAAGATCATCGGCGATTACCAGCTCCAAGACATCGGCGGCTCTGAATCCCGGCAAAAGGGGCTGCACAGCCCGGTCATCCCGGCCCGTTCTTGCAGCAACCGAAATTGCCAGCAAAACGATCTGAACAACGAGCGTCGCTGCGAGCAAGATATTGCTTCGGTTCAGCATTATGCGCCTCCTTCGGCGGTGCTGGCGCCCTCATTTTGACCGTCAACTATTGCGTCGGCCGGCGCGATCAGCGCGACAGGTTCTTCGGCGCGGCGTTGCATTTGCCAGAACACGCCGATCAAAACCAGACCGATCAGCGCCACGGCGTAGTTGATCAGCACCCACTGGTTCTGCTGCTCGTCCGGTATCGGCGGCAAGATGCGCGTCACGCTGCCCCGGCTGCGAATAGAGGCCAGGGAAAGATCTTCGGTCAGCCAGTCAATGGCGTTCGCAAATAGCTGCAAATTGCTGGCGAAACGGTCGCCGCCAAAGTTCAGCGATATCTGGTACACGTTGTCGTTGATGAATTCCGAACTGCCCAAGACGATCAAGCGCGTATTGCCGGGCGAGCGCTCGACCAAACCGATTGCAGCCTGCTCGCCGGTCTCTCCCTCCGCCGCGATCTCGTTCCCGTCTTCGATTTCGAAAGGCGAATCCTTGCCGAGGAAAAAGCTCTCGAATGAGCCTTCCACCAAGACCGCCAGCGGGAAGGGTTTCTGGTCGGTCCCAATCATGAAGCCCAATTCGGGGAACAACTCCAGATCGGGCTGCAAGTTGCTGGCGCTGGTTTCCCAGGACCCGGGACTCGAGCGAATCAGTTCGCTGGAACCGGCATTGGCGAGTTGAGACGCCTCGACCAGGACCGGAGACGCCCAGTTCATGGTGACAAAGGGCAAGCTGTTGACGATGCTGCTATCAGCATTGAGACCGTCAGGCCGGACGTCGATAAAGAATGGATAGTCCAAAGCCTGCACTTCGGTGACGACCATGTCACCCAGGTCGCGCTGCGTCTGCATCGGGAATGGCGCATTCTGTTGATCCATCACCAGACTTTCGCCTATGTCGATGCCATAGCTGCGCAGCATTTCGGCAATGCCATTTTCATTGACGTCCAGCATCAGCGTACCCGCTATGGGGTCAATGCCGAGGCGGTAGTGCCCGGCGGCGGCGATAACCGAACCGCCGCGCATGATGTACTGGTCGATGGCGTAGCGCTGCAAATCCGTCAAGCTGTGAGGCGCGATCAAAATCAGCACGTCAATATCGCCGGGGATCTTTCCGTCATCAAGCGTCAGTCGGCGCACTTCATAGGATTCGCGCAAGCTGTCTTCCAGGATCGCATACTGCTGCAGGTTCGGCATTTGACGTCCGAATTGGTCAATCGCTTGCCCCGACGGCGTCCACAAACCGATCACTTTTAGAAACCCGGAGGACGAGCGCTTCAAGGCCGCTTCAATGGCGTTGCGGATCTCGGCCTGGCTTAACTCGCCTGAGGGGAAGATCACCTGGAATCCGTCCCCGGTCTCCACAACCAGGTGCAGGAAAAAAGTCTCAACAGCGAAGAAACTCGTCGCCACCGGCTGGATCTGATATCGTTCGGCGAGGTCTGCTTCGCTGATGCCGGCATCAGGGGCAGACAGATCGACGATCTCGAAACTGGCTTTGTCCGGGTTGGCGCCCGTGATGTCCTCGGCAACTTCCTCGATGGTCCCGCTGAGCTCTTGCATGGACGGCGGCAAGGTGGCCGACGTCAGATACAAGGTCAGAGCAGCCGGTTGATCTAATGATGCGAGCACAGCCTCCAGGCTTTGGAAACCGTAGACAACGCGCTGAATATTGCTGGTCAGATCGTATTCCAGGTTGCGCAAGCGCACATTGACGCCAAAGGGCGAGTCCACAATCTCGACCAGATCTGAGAAGTTGAGCGTCGCGGTCTGGTCTCCGTAAGCGATCAGCAGGTCAAAATAAACATTGACCAGGGAAACGCCGCCGCGGTCGTTGACTTGCAGCGGCGTCGGTCGGACGCCGTAAATCTGGTTCGCTTCGCGCTCCAATTCCGGATGAGCCAGCGGATCGACGAAGGCCAGTTCCAGTTGGCCGTTCGCAGCCAGCTCAAATTCGCGCAAGGTATCCTTGATGCGCGGGACCAGCGGCGCCAACAAAGGATGGCTCTCTTCGCTGAAATACCCGCGAATCAGGAGCGGTTCCTGCAGTCCTTCCAGCAAGAGCCTAGTTACCTCGGACAGGCTGTATTCCCTGTGCTGAGTGAGATCCAGCCGCGCCGCGCCGGCCGGAGCGATCAACAGGTTGAATGCCAGCAGATTGGCGCCAACTAAAGCCAGAGCGATCCTGCCGTTCGATCGGCGAAGTCGTAGTTGCTCCCCACTGCTCCAGCGCTTGCTTTCCAGGGACAAGATGTTGGCAGCCAGGAAGAACAAAGTCAGCGACGCGTAGTAGACCAGGTCGCGTAGGTCAATGACCCCGCGTTCAATGCTTTCAAAGCGGCTGCCGGCGCCAAACAAGCGCAAGATGTCGCCCGCGCTCGCCCCAAGCAAGTCGGTGATAGCGGGAGAGCCAATGGCCTGAAACAGACCGCAAACCACGACAGTGCCGATAAGCGCCACCAGTTGATTGTCCGTTCTCGAAGACAGAAAAAGCCCGATCGCGATATAGCTCGACGCCAGCAACAGCGTCGCCAGATATCCGCCGATAACCGGTCCCCAGTCGAGATTGCCCAGGCTGGCAACCGTGAAAGGCAAGAACAAGGTAAGGGCCAGCGCCACCGCAACCAGCGACAGCGCCGACAAGAATTTGCCCGCGACCAGTTCGACCAATCGCACCGGCATGGTAAGCAATACCTGCAAGTTGCCGCTGTCTTCTTCACGACTCCATTGATGCATGGTCAGTGCCGCAACCAGCAAGATCATCAGCAGCGGCATCCATTCAAATAGGGCGCGGACATCAGCGATGCCGCGCGCAAAAAACGAATCTACCCAGAAGAAAACGAAGAGCGTCAAGACCAGGAAGACCCCGACAAAGATGAGGGCCATGGGCGAGCCAAAATAGAGTTTGAGTTCCTTCTTGGCAATCGAGACAATCTTATTCATCGCGCCCCTCCTATGCCGTGCTCGCCAGTTGATTGAAAAAGGACTCGAGCGTGATATCGTCACGGCGAATCTCCCGGACTGACCAGTCCTTGGCGCGCGCGAGCGCGTAGATAGCCGGGGTGACTTCCAGATTGCTGGTGACGCGATATGCGGGAAAACCGTCACCCGAGCGGACCGCATTTACCCGGCTAACGCCTTCAATATTCCCCAGCGTCGCCTGAATGCCCTCGGCATCCGTTTGCAGCACCAGCGTAGCGTCGTTGCTCATGCGCAGTTGGCGCAAGTTTTGGTCCGCCTTTACCTGGCCATTGATAATGATGATGACGCGATCGCAAATCGCTTCGACATCCGAAAGGATATGCGACGAAAACAATATGCTGCTTTCCTGCGCCAATTCCTTGATCAAGGCGCGAATCTCGACGATCTGCGTCGGATCCAGGCCAACCGTCGGCTCGTCAAGAATCAAGAAGCTGGGTTTGTGCAAGATCGCCTGGGCCAAACCAACTCTTTGCCGCAAGCCCTTGCTAAGCGAAGATATCGGGCGCGTCAGGTAGTCTTGCAAGCCCGTGCCGTAGATGGCTTCAGACAGTAAGGCGAGTGTCTGCGCGGGAGGCACGCCGCGCAAATCGGCGATCATCATCAAGTAGCCCTGCACCGATAACTCGGGATACAAGGGTGTATTCTCCGACAGATAACCGATCCTGGCTTGAACCGCGCGCAAATCGCTCAGGACGCCTTTGCCGTCGATTTCAACCCAGCCGTCGTCGGGATGAAGGAACCCGGTGATGATCTTGATCGCGGTTGATTTTCCCGCGCCATTTGGTCCGAGAAGGCCGACGATTTCTCCTGGTTCAATAGAAAAACTCACCCCGCGCAGCGCTTCAATCGCGCCATAGCGTTTGGTGATGTTATGCACACTGATCATACGCAATGACCTTTCTCACTCTTACCGAAAAATGTCTATGCTGTCCGTGTTCGCTGTCGAAAATGGCGCTTGGTAGAGAGAGCGCCTCACATTGCAATGCATCCAAGGTAAGCACGCTGGCAATCATATGCATTGCGCATAAGAAATGTATATGAAAACTTTTAAGAATTTGTAAATTTATTGGGCGCTTGACGGGACAGGTTTTCCACGCGCGTTTCCGACAGTATCTCCATATAGTGGCTGTAAGCGAACCGCGCCCCGCCGGCATATAAGGCATTGACAGCGCCGGCGGCTACCCCGCTGCGGATTGCCTCGTCATAGCGTTCGCCGCGCGCCAACGCAGTCACGATGCCGGCGTGAAGACAATCCCCGCTGGCGATAGGGTCAACCGGTTGGATGCGCGGCGGCGTCGCCTTCAGGTATACGTCCTTGGCGAACAGCAGCGCGCCTTCCGCCCCAAGCGACGCAACAACAATCTGGATGCCATCGTTAAGCAAGGCCGTGGCGGCATCAATGAGCTCCCTTCGCCTTTGCGCATCGAATTGCATCGCAGCCGCCAGTTCCTCCGCGTTCACTTTGATGGCGAAGGGCCTAGCCGCGATCGCGTTCGAGAGCGCCCGGCCGCTGCTATCGATCCAGACGCGCTTGCCCAAGGCCTTCAGGCGCTCTATAGCATCTGCCGGGGCATCCGCCGGCGCGCCTTCCGGCACGCTGCCGCAAAAACAGATCGCGCTCACGCTCTGGCTTTCCGCGACTCCACAGACATCGTCCACCAAGGCGCGCCAATCAGCGCTCGCGACCTGTCCGGATTCATTGATGACAGTTGAAACACCATTCGCGTCCGCAATAATAGTGCAGGTTCTTGTTTCGCCATCGAACCAGGTCCATTCCGCCTCGTAACCCGCTTCCTGCGCCATCGCCGCCACCATGCGCCCGGTATGCCCGCCCAGCAAACCCATCGACAGGGCATCACCGCCGAGAATCTTCACAGCACGCGTCATGTTGAGTCCCTTGCCGCCCGGCACGACAACGCCGCCCTTGATGCGCGAAATATGTCCCACGGCAAAATCTGGAACAACCAGCGTGCGATCCAGAGCGGCGTTGGGGGTCACGCAGATGATCTTGTCGGTCACTGTCTCGCCTGACTCTCATTCTTAACGGCGCCGACCTACCCTAGCCCAATCGCCGGCGGAGGACAAGCTGAGACCTGCGATTGTTCTACGCGCCGGTCTGCCACTTTGCCGCTCATAGACTCCTGGCTACAATACGATCCACCCGGTTGGCTTACTCGTCGCTAGATTTCACGGGAGCTGAGCATGGCCACGTATGGTCGACTCGACGTCCACGAGCCCGCAGGGGCAGTCAATAGCTATCGTTTATCAAACGAAGTGACAACCGTCGGCCGTGCCGCCGACAATGCGATCGTCGTTGATGACCCGTCGATATCCGACCGACATTTTCGGCTGCAACTGCTGGATGGCGTGGTCCATATAATCAATCTTGACGCCTTGGCCGGAATCATGCTGGCGGGATCCCATGTCCGAGACAGCTTGCCGCGGCCCATGCGAGAAGTTACCAGCCTCGCGCTTGGCAAGACGAAGATCCTATTCTACCCGAGCGACAGCCAACCAACACTGCCCATGACTTCCATTGGCGAGAATACGCGGCCGATAAAATCCTCGTTTCACGTCGACCTGGAAAAATCCGTCCTTGACGTTTACCCGGCATCCAGCAGTTCCGTGGAAATCGCCATTACCAACCGGGGCGACAAGGAGATTCCGGTTACGATTAGCGTCGACGGCCTGCCCAAGAACTGGGCGAAGCTGAGCCAATCTTCAGCGCGGCTTGACATTGATGATACGGCCTTTATTGTACTGAGCCTGGCGCCCCCGCGCCGCGCCGACGTCAAGCCGGGGGACTACCACGCAACAATCGCCATTCGCGCGTCTGATGACGATGATTCAGACATGCTCGTTGGGCTACTGGTCAGGCTGCGCGGTTTTGGCGGCTTGAGCCTGGCGGTGGCGCCGGCGCTCGTTCGGGACAGCAAGTCCTTGCAGATTTTCATGCTTAATCAAGGCAACGAAGGCCTGCGACTCGCGGTCAGCGCGCAAGATCCGGAAGGCAAGCTTGATATCGAGCTAATGGAACGCGCCGTTCAGCTTGCCGCCGGTCAGCGCGGGATCGTTACTTGTCGCGTTGCCGCGCGCAGCCGTCCCTTGCTTGGAAAGTCTCGCAAAATTCCCTTTGCGCTGCTTGTACAAGCCGACAACGACTGCGCCTATCTGGCGGCGATCCCGGCGAGCGTCCTCGTCAAGCCGCGATTGTCCGCCCGTCGTATTGGCGCCGCTGTCGTACTGATTGCCGCCTTCGCGATGACGCTTTTTGCCTTGCTGGCGCGCCCAGCGCCGCCCGACATAAGTTCTTTCGCGATTTCGGCATCACAGGTGGCGCGTGGCACACCTGTGGAGTTGACATGGCAGGCCGGCTTCGCAGAGCGCTTTGTAATCGAAATTGATCGCGTGGCGATTGCGGAATTAGATGCCGACGCCAGCTCTTTTGCTCTGTCTACCGCCGACTTCGCCGATCCGATTGAAATCGCTTTGATCGCTGTAGCGGGCGAAGCAACCGATATAGAGAAGCGACAACTAGACGTTTATCAACCAGTGACAATCACGTATTTTGAAGCCGATCGCCAGCGAATGTTCCGCAAGGTAGAGGAAGAATTGCTTGTATCCTGGCGAGTTGAAGGCGCCGTGGCGAGCGACCTGGGCTTTCCGTCGCAATTTAGCATTATGTCCGAAGAAGACCCGGGCGAAGGGACCCGCAAACTGGTCTTGCGCGGCGTACCCGAAACGGACTTTGACCTGATTCTCTCCCTTCAGAACGAGATTGGAACACGTATTGAAGGCCGTATCAGCGTCAAAACTGCCGACCCCGAATGCGCCCCCCGGCGCGACCTGACCCTGTTCGCCGGTCCAGACAGACTATACCACCGAGGCAAACTTGCGCTAGGCAATGTGCCGGTTCTGGTCCTGGGAATCACGGAATCGCGAGATTGGATGCTCATCGAGCTTGCCAGTGGAGAAAGCGGCTGGGGCAGGCTCAGCGACTTTTTCTGCGTCGGCTTTGATCCGACAGCTTTGACCGTGATCTCTGATCTGCCGCCTTTGCCGTCAGCGACTCCAACCCGGACGCCGGAACCTACATTGTCCCCCACCGCCACAGATGCCGCGTCGCCCACCGTAACGCCAGCCGCGCCGTCGCCAGCGACAGCTACTGACGCCGGAGCGTGAGCGAGACGGCAGTTCCACTACACGCAAGCTAACAATTGTCAGCGCCTATCCCGTAACGTATAATGACGCATTCAGTTTATCGCTATTGACAAGGACCGGACATTCGCAATGAGCAATAGACCGCCCGTTTATCCCTTCACTGCAATAGTCGCACAAGATTTGATGAAGCTCGCGCTTATCCTTAACGCTGTTGACATGCGCATTGGAGGCGTCTTGATTCGCGGCGAACGCGGCACGGGCAAATCGACCGCTGCGCGCGCGCTGGCGGCGCTTTTGCCCCAAATCAGCGTGATTTCCGATTCGCCTTTCAGTGACGATCCGCTTCGCCCGGAATCATGGTCAGATTTTGCGCGGCAAAAATACCAGGAAGCGGACGAGATCCCGGTCGCCAGTCGGCGCATCAGCTTCGTCGATTTGCCTGTTAGCGCCACCGAAGACCGCGTGGTTGGCACGCTCGATATCGAAAAAGCCATCCAATTCGGCGAGCGCCACTTCGAAACCGGCGTTCTCGCCAACGCCAACCGAGGCATACTTTACGTCGACGAGATAAACTTGCTCGACGATCATATCGTCGACCTTTTGCTCGATAGCGCGGCCATGGGCGTCAATATCGTGGAAAGAGAAGGCATCAGTTTCAGCCACCCGGCACGTTTCATTCTGGTCGGCACCATGAACCCGGAAGAGGGCGATCTGCGGCCGCAACTGCTCGATCGTTTTGCGCTTTCGGTTGACGTCACAGGTATCAAGGACGCGGCAGAGCGCATCGAAATCCTGGAACGACATATCGCCTACGAGAACGATCCGCTCGACTTCAAAGCCGAATGGGAGCCGGTCGACCAACAATTGTCGCAGCGAATCGCCTCCGCCCGCGAGATCATAGACGATGTGACCCATACCACCAGCGATCTGCGCGTCATCGCCAGCATCACCAGCGATCTGCGCGTTGACGGCCACCGCGCCGATCTGGTGATCTTGAAAACCGCGCGCGCGCACGCCGCCTACGAGGGCCGCACTGCCATCAACGATCGCGATATCACCTTGGCGATCCGCCTGACGATTCCGCACCGCCTCAAACGCGGTCCCTTCAGCGACGCCCAAGCCGACCTCAACGCGGTTGAAGCCTCCGTCGATGACAAACGACAAGAAATCGCCGAAGGCGAAGAAGCCGGCGAGTTCACCGACCAGAGCGACGAGCAAGCCGCCCAAAGTAAAAAAAAAGTGACCCCGTAAGCAGCGAAGGCGAGCCGCAAGAACAAGAGCTAGGCCAGACCGAGGCCGCGCCACAGGACGTTTTCCCGTCATCGGACGCTCGCTGGTGGGAAGGCGGTCAGCAAATCGAATCCAAAGCCGAATTCGAAACGCGCAAGCTCAATACGCAATTGGATCGCATGACGCGCCGGCAATCCGGGCGACGGTCAACCACGCGTACCGATCGCAAACGCGGGCGCTATGTCCGCGCCAAGCAAGCGAGCGAGAAACCGCGCGACATCGCCTTTGACGCTACCTTGCGCGCCGCCGCTCCCTTTCAAGTCGAACGCGTGGAGCAAAAGCAAGAAACCGGCATGGCGTATGCGCTGCGCAAAACCGACTTGCAGGAAAAAGTCCGCGTCCGCAAAGCGGCAAATTTGATCATGTTCACGGTCGACGCTTCCTGGAGCATGGCGGTATCCGAGCGCATGCAGGCCACAAAAGGGGCCATCATGTCGCTATTGACCGATGCCTACCAGCGCCGCGACCGCGTCGGACTGGTAGTCTTTCAAAAGGACCGCGCCTCGCTGGTATTACCGCCTACCAATTCTGTTGTGCTGGCCAAGCAAGCCATGTCGGACATTCCCGTCGGCGGCAAAACGCCCCTTTCCGCCGGCCTGCTGATGACATACGAAGCGGTCATGCGCGAGAAAAACCTGAATCCCGATGTCATGCCGATGATGATCTTGCTCACCGACGGCGCCGGCAACGTATCAATCAGCGATTCCATTTCGCCGCAGGAAGAAGCGCATTCGGTCGCGCGCAAAATCCACGAAGCCGAGATCCGCACCGTGACGATCAATATGGAGCACGTCGCCTTCGACCAGGGCCTGGCGCAGCGCCTTGCCGATCAACTGGGCGGTCCCTGCTACACTCTGGCGCAGATCCGCGCCGAAAGCCTCTTGAATACGGTCCGTGCGGAAATGGACAAAATGTAGCACAATTGAAGTAACCAGTCAGATAGCTTCGGGGCGGATCATGAATCGAATACGGGTCGTCGAAATCTCGGGCAGCGCGTACAACATGGGCCGGCAGCATGGAAAGCGCTTCTACGACGAAATCCACATGTTCACCGAAGACCGCGTTCGCCTCTGCCAAGATCCTAACTGGACCGGACACAGACTTTCGCGCGAGGCCGTAATCGCCCTGGC
Source organism: Chloroflexota bacterium (assembly GCA_026713245.1). Lineage (GTDB taxonomy): Bacteria > Chloroflexota > Anaerolineae > Aggregatilineales > Phototrophicaceae > UBA6055. The sequence goes on from JAPOOU010000296.1 coordinate 20,820, forward strand.
GGAGGCTTGCGTCGTCGAACATCAGACCTACGCGCCGGACCTGATGGAAGAGTTGGCTGGCATGGCCGACGCCACCGGGCTAAGCCTGGCGGAACTGGTCATCAACAATGGTTTCACCGATTTCATTGATGTGCTTTACAACCTGGGCGGCGTCACAGTCCCCGCCGCGCCGCCGCTGGCATCCGACAACTGCACCGCCTTCCTGGTGCCCAACTGCCGCAGCGCGACGCAGCAAGCCTTTTTCGGCCAAACCTGGGATATGCACGCTTCCGCTACTCCCTATGTCATTTTGCTTCGCGGCGCGCCGGACGGCGCTCCCGAATTTCTCGCCTTCACCATCACCGGCTGCGTCGGCATGATTGGCATGAATAGCGCGGGCATCGCCGTTGGCATCAACAATTTGATGGCGACAGACGGTCAGATAGGCGTCACCTGGCCCTTTGTCGTGCGCAAGGTCTTGCAGCAAGACAATCTCGACGATGCGCTTGCATGCGTTACCGAAGCCAAATTGGCCGGCGCGCACAATTACCTGCTGATGGACGGGGACGGCGCTGCTTACGAGGTCGAAGCCATGTCGACCTCGCATTTTGTTCATGCCCTCGGCGATGAGACGATTACCCATACCAATCACTGCTTGATCCAGCAGAACCTTGACGTCGCGAGAGAGCGCCTCCCGGAATCGCGGGATAGCTCGGAGAAGCGACTACGACGCGCCCGTGAGTTATTGTCGAAAGACCGGATTGAGCTTGATGACCTCGTGTCATTGACACGCGATGAGGTCGCTATCTGTACGCGTCCCGCACCGCCGATGCACGTCGAGAGCTGTGGCGCCGCCATCATGTGCCCCCCCACGGGAGACTTCTGGTCGGTCTGGGGCATCCCGGCCGACAACGAATACGAACACTTCAGCATCTAGCCCCCTTCCATCCTAATCCGTACGCTGTTTTGTAAGACAACTTGACCGTCCACAAAACCGGGGAAATTCCAACACGACAGGTCACAAATGCAACGGGGCAGCCAAGGCTGCCCCTACAAGGACCATCAAAGTCTGGAAATTGTAGGGGCGACCAGCGGTCAGTGTCTACGCGACCCTTGGGTCGCCCGAAAACAACCGTAAAATGTGCTGATAAAAACGAAATCTCGCACGACCAAAGAACTGACCGCTCTTCAATAAGAAATAGGAGGAAACTTGGGCAATCTGTATCAAATCAGTAGACAGTTTTCCTACATCCTGTACAATATGAATAAGGCAATTGCACAGGAGAGCCCCCATGGACATCGGAATCCCAACGGAAATCAAGGCGGACGAGCACCGTGTGTCCCTGCCGCCCGCGGGCGTGCGCGAGTTCGTCAGGCGCGGGCACCGGGTTTTGGTCGAATCGCAAGCCGGCGCCGGTAGCGGATTTACGGACGACGAATACTTTGACGCCGGAGCGACGATACTCGATTCCGCCGCGAGCCTTTGGTCACGAGCGGACATGGTGATCAAAGTAAAAGAACCACAGCCAAGCGAGTATCCGCACTTGCGCCCGGACCTGGTCTTGTTCACATATCTTCATCTCGCTGCCGAGTCGGAGCTCACGCATGCGATGTTGCAAAGCGGCGTAACAGGAATCGCCTATGAAACCGTCGAAGACGCGTCGGATCGTTTGCCCCTGTTGGAACCGATGAGTGAAGTGGCCGGACGCATGGCGGCGCAGGTTGTCTCGCACTACCTGGAAAGGCACAAGGGCGGGCGCGGCTTGTTGATGGGCGGCGTGCCTGGCGTCGCCTCCGCGCACGTGGTCATCCTGGGCGCGGGAACTGTCGGCGCCAACGCGGCAAAAATCGCCCTGGGCATGGGCGCCAACGTCACCCTGTTGGACATTAATCTGGATCGCCTGCGCTATCTCGAAGATGTGCTGGATGGAAACCTGAATACCCTGTACTCCAACAGCGGCAATATCGCCGCTGCGATTCGCACTGCCGACGCGCTAATCGGATCCGTACTGATCACTGGCGCCCGCGCGCCTATGCTTGTCACCCGCGACATGCTGCCGACCATGCCCGCAGGCAGCGTGATCGTCGATGTAGCGGTCGACCAGGGCGGCTGCGTCGAGACCACACGCCTAACCACGCATAGTCAGCCGACCTTTGTCCTGGATGGCGTCCTGCACTATGGCGTTGCCAATATGCCCGGCGCGGTACCACGCACCTCGAGCCTGGCGCTGTCGAACGCCACCCTGCCCTATGCCGTGAAAATAGCGGATCTGGGACTCGCTACCGCCCTGCGGACGAATGCCGCGCTGCTGAAAGGGCTTAATACATTCGATGGACAATGCACGCATCCGGCTGTCGCCGAGACCTTTGGTCTGCCTTACAATCCCCCTTCAGAGATCCTCCGCCGTGAAGACGCCAGAGAATTGGTGCTGATCTGAGCAATTGGAAGCTCGCACAGCCGCTCGGCGGCAGCGAAAAGGTCTTCCGGGCTCACCAAGAATCGAAAGCCTGCTCGTCACATGAGCGACGCGGCTTGCGTACATAGGCGCGAAAGTCTGCGAGACAGGGAGCAACCTCCCATCGAGTAAGCTGCATTGGCCTGCCATGTGGGCCGGTTGCTGCCCCGACGGCTTGCTTGATTTTGGACGTGGGTCTTTCAAGACCTTCGCGGCTCTGATATTGTTCAGCGTTTGTAGACCGGTCGACCTGCAGATTGGACGCCGATGAAGAAGGGCAGCAAACGCCTCGCCACAACTAGCGGCATCATCATAAGCGTCGTCTTCCTCTACCTGGCTTTTCGCGATCTAAAAGCGGAACAATTCTGGAGCGGCATACGGACGGTCAAGGTCCAACTGCTCCTGCTCGCTGTCCCGACATATTTCATCGCTCTGACTGTCATCGCTTTGCGCTGGCAATACCTGTTGCGCGCTGTGCGCTTGATTCCTCTGCGTGCCCTGGCGGAACTGGTCACCATCTGCTATATGGGCAACGGCGTATATCCCCTGCGCGCCGGTGAAGCGCTACGAATTTATTTGCTGCGGCGCAATCATGACGTGCCGCTTGCCAGCGCGACCGCCACCGTCTTGGTAGAACGCGCCTTTGATGGCGTGGTTATGTTGTCCTTTATCATGTTTAGCCTGCTGTTCATCGATATCCAGTCAGCCGAAGTCGGGGCAATTGTCAGCATCTCGGCCCCGCTCTTCGTTGGCGCGGTCGCGGTGTTTTTTCTCCTCGCGGCCAAGCCGGCGCTTATGCGCAGCCTTATGGGCTCGGTCAGTCGAATCCTTCCCGATCGACTGGCGACCTTGATCAATCAAGTCGGCGACGACATGACCGCCGGCCTGGCCGGTCTGCGTACGCCGACTTTGCTGCTGGGCGCTGTCATCAGCAGCTATGTCACCTGGGCGATAGAAGCCGCCGTCTATTGGATTGTCATGTTTGCCTTTGGGCTGGACCTCAGCTTCACAGTCGCGCTGCTCGTCATCGGCGCCGTCAATCTGGCCGGCGTTATTTCAGCCGCCCCCGGACAAGTTGGCGTTTACGAATTCGTCGTAAGTACCATTCTTGTCGCCATTGGCGCAAACGCCGCGATTGCGGCAAGCTATGCGGTCGTCGTACATCTCGTGATCTGGGCGCCAGCAACGCTGCTCGGCTTCCTTCTCTTGCTGCGCCAAGGCATGGGCTTCGCCGACATCAGGCGCGCCCGGGAATTGGAAGGGGCGCTTTCCTGACAGCGCGCGCCGACTAATTGCCGGTCACGGTGTCAAAGTGTTTGACCAATTTCTGCAACTCGGGCCAAAATGCGTCGGGTATGTCGATCTGCGCGGCGGCGAAGCTCGCTGACGCTTCTTCCGATATGCGCGCTCCTGGAATCGTGGATGTAACTTGGGGATGCCTTGCGCACCATTGCAATGCGGCTGCGATCATTGGGATGGAATAGCTCTCGCATAAACGCTGGATCTTACCGACCTGATCGAGGCAGGCCGGCGAGAAATAGCGATTAAGATACTCCGCGCCCACAACGGGACCGGTTACCAGCAGGCCCCGCTCTAGCGCCGTAGCCACGACCAGCCCAACATCATGCCTTTGGGCCGCGTCAAAAATACCCCGTTCGGCCGTTAAGTTGATCAAGCTCCAGGAATCGGCGATGACTGCGGCGTCGAATTCACCGCTGCTGATGTATGGCAGATTGGTCGCGGGATCGTTTGCCGCCGTCCCGACAAACCTGATCACGCCTTGATCCTGCAAGTGACGCAACGCGCCCAAGGCGCCGCGATCGGATAAAACGTCTTCCATTGGGAAGTCCATCGGATCGTGAATGTAGACCAGTTCCATGCGATCCAGACCCATGCGCTCGAGGCTCGCATAGACACTCTTGAGAATGCCGTCGAAGCTGAAGTCGAATCCCTCGTATGTCCGTCCCGCCTTTGTGGTGACAATCACCTCATCGCGCAATTGCGGCCGCTGACGCAGCGCCTTGCCGATCATCACTTCACTTGTCGCGCGTCCATAAAGCGCTGCGGTATCGATAAACCGGTAACCAGCATCAAGCGCGTCGACCAGCGTCTTGACGCCCAGTTCTTCGTCAACCTGATTGCCACCCTGCAGGTATTCGCTCAGTGTCTGATGCTGAGTGGGTATGCCGGTAAACGCCGTTCCCAACCCAATGACGGGCAGCATCAATTCGGTGCGGCCGAGACGTTTACGTTTCAAGGCTCGCCTCAGGCATATCGATCAACAGTTTCGCCATACTCAGCGTCGATTTGCTCGTCAGTCTTGCCGAAACGGCGCTGACGTCGGCCATATTCGAGCAAGGCCGCATGAAAATGTTTCCGGTCAAAGTCTGGCCAATAAGTCGGCGTGGTATAAATCTCGCTATAAGCGCCCTGCCAGATGAGAAAGTTGCTCAAACGGAATTCGCCGCTGGTTCGTATTATGAGATCCGGATCAGGCAGGTCACTGGTGTATATATAGTCGCTAATCGTTTGCTCGGTGATACGCTCTGCGGCGATGCCATCGCGGACGATATTCTGTACCGCGTGGACAATTTCATCGCGGCCGCCATAATTAAAGGCGACGTTGAGGATCAGGCGCTTGTTGTCGCGCGTGTAGTGACAAGCCTCGACAACCTTGCGCGCCAGCCGCGGTTCAATGCCCTGCAATTCGCCAATGTGTCGGATTTGAACGCCCTCATCGCGCAACTCGCGCAATTCGCGGTCGATTACCATCTCCAGGATACGCATCAACAACCTGACTTCGCGGCGCGGACGCGACCAGTTCTCGGTTGAAAAGGCATAAATGGTCATGATCTTGACCCCGAATTCTACCGCCGCGCGGATGATGCGGCGCAAGTTTTCGGTTCCCTGGCGGTGCCCTTCCGAACGCGGCAGGCCACGTTGCTTTGCCCAACGTCCGTTGCCATCCATGATGATCGCCACGTGCGCCGGTACCTTGACCAGCTCAGGCAATTCGAATTTCGTTTGCGACTCTTCGCTCGTGATTACAACCATGAATCAGTTCTGGCTTCCCTCTGTTCTAGCAGTCGCTCATCCTATTCTAATCAGCCGCACTCCGCGAGTGCGAAGGGCGATCGCGTTTCTGAGTTCGCGCTGCTGTCCTTTTCGCCTCCGAAGGTCGGTGTCTACGCGACCGCCGAGCGGCTGCGATTCTATTTCTTTACACCCTTGCGGCGACGATTCCTTAATTCCTGCAGCGCGCGGCCCCGTCGCGCAACAAGTGGCATCCGCAAACCTCAGACCGCCATGATATCCTTTTCTTTATCCGCGCCAAGCTGATCGATCTGTTTGACATAAGAATCAGTCAACTTCTGAACTTCGACCTCACCGCGTTTGCGTTCGTCTTCCGATATCAACTTTTCTTTCTCAAATTCTTGCAAATCACTATTGGCCGAACGCCGGATATTGCGAATGGCAACGCGCGTGTCTTCCATCCGGCGATTGAGGAACTTCACCAATTCCTTGCGCCGCTCCATCGTTAGCGCGGGCATATTGAGCCGGATATTCTCGCCATCGACGTTGGGATTAACCCCGATATCCGACATTTGTATCGCCCTCTCGATGCTCTTTACCGCAGACTTGTCATAAGGGCGGATCAAGATCAGCATCGCCTCCGGCGTCGAAATGCTCGCTAATTGACGCAGTTCGGTGTCTTGTCCGTAATATTCGACCATCATTCGATCAACCAATGCCGTACTCGCGCGGCCGCTGCGCATCTTGCTCAATTCTTCGCGGAAAACCGACAACGTCGATTTCATTTTTTGCGTCGCTTCATCCACAATTTCGTCAAACATAGATCACTTTCCGTTTCCTTGAGCCAATCACGAATAACACTAATCTCACTCAACAGCTTGGATATCGCGATTCAGGGCGGGAGTCTGCAAGAATCGTTTTGGCCTGGGCGATCTACTATTTTATAAACCGCGCCGCTCGTGCGACGAGAAGGCTTGACTGTATCATGCGAGCGCGGCACTACCGCTTCGCCGGTCGCGCGCCGGACGGCTGTTTTTTATTTGCCCTTTACATCGCGGGCAACGCCAAGGTTGTTACCGAATGTAACCATTATATCGTCAATTGCGCGTCAACGTAAGTGTCTTGAATCCCTATGCTGGCTGCGCTGCTGGTCAGAAGCGCCGCCGCTATCCCATGCTATTGCCTGCCGCGTCCTTCTGATTTGTCATCAGGGCATTAGGGGAGGAATCCAGGACGCGAAGGCGCCGCCCGAACTTGTGATTTGCTGCAAATTGCCGCCGTCAGCAGTCATCAAGTACAGTTGATCTTCGCCGTCGGATGTTGCTGTCACGACGATGAATCTGCCGTCAGGGCTGTAATTCGCCGCCCAGGCGATGCCGGATCCCGTGTAGAGCAATTCGCGATCCCTGCCGTCTACGGTCATGCTCGCGACAACGCGGCTGCCGCCGACGACAGACACGTACAAGATGCGTTTGCCGTCCGGGCTGAAACTGGGGGAGGCGTCGCGGTACTGGTTTTCGGTGAGGAGACGGCTTTCGTTGCTGCGCAGGTCCAATAGTCGAATCTCCCAGGTAGTGGCGTCTCGGGCGCCTGCTCCCGAAGTAAACACGAGCAGTTCGCCGTCCGGGCTGAAGCGCGCATGGCTGTTGCGCCGACCATCGCTATAGACAAGCTGCGCGTCGCTGCCGTCCGGCCGCGCCCGGTACAAGTCAAAGGTTTGATCGCCGCGGACATCCGACGAATATACGATCCATTCGCTGTCCGGCGACCAGGCTGGCAAACGATCCCAGACAGTATTGCGGGTGACCTGGCGCAGTTGGCCGCCCAAAACGTTCGTTACAAAGACCTCGAAGTCGCCGTCCCTGTCGGACTGAAAAGCAACCCAGCGCCCGTCTGGCGAAGGCTGCGGATACGTGCTGTCCGCGATGTCCAAGGTCAGATACATGTCCCGCCAGGTCGCCAGGTCCTTCGTCACGATCTCGAAGGACGCTTCGTCGCCGTCGTCTGCCGGGCGCTTGCCGAAATATACGAGCTTGCCGGCGACGCCGTCCAGCGCAGCGTTTAACCGAAGCCCGTTTGGAGCGCCGATCGCTTGGTCAAGCTGCGCGGATGTGGGCGCAGGTTGCGCGCGCGCAGCCGCATCTGCTTCGATTGTCGCCGCAGCAGCAGCCTTCCACGCCTCCCGCGTTTGCCCGGCACGATCCAGCCCAGAATCAAAAGTGGCGGACGCCACCGGACTGGCAGCCGACGCCTGTCCAGCGGTCGCTGTAATGACGCGAACCGGCGCTGACGCCGGGCTCTCCTCCCCGACGGTTCCAAAGCCGCCGGACATAGCGGCGAGCAGCAAGACGCCCAGCCCGAGCAGGAGCCCCAACAGCGCGCATCCGACAGCGCTGCCCGCCACGATGCCCTTCAACATGCCCGCGGGTCCGCGCCCCGGCCGCGCCCCTCCCGCAAAGGCCGCTCGCTTAACGGGCGGCGCCTCCGCTGCCTCCGCCAGCCCATTGGACAAGCCCGCCGGCAACGGCTGGTCAATGTCAGACGCCAGGCTCGGCATCGACGCCGCGCCGTCGACTGGCGGCATACTCGGTTCGGTATCCGTGTCGCGCTCCGGGTGATCTACCGCCTTGCGCAAGGCGGCAGCCAGCGCGCTAGCCGTGGCCGGTCGTTGATCAGCTTGTTTGCTCAGGGCGCGCAGTATGACTTTATCAACCGCGGCCGAAACGTCCGTTTCAATATCGCGCAGCGGCGGCGGTGGCGTAGTTACATGCATGACCACGATGCCATAGGGCGTGTCGTTCTCAAATGGCCGGCGTCCGCAGACCATCTCGAAGAGCATGACGCCCAGCGAATATATGTCGCTGCGGCCGTCGAGCCCCTCGCCGCGCGCTTGCTCCGGGGACATATAACTGGGCGTTCCGACGACGCCTTGTGTCGTGAGCGTGCTGCTGCTCTCACCCAGGATACGCGCGATCCCAAAATCAGTAATGAAGGCGCCTCCGCCGTCGTCAAGCAAGATGTTGCTGGGCTTGAGATCGCGATGCAGTATGCCGTTTTGGTGGGCATAGTCGAGCGCGGAAGCGATCTGCTCAGCAATGCCCAATACGCGCGTTATGGGGATTTTGCCCTTGTTCAAGAGCTCTTCGACCGATCCCGACGACATATAGCGCATGACGATATAGGGCTGCCCCTCATGCTCGCCATAGTCGTAAACAGGCACGATATTGCGGTGTTCCAATTGCGCGACGATTTTGACTTCGCGCTCGAAGCGCTGCAAGTACATATCGTCCTGGATGAAGTTGCTAGGCAGAAACTTGAGCGCCACATTGCGGTTCATGGATTGCTGACGCGCCAGGAATACCGTGGCCATGCCGCCGTATCCGACCTGGCGCAAGATCTCGTATCCGTTGACTGCCTTGCCAATAAGATCTTCTGTCATTGCTCTCGCCATCGTTCTGCGGCCGCCGCGTTCAATTGGGACCTGCCAGTCAAGTAACACGCAGTTCGCGCAGCCCATCAGATTATATGCCATGCGCTAACTGCTATCAAACTGGGACGATAGGACAGACTATGAATGCTATACGAGCTCAAGTTAGCGAATACCTACAAAAGAATGGGCATTCAACGTCAAAATCTTGACAACAAATGCTACAATAAACTCAGTATTAACCACGACGTTTGGCTCGTTGAGAGTTTTGTCATCATGAGTGACAGGACTGCTGTCAGTACAACGCAAGCCGCGAATTTGCGCTTGCGAATCATCACGGCAAGTGTCTTCCTCCCGGTAGCGGTCGCGGCGTCCCTTTTTGGTGGTTTCATATTCCTGTCTTTCACTTTGCCGGTCATGTGCATCGGCATGCTGGAATTCTACGTCATGGAAAAGGACACCAGGATGCAAGGCAGTTCGCTGACCGGCATCCCTACCGGTATCGCAATCGCGCTGGGTTTCTATTTTAGCCACGACTGGCTGTGGCAGATTGCGCTGGCCGCCTGCATCGTCCTGACACTTCTTCTCGAGATATATCGCCGACCAACTGGCTTCGTACTTGCGCTGGCCCAAGTCGGAACAACATTATGTGGCATCATCTATATTTCCTTTCCGACTGCATTCTTGCTCAGCCTGCGCAACATGCAACCGGACGGCTTGATGTGGCTATTCGTGGTATTCGCCATCACCTGGGGCACCGATAGTTTCGCCTATGTCGTCGGGCGGTTTTTCGGCAAAACCAAGCTGGCGCCGCTGATCTCCCCCAACAAGACGGTCGAGGGCGCCATCGGCGGCATCCTCGGCGCCTGGATCCCGGCATTTGGCATCCTGATCGTTGCCGGCGCTTTCGAGCCGACCTTGATTCCGATGATCGTTGCCGGTCCCTTCATCGCCGTAAGCGGCGACTTGTTTGAGTCGGCGCTTAAGCGAACATTCCGCGTCAAAGACAGTTTCGTTGAAGGATTGAATCTTTTCCCCGGACACGGCGGGGTTCTCGATCGGATTGATGCCCTGCTTTGGGTGACAACCTGGGTCTTCCTCTATCTTCTGGTTATCGGCATCGTCTAAATGCGGCCGCCAATCACGGCGTCG
>JAPOOU010000181.1 GCA_026713245.1 Chloroflexota bacterium
TATTATGAAGAAGGAACCAGCGACAAGCCGCCGGCGATTGTCAAGCGCGGAATCAAAACAGCTAAGGACACCGGCGTCGACATCGTCATCATCGACACTGCCGGTCGTTTACAGATCGACGACAACTTGATGGCTGAGCTTGAAGATATCAAGCGCATCGCCAGCCCGGCGGAGATTCTGTTGGTCGCCGACGCCATGACCGGGCAGGAAGCGGTAAATATCGCGCGCGGCTTCAACGAGCGGCTCGGCATCACGGGTCTGGTTTTGACCAAGGTCGACGGCGACGCTCGCGGTGGCGCGGCGCTTTCCATGCGGGCGGTGACCGGCGTACCCATTAAGTACATGGGGACGGGAGAAAAAGTAAGCGCGGACACGCTCGAGTTATTCCATCCCGATCGCATCGCCCAACGCATCCTTGGCATGGGCGATATCATGTCGCTGATCGAGAAGACAGAATCCGTTTATGAGGAAGAAGAAGCGCAGCTCCTGCAAGACAAGATCATCAAGAATGAGTTCACATTGCAGGACTTCCTCGATCAATTGCAGAAGATCCGGCGAATGGGTCCGCTGGGCAAAGTTATGGGCATGATACCTGGCATGTCCAAACTGCAGATGCAAGCGGAATTTGACGACCAGGACATCGAAAAACGCATCAGGAAAGTTGAGGCGATCATCAATTCAATGACGCCGAAGGAACGACAGCATCCGCGTATTCTCAAGGCCAGCCGCAAGCGCAGGATCGCCGGCGGCAGCGGCGTCGAGGTGCGGGATGTTAATGATTTGCTGAAGCAGTTTCGGCAAATGAGCAAACTAATGAATCAACTAAGCAGAGGAAAAGTTCCTCATATACCCGGCTTGAACTTGTAGGCCGGTCGACAGGAGACGATCAAATGGTAAGGATTCGCTTGCGCCGTCAAGGCTTGAAACGGCAACCTACGTATCGCATCGTCGTTACGGACCAGCGCAAGGCGCGCAACGGCAGCTATCTGGAAAACATTGGCTACTACAACCCGCGTACACGCCCGGCCACCGAGGTTATCGCCGAAGATCGCGCGCTGTATTGGCTCAGCGTCGGCGCCCAGCCGAGCGACGCCGTGCGCCGCCTGCTGGATCACACCGGTACCTGGGAGCGCTTCCAGCGCCTGCGGGCCGGTGAGTCATTGGCAGATCTTGTGGAAGAAGCGCAAAGCAAGCAGACGGAATTGCCAAGCCCGAAAACGAATTACCCGGCGCCCGGCGATGGCGAAAGCAAGATCAAGGCGCGTGAAGCCGCTCGGCTCGCCAGTGAAGAGACCGCGGGCGAAGACAGCTAATGTCAATGGACCGATCCAGAATGGCTGAAGAAGAACTTGTCCAATACATCGCGGAAAACCTTGTTAACAATCCTGAACAAGTCAAATTGTCGCGGCGGGACAGCGGACGCACGGTCGTCCTGGAATTATCCGTCGCCGCAGACGATATGGGCCGCGTGATCGGGCGCAGCGGCCGAGTAGCCAATGCGATACGCGCGCTTCTGCGTGCCGTGCCGAGCCACGAAGAAGGACGCGACCGGCGCAGCCGTCGGGTCATCCTTGAAATCGAATAAGGCCGTCCAAAGTATCAAGCCCGCAGGCCCGCAGCATCTTGTCGTTGGCGAGATATTGCGTCCCCACGGTGTACGCGGCGAATTGCGAATGCGCCTCCTCACCGACTTTCCCGAGCATTTGGCGACATTGAAATCGGTATATATCGGCAGATCCGCCGATGACAGCAATCTCACCGAGGTCGAGCTGCAAAAGGTCCGCTACCACAAAGCCTATGCCTTGCTTACGCTCGATGGATACCGCAGCCGCGATGAGGCCGATCGGCTTCGGGGGAAAATGGTCTTCATAGCGATGAAGGACGCGATTCCGTTGAATCCTGGCGAATATTATATCTCTCAACTTGTCGGCATGTCGGTGCGAGATGGCGAGCGAACGATAGGCGTCGTTAAGGAAGTCTTGCAGACCGGCGCCAACGACGTCTACGTGGTGCAAAGCGAAGTTCACGGCGACGTCCTTTTGCCGGCGCATCAGGAAACGATCCTGTCTATCGACTTCGAAAACGAAGTCATCACCATGGTTTTGCCAGACGGATTGTTTGCTGACGAGTGATGTCATTCCAAACTTGACAAAAAAAATCGCTTGCTGATATGCTGTTGGCGCCGACGAAACAGCAACGGTCCCTCATGCAAGAAATCGAAAAACAGCAATACTGGTTGGGTTTGCACCTGATCCCTCAGTTTGGCAACGCGAAGATCGCGATGTTGCTGGCTCGTATTCCCTCCGCGCGCGAGCTTTGGCACGAACCTGATGACCGCCTGCTGCGCCTGGACTTGCCGCAGAAACTGTTGCGTCAGTTTGTCGCTGGACGCCGAGCGATCGATCTGCCACGCGAGTTGGACAAAGTTTGGCAATGTGGCGCGCATATCGTCAGTTTCGATGATCCAGCATATCCGCGCCTCCTGCGCGAGATCGCCGATCGTCCGATCGTTCTGTACGTCCGGGGACAGCTTACTGAAGCCGACGCCAAAGCGATCGCGGTCGTCGGCACACGGAAGCCGAGCAAATACGGATGGGATGCGGCGCGGACAGTTTCGCAGAACTTGGCGCAGCATGATGTCACGATCGTATCCGGCCTGGCACATGGAATTGACACCGCCGCGCACCGCGGCGCGCTGGACGACGGGCGCACCATCGCCGTTATGGCGACGGGAATTGACCGCGTTTATCCCGCTGATAATACGGAGTTGGCAGAGCAAATCACTTCTAACGGAGCCCTCATCACAGAGATGCCAATCGGCATGGCGCCGCTTGGCAAGAATTTCCCTCAGCGCAACCGTATCATCAGCGGCATGTCTCTCGGCGTCCTGGTCGCGGAAGCGCCGGAAAAGAGTGGCGCGATGAACACGGTCAGCCATGCTATTGACCAGGGGCGGGATGTCTTTGCGATGCCGCATAATATCTTCAGCAAAACAGGGCGCGGGTCCAACGCCTTGATTCAAGATGGCGCCAAGCTGGTGATGCGCGTCAGCGATGTTCTCCAAGAGCTGAACATGACCCACTTACATACGCAGGCGCGGATTGAAACCGAAAAAGTTCATCCGGAAAACGATACGGAATCCTTGATAATGCGGCAGCTCGGCGCCGATCCCATCCATATAGATGTCATCGTGCGCCAGACTAATTTGTCAACAGCGACGGTCTCCAGCTCTCTGACAATGCTGGAATTAAAGGGGCTTGCCGAGACAGCAGGTCCTATGCAATACTGCCGTGCGCGCTAGCCAAGATAAGGAAAGCAGGTCTTTGTGGAGAACTTCTACGCGCTTATCGCCGCCGGCGGACACGGCACGCGCCTTTGGCCTATGAGTCGCGCGAAAGTGCCGAAACAGATGCTGCCCATCATCGAAGATCACTCCATGTTTCGGACCAGTGTCGAGCGGATCTCCGGTCTCTTTGCGCCCGAAGACATTTTTGTTGTTACCGGCCAGGACTACGCCGAGGAATTGCGAGGTGAAGTTCCCCATATTCCGGCTGCGAATTTCATTATCGAACCTTATGCGAAGAACACCGCGCCCGCGCTTGCCCTGGCTCTGGCAACCATAGAAGCGCGCGATCCAGAGGCAATTGTCGCGATCTTGACAGCCGATCATCATATTGCCGATCCCGACAAGTTCCGCCGCGTCCTGGAGGCAGCCAGGCAGATCGCCCAAGACGGAAGAATTGTTACATTGGGAATCACGCCCTTGCATCCGGCAACGGGTTACGGCTACATTCAGCAAGGTCCGCCCATCACGGAGGTTGATAACTTCACGGTCTATCAATCGGAGCGTTTCACCGAAAAACCGGATATCGTTCGCGCCACACAGTTTCTTGCTTCAGGACGTTACAGTTGGAATTCCGGCATGTTCATTTGGAAAGTCAGCAGTGCCATGCGCGCATTCGAACAGTTTCAGCCGGCCATATACGCGATGTGTACCTATCTTCAGTCCGCCTTTAGCGCGCCGGATTACCAACAGAAACTGGAAGGCATTTGGGATACGATGCCCAAGCTGTCCATAGATGTGGCGATCATGGAAAAAGCCGAGAACATAGCCGTAATTCCCGTCGACATCGGTTGGAGCGATATTGGCAGTTGGTCGTCTTTGTATCATATTTTGCCGCAGGACAGTTTTGGCAACTGTATCAAGGGCGATGCCACCGACAATCGCGTGATCCTCGATACGCGCGACACCTTGGTCTACAGCGATCGGCTGACGGTGGCTATCGGCGTCGAAGACATTGTCGTTGTCGATACGGACGATGTGCTGTTGATCTGCCACAAAGATCGCACGCAGGACGTAAAGCAAGTCGTGGACTATCTGAAAGAAAACGGCAGCGAAGAGTACCTTTAACCTGGTCAAGAGTCTGTGCAACCATTGAAGGAATCGATATGAGCGAGGACAAGGTTCAAAGTTTCCAGGCATACTGCGTCAAATGCAGAGCCAAGCGCGACATGCGGGATCCAGAAGCTGTATACACCAGAACAGGCACACCCGGCAGCAAAGGATCTTGCCCTGAATGCGGTACGACGCTCTTTCGGATGGGCCAGACGGAGGCCCATGCCAATGTTCCCAAGCCGGAAAAACTGGATAAACCGGCCAGGAAGGCGAAGCCGAAGTCCAAAAAATCCTCGAAATCCCGCAAGAAATCGTCTCGCAATCGCATTGGCAAATTGGTCATTGTAGAGTCCCCCGCAAAAGCGCGTAGCATAGGCGGCTTTCTTGGCCAGGGCTACACGGTCATGTCTTCCAAAGGACATGTTCGGGATCTGCTCAAATCCCAGCTTTCAGTGGAGATCGAGAACGAGTTCGAACCGAAATACCGCGTGCCCAACGACAAGCGTGACATCGTCAAAGAGTTGAAACAAGCTGCCAAGAACGCGGAGGAGATCTTTTTGGCGACAGACCCCGACCGTGAAGGCGAAGCCATCGCCTGGCACCTGGTCGCCGCGGCGGATATGCCGGCCTCCGGCGTAAAGCGAGTCGTGTTCCACGAGATTACCGACAGCGCCGTCGCCGACGCCTTTGCCCACCCGCGCGATATCAATATGGATCTGGTTAATGCCCAGCAGGCTCGCCGTATACTGGATCGGCTGGTTGGCTACAACATTACCGAATTGCTCTGGGACAAAGTGCGCAATCGCTTGTCGGCCGGTCGCGTGCAAAGTATCGCGCTTCGCCTGGTCGTTGAGCGGGAGAAGGAGATACAAGCCTTTGTAGCAACAGAATACTGGACGGTCGACGCCTTGTTGTCCAAGCAGAATCCCAACGGCAGGCAGGACGGCTTCGAGGCGCGCTTGCTCAAAGTCGATGGCGAAGATCCGGTATTTGATAGCGAAGCCGCGGTCCGCCCACACCTGGAAGTGCTGGAAAACAGCTTGTACAGAGTTGAGGACGTCATACGCGGGACCCGCCAACGCAAGCCCAACGCGCCTTTCACTACAAGTACCTTGCAACAGGATGCTTCCCGAAGGTTGAATTACAGCGCTCGGCGTACCATGCAACTCGCCCAGCAGCTATACGAAGGCATCGCTATAGGTCAAGGCAGCCCCGTCGGTCTCATAACCTATATGCGAACGGACAGCGTACAAGTCTCGCAACAAGCGCAAACCGAAACCCGCAACTACATTCACAAAACTTTTGGCGAAGCCTATACGCCCAAGCAAGCCCCGAAATACAAGACAAGATCGCGAGGCGCGCAAGAGGCGCACGAGGCTGTGCGCCCTACCAGCGTCACGCGAACTCCTGCCGACATGCGGCCGCACCTCGGCAAGGATCAGTTTCGGATGTACAAGCTGATTTGGGAGCGCTTCGTCGCCAGTCAGATGTCTAATGCGGTTTATGACACCATTCGACTCGATATCAAGGCGGGGCTGCAGGCGGACAATCTGCGCTACCTTTTCCGCGCATCAGGCCGTACATTGAAGTTCGCAGGTTTTCTTGCGCTGCACGAAGACAGCCGCGATGAGGAACGCCGAACGGTGGGATCCGAGCGGCAATTGTTCCCGGAGTTGCAAAAGAATGAATGGCTGGACCTGCGACGCCTTTCCCCCGAACAGCATTTTACCCAGCCTCCACCGCGCTACACCGAAGCCACACTGATTCAAAAGCTGGAGGAACACGGCATCGGTCGACCGAGCACCTATGCGCCGACCGTGACTATTATCCAGAGTCGCGACTATGTCAACAAAGAAGAAAAGCGCCTGGTGCCCACAGAGACCGGCACTGTTGTCAGCGATCTTTTGTCGGAGTACTTCAGCGAAGAAATGGACTACTCGTTCACAGCCAGAATGGAAGATCATCTCGACGACATTTCGGAAGGCAAGTCCGACTGGCGTCCCATGCTCGGAGATTTCTATGTTCCCTTCGAGCAACGGCTGGTAAACGCCCGCGCCAATATGCCCAAGCAGATCCAGCAAGAGTTTGTCGGGCGCAATTGCCCCAAGTGCGAAAGCGGTGATCTGATAATCAAGTACGGGCGCTGGGGCAAATTCATCGGATGCTCCAACTATCCAGAATGCCGTCACACCGAACAATTCCTGGAACGCACCGGTTTGCTCTGTCCTGAATGCGGGGTTCTCAAAGGCGGGGAACTGGTCGAACGGCGAGCCAAAAAGGGAAGACGACGCCTCTTCTATGGATGCAGCCGCTTTCCCGATTGCGAGTACTCGACCTGGAATCTGCCCAAGAATCTCGACAAGGTACCAGCGGCGGCCGCAGAACCCGGCCAGCGGGAACGCAGCGCCTGATAATAAAGGCGCTGCGCGCTTTGCATTAAATCTCAACCCTCTGTATACTGAATAATAGAATAGAAAATGAGACGTTATGGCTGTCTTCGTCATGCTTCAATGAGTGTTGCCTCGGTTTGCCCAGTGTCGACTTGAAGGGTCGGAAGATATGAGTTTTCGAGATCGCAATTCAAATGAATCTCAATCAGTAGACAACGAAGGCATTTCCATGGGATCGTCTTCGGCTGCTGACGGCGGCGGCTTCCCGGGAAGCTTGCGGAGCAATGTGTCCGGTGTCTTCGGCAATAGCAAGTTCAGCGACTCTGCGCCGAAACGCAGCACCGTCGCGACCGTCTTGATAGGCATGGTGCTGGGCATGGCCGCCGCATACGTCGTGTTCCCGGCTGAGTTCACCGGCGCAGCGCCACGACATATGAGCCAGGGCGCGATCGACCAGTGGGTGCGGATGGTGGCGGTCGGGCATTCCCAGGAAATCCACTATGATGACGCTAATGCGCTTATCGCTCTGGAAAAGATACCGAACCCGCAATCGGTTGTCGCGCGCCTGGGGCGCAACACAAACATAAGCGCCAGTGAACGCGAGGCAATTGCCTCATTAGAAGAGATTGCTGGCTTCGACAATCTAACCGGCGCCATCGCGCCCGCGGATCCGGGCTTGATTGCCAGCGGCCTGCAGATTGTCCTTGCCCTGGCCGCTGTCGCGATTGCTGCGCCAGTGCTAGTGATTGCTTGGCGGAGCGTCGTTCCCGGCGGTTCGAGTGATTCATCCGGTGAGCGCCGCGCCGCGCGCAACGCTGCAGGATCGGCGGCCCAAGTCGCCCCGCGCGCCCGTAGCAAGCCCCAGGCTTCGCCGTCGGCGACGCCGGCTCCGCAGTGGCCTGAAGAAGAGACAGAAAAGAGCGGTGTCGTTCATCCACAACTCGGCGTGCCGGTTTTGCATACCGTCTCCACCTATGTCAAGGGCCAGAACTACGATGAATCCTTTGCTATAGAGCTCGGTCCGGAACAGGGCAATCAGTTCCTGGGCGAGTGCGGAATCTCAACGGCTACCAGGGTAGGCAACGAATTGCAGGCTATCGAATTCTGGGGATTCGATATGGCATCACAGGAGACACTCACCAAAGTATTCGCCGCGCCCGCCGCCATCAGCGATCCTGCTTTGATCGCAGCCGTCGGCAATCGGGTCAAGGACCCGGCTGCTGACATTGTTGCGGCGACTTCGGGCGCCACACTCGTCGTCGATACCTATTCGATTCAGTTACAGGCAGAGATCAAAAACGTAGTCTGCAACTATGGCGGAGGCGCGCCAAACAGCGGCATTGATAATTTGCAGCTCGAAATCCTGGCCTGGCAGAAGCAAGGCCAGCAAGTTGGCAACCCCGCTACCAGCGCGGCCCCGGCGGCCGAGAATCCTTTCATTGATTACAGCAATATGGATTACGCGTCGTCAGAGCAGATGCCATCGACGCTTCCACCCCCGCCAGCCGTCGGACAGTTCGATCCCGCCAAACCAGATTCTCGACGGGCCGCGGCAGGCCAACGTCCGGAAGACGACGAAGACGATCCCTTCGGCGGTACCGGCAACTTCATGCCATATTCGTGATTGCCAAGTGCAACGCGGGTTTCCGACTCGACGATGCCGCGACTTGCGGCGCGGCGCTAAGCAAGCGCGCCTTTTGGAGGCGCAGCCGCCATCTAGCGTATGTCTAAGATCTTGAATTTGACAAGGCCGTCCGGGGTCTTGACATTGACCTTCCTACCTCGTGTTTTGCCCAGCAAAGCCGAGCCGATTGGACTCTTCTGAGAAATCTTTCGTTCGCGGGGATTGGCCTCGGCGCTGCCCACGATTCTATACTCTTCCTCTTCGCCGGTACCGTCTTCGCGGATAACTACAACTGAGCCGATTCGCACTTCGTCGCTGGGGCCCGCGTTGTCAACCACAGTCGCATTGCGCAATATCGCCTCAATATGCTGCACGCGCCCTTCTATGAACCCAAGTTGCTCCTTGGCATCGTGATAATCCGCGTTTTCTTTCAAGTCGCCCTGCGCCACAGCGTCCTTGAGCTTCTGCGCAAGCGCCGGTCGCCGGCGCTCGACCAGCTCCTGCAATTCCTTACGAAGCTCGGATTCGCCCTCTTTGGTCAAATATGTTTCATCTGTTGACATCGTTGCTTCCTTCGCAATGCTACTTCCGTGTCAATTGCTTGTCATGGTCGTCAGTACGCTCTTCCCCGACAAGGGTATACAGTCCGTCATAGCAAAGTATCGGCGCCCTGTTGTCGCTCGATCATCAACCGTACGTTCTGCCGATGCAATTCCCGGACCACACCATTGAGCAACACCTGGCTCTTGCCACAGTCCTCCGCCGTGATCCGTTCTTCGGCTTCAGCCGCGCCGATGTCAATACTCCCCGCGACCGCCTGGTCAAGCAAGTCCAAATACGCCAGATCGCTATCAATTTTTTCCTCGGCTTCGCCCCGCAGGATGATATCGCCATGACCTTGCACGATATTCTCAAAGGTAGCGTTTCGCAGCCGACGCAGCGACCGCCTAAAGTCCTCGAAATCGCCGTCCACGAAATAGGGTATCGGCATAACGGTATCCGCCGCAAACAAGATATCTTCCTCTTCAATCAAACACACAATTGAATCCGGACTGTGGCCGGGGCTGGACCACATGGTAATCGTCGTGTCTCCCAGGCATAAGGCAAGTTCATCGTCAAATACGATATTCGGCAGCACGAGCCTAACAGACTCGAAGTCCGGCGACGACTCCTTCATGCGCTGCAAACCGTCGCGACCACGCGTATCAAGAAGATCGCGGCAAAGCCGATGCCCGATCACCTGCGCGCCGGGGAAAAAGCAAGTGCCGGTCGTATGATCGGCGTGAAAATGCGTATTGATGACAAAAGCAATTTTGTATCCCAACCCAGTCTCGACAAACCGGCGGATTCGCCAGCTTTCTTCCGGGTAAAGGAGCGTATCGATCAAAACGGCGCCGGCCGAAGTCAAGACGACGCCGGCCGTCACCTGCGCGTAATTGTCGCTGCGAAAAACGAGGATATTGTCGGTGATTCGCTCACGTTGCATTTGGGCAAATTGCAATCATAATATGCGAGCAATGGCAACAAAGCAGAAGTATAGATTCCAGCGCATTCAAAATCAAGACAAGGATAGGCTGCACCGCTTGCCCGCACTAGCCTTTCATGTATACTGACCATATTGTCCAGCAAGAAAGCGAGAGCTTCATTCGATGTCCTCTATTTTGTTAAGCCCGCTTGCTAATGTACGGAGAGGGCTTGTTATTCTTCGCGAGCGCGTCAGTTCTTCTCGCCCCCGCCGAGCGGCTGTCCGCGGTGTTTCCGTCCAAATTGCAATTATGGTATTCGCGCTGCTGCTTATGGCAAACCCGTCCGCAAAGGCCCAGTCGATTGTCCGAATTGGCGTTATCGATCGCATGGACGGGTCAATCGCGCGGGGAGCCCAGCTTGCGGCAAAACACATTAATGACACCGGCGGATTAACCGGCGTTAACGGCGCAAGATTTGAGATTGTCGTTGCTGTGACGTCACCCGACAATATCGACATCGCCACAGCGAACATGCGGCAAGCGGATGTCATTGCTGTCTTGGGTCCAGGCTCGCCTGACGCCTTGCTTACGGCTCTGCCGACGCTGCAAGACCTTGGCGTTCCGGTTTTCACCACAGTACCCAACGACACACTGCTCTTGCAAGACACTAGCGGTCGCGTCTTCCGCAGCGTCGCCCAGGAACTGGTGCAAAGTCGCGCGCTGGCGACTTATCTGGTCCAGTCGTACGGCGCCAGCCGGATCACGACAATTCAACTTGACGCCGGAAGCACCTCGAGCCTGATCGGATTCGCTTCGGCACTGTCGGAAGTCGGCGCGGGACTGTCCAATCTCTTGCACGATGACGCCGACAATGATTTAGACGCTATCGCTGATCAGATTGCGGCGCGGCAGCCGGATGCCGTCGTCATTTATGGTCCGCCGCTGTTGGCGGCCCAATCGTACAACCAGTTGCGCTCGGCCGGATTCCCTGGTCTAGTCAGTTACAGCCAGGCCATGGATCCTAGCTTTACAGATATCGTGCCAACCGACAGCATGCCCGGTATACTAATCGCGACCCCCTGGTCGTTCACGTCTAGCGACGCGATCAGCCAGCAATTTGTATTGGAATATGCAAACGCGTTTGGCGCGGTGCCGGATGCTGACAGCGCGGCCAGTTATGACGCCGTCGGCCTGCTCGCGGAAGCCTATCGGCGTCCCGGGAGCCTCGCCGACAACATCGCGGGGCTGCGGCGTTTTGACGGCGTTCAGGGTTCGCTAAGTCCAGGGAACCTTCCTCGCGGCGAGACAAGCGCGAACGTCATGATCGCCGAGATTAACGAGTTTGGCACGGCCAATGCGGTAGCGAGTTATCGTGGCACGACGCTTAGCACAGCCATTCGAACCAGCGTCGCGACTGCTACACCCACCGCTCAGCCATCGCCCACGGCATCGGGATACCACCTGACGATTCGAAGCACATATCAAAATATTCGTGGCGGGCCCCGCCTCAACTTTGATGTCATCGGGCAGCTTGCGCGCGGCACACAGGCGCGGGTCATTGGCGCCACCGCTGATTTCTCCTGGCTGGTAATTGACTTCCGCGGGCAATGGGGCTGGCTGGCCGCCTACCTTGTGGACGCGGTTGGCAATCGCAACCTGGTGCCGATCATTCTGCCGCCTCCCACGCCAACTCCGCCAGCGACCGCTACCGTGGCGCCACCGAGCCTGGCCGACCTGGTAATCCTCAATGTCTACCCGGGGCGCGTCACGCTGGATCAGCAGATGATCGTCAACGTCACGGTGGCCAACCAGGGCCTGGCTCCTGCCGGTCCCTTCGCCATTGCGACGTCCTTCCAACCCGGCGGACGTTATGCCGCTGTCAATCTGCCGGGGCTGGCAGCCCGACAACAGGCGACCGTTCAGTTGCAGCATAACTTTAACGGGCAAACAGGTCCACAATCCGTCATCATTGTTGCTGACCTCAATGATGAAGTGTTTGAGGGCGACGCTGGCGAGGCCAACAATCGCAGCTACGCCTACAACTACATCGCGGACCGCGAAGTCATCAACAGCGGCACCTGGACCGGAAGCTCGGGTTCGCTCGATTTGGACCGGAACGGAAACGCGGATTTATCGTGGTCGGGCAGTGCTTTGGTCGCTCTCAACGGCTCAATGTATTTGATGAATGACTTTAGCGCCATTGATGACGCGCATCATGATGCAATTAGGCCGGACTTGGCGAATGCCAGCGCATACGACGCTAGTCTCTTGCATAATGCCTTGATTGGCTTCTTGAGCAGCGAAGGCAGGCGCGGCGTGATTCAAGTCCTGGGTACAGGCGACGATGGCGCGCTTACCATGTCATACCGAATGTATCGCTAGAGAGCGTCGTCGGCCCGGTCGAGGCAGCCACAAGCAATGAAGTTCACTCGCTAATCTCGATTTCAACGAATGTCGTGGTGTAGGCTTCTACCTGAATATGCTCGCGATAGGCGAGCGCGCCGTTCTCCTTCAGCACAACAATCTCGTACTCGCCGGCTGGCAGGTCGCTAACTGTGAAGTTCTCTCCCCAAACCGGATCGCTGTTGACCAGTTCGCTGCCATAGGTATAGGCTTCTCGACTCAGCGAATCCGACCGCAGGACCAATCGCTTTTCCGCGATCGCTTCGCCGTCTTCATCGTGTATGAATCCGGCTACCATTCCGTTGTTGACGTAGTATTGCAGCCACAGCTCCGGATTGCGCGTCTTACGATAGTCGAAGGGACTCGCTACGCGAACTTCATAGTGCAAGTGCGCGCCGATAGCCACGCCGGTTGAGCCGATGGCGCCCAATAGCGCGCCATCTTCAACCGCCTGGCCGGTGCTGACTTTGATTCTGTCAAGATGGCCGTAGAGAGTGAATACCGAATAACCGTCGAGCGATATCAGGTCATGTACGATAACCACGACATTGCCATAGTAATCCGGTTCCGGCCCGATCACTGTTTCGCTGTCGGTACCTGCAAAAACGACTTTGCCCGCCCCGGACGCGTAGACCGGCGTATCGCGCGGGTTAACAAACTCTACGCCAAGATGGACGGGCCGGGCGCCCAATTGCGTACTGCCGTAGGGATAGGTGCGATCCGGCCAATGGACCAAGTCCTCGGCCAACTGGATCGGCCGCCGCAGTACGTGGTGCTCTTCCGGCTCAATCAACGCGATTGCCGTTGCCGTCGCCTCAGAGCCGGCTAAGGCGTCCAAATCTGCCTTGTTCGGATTCTGCTGACTAGTTTCAGGCGCTGAGGGCGTCGCCGTTTCGCTCTGGGCCGCGGATAGCGACAGACCCGCCAGCCACAGTATGGCAAGCGCCATTGTTGGCAGATACGCTAGAAACTTCTTCTTCATGGTTTGATTGTAGCCACTTGTCCGACAGAGAGTCCCACAGCCCGGACACTGTCACGGGCGAAAAACCGATCCGAGTTTACCA
>JAPOOU010000233.1 GCA_026713245.1 Chloroflexota bacterium
CATTGAGCGCTCGCGCCTGTTTACGTAAAACGCGTCGCTCATGCGACGAGAAGGCTTACGATTTTGCGTGAGCGCGACATTCCTGGGACCTTTTCGCCGATTACGCGCCGAGCCCCTACAGATTTTGTGCTTGAGGGTGGAAGATGGGAGCTCGCCAACAATCTGAAATACACCGTTAAAGATTCTTAATAATTATTCCGCGTTGAGCGGGGCAACCGCTCGCGACTGCATATAAGCCTTTGGCGGAATTACAATAGATTCGGCGGGACAGCCAACTGACGAAAGGCGGCTGCCGCCGCGTCCAAATGCACTTTGCCCTCGCGCAAAGAGATTTGCAGATGCCCGGGAACCAGCGCGTCAAACTCAACCTTTTCCATCTTGAACATGCTGTCGGCATAGGCGTCGATGCGGCAGTCGTGGATATTCTGCCAGACGACCTTGCCGCCCCAGAAAACGAGATCCGCGCCCAGCAAGTAGGTTCGGTCGCCGCCTCGCATGAGAAAGCTGAGGTGGCCGTCACAGTGGCCGGGCGTCTCGAAGGTCTCCAGTGCCAGGTTGCCGACTTTGATCACATCGCCTTCGACAAGCTCCACATCCACCGGGCATGGCGACAGGTAAAAATCTTCGGGAAAGAAGTTGGCAGCTTTGGCGACATCGAGCGCGACTGCTTTCTCGTCGGCGTCCCGGATTACCGGCGCGGCGAAAGCGGATGAATAGACCTCGACATCGACTCGCTTTTGCGCTTCGGCTGCGGCGCCGATATGATCGCAGTGATAGTGGGTCAGAATGAGCTTGCGGATTTTGCCGGGGTCAAGGCCGTCGTCGCGGATGTGTTCGAGGATGGTATCGAAGTCCCTGTCCATACCCATGCCGGGATCTACCAAGGCCAGTTCATCGCCGCTGTTGAGGACGAAAACGTGGCAGTCGAGCCTTCCTGACAGTCCGTAACCGAAATAGCCGCCGCCAACAACGTGTAGGTCGCTTGTCATTTTCATTGGGCTTCTCCAGGGCCTTTGATCACTCTACAAATAGAACCGATTCGCCGAGGTAAGTCAAGCGAGCCGCCTGCGCCGGCGACGTTTGCCCGGTTCTCATGGCGCCATCTCGCTGTGCTATACTCGCGCGTAGTCATTTGTTTATGGAGAAGAGCATGATTCATGGAATTGACCACATTGTTATCGCCGGGCCGGACCTGGATGGGCTGACAGCGGTCTTTGAGGCGAATGGATTCACGGTTGCCGGCGGCGGCAAACATCCGATCGGCTCCTATAACAACTTGATCGGCTTGGACGACGGGGCTTACATTGAACTGCTGTCCTTTTACGAAGACAGTCCCAAACATTATTGGTGGGATGCCGTGCACAAGCGCGGCGGCGGTTTGATTGACTTCTGTATGCGAACGGACGATATCCGCGCGGATTATGCGCTGTTCAAAGCGCAGGGCGTCGAGATGAGTCCACTGGTCGGTTTGAGTCGCGTTCGCGTCGATGGTTATCAGCTTTCCTGGCTCAACAACGAGGTTTTCGGCATCTATCAAGGTCTTATTCCGTTTGTTATTGAAGACAAGACGCCACGGGAAGAGCGTGTGCCGAAGGAAAAAACCCACGTGAACGGCGTCAGGGGCATTGATAGCATCACGCTGGCCGCGCGCGATCTGGAAAGCGCTCGACGGATCATGGCTGCGGTTCTGGGCCAAGTGGGCGAGCCGGTTAACGACGAAGACCTGAATGCCTCCGGCGTCGCATTTCAAGCCGGTCCGCATCGACTGGAATACCTGGCGCCGAATGACGCCAGCAGTCCGCTTCATGAGCACATTGAAGCCTACATGCCAGTACCATATAGAATTCGCTTCCGTACTGACGGCGAACCCGGGACGATCCCGCCGGAAGACGCTGCCGGCGTGAGGATTGTGCTGATGTAGTATCTACGATTTCCACAGTCAGCAAGCGGCTTGGCATTAAGCGTTTACTTTGGCGATGTTTGTGAAAGGCGTTATACTTGGCTCAATTATAGTGCACGCTTACGGCAACTGTCTGGCGGCGTGAATACGGACTGCCAGTGTTTGGAGGATTGCAATCTTATGAGTGAGGAACGCAAATACCCCGATTGGATGGGCAAGATGCGCGGGCTGTACCCGCAGGAGATCAAGGAATTCCTGGATGGCGCCGTCGTGGCGCGCATCGCCACAATTGATAGCAAGGGCGACCCCTATATCACCCCGGTCTGGCAAGAATGGGACGGCGACGCGATGTGGATCATTCCGCGCGCGAAGACTATCTTCGCGCAGCATCTGATGCGCAATCCGCGCTGTTCGGTGTCCTGTGCCATGGACGTCAGTCCCTATACGCGCGTCCTGTTCCGCGGCGGCGCCGAAATTGTCGAGGGACCGGCCCTGATGCACGGCGAGTGGCTGGAAATCGCTCGTCGCATGGCTGTACGCTACCTGGGCGAGCGCGGCCCGGAATACCTTGAACCGTCGAGAGTTCGCCCACGCTATCTGGTAAAAATCGCGCCGGAAAAAACGATTTCCTGGGAAGGCGTCGAGTGGGCGCCGAAATACTTCGATGATCCGGATGCCCCGGCAGCCCCGCACTAAGTTGCAGCATTGCGCTGTCCGAGGGCAACGTTGGCAGATCAATTTGAGAGTCAGGAATGCGAATGAGCCTGGCCAAGCCATACGAATCAGGAACGGGTTTCAGCAGTTGGCGTTTGCGTAAACTGGTTGTCGATTTTGGCGTATATATAGCGCTGGCTGTCTTGCTTATCGCCGCCGTGTTTTTAACGCCGAAATTGTACGAGGTCAACACGATTGCGGTGGTCATGCGGCAAGCGTCGCAGTTGGGCATTGTTGCGATCGGGCAGACGATGATTTTGCTGGTCGCCGGCCTTGACTTGTCGGTCGGCGGCATTTTCATCATGACTTCGATAGTGGTGGCGGATGTTACCAACGGTCGCAACGAGATGGTGCTGCCGGCAATCCTGATCTCGCTGGGCATTGGCGCGCTTATCGGCGCTGGCAACGGCATTCTGGTGACGAAGCGCCGTGTGCCTCCGTTTGTGGCGACGCTGGGGATGCTGGTGCTGGTGAAAGGCGCCACGCAAGCCTACACGAAAGGCGTGCCTGGCGGCTTCGTGCCGGAGATTATGGGCATCGTCAATCAGTCCTGGTTTGTGCTTTCGATACCGCTGCTGTTGTGGCTAGGGCTGAACGCCTTCTTTATTTTCGTTTTGCGGCGCACCGCCTATGGTCGCAAGGTTTACGCCGTGGGCAGCAATAACGAGGCGGCGCGCCTTTCAGGCATTTCAGTCGATGCCGTCCGCATTTCCGTGTATGTCCTGGGCAGTTGTTTGGCGGTGGTTTCCGGCGTCGTGCTTACCGGCTACGTCGGCTATGTAGATCGCTTTATCGGTACGGGTCTGGAGCTGGATTCAATTGCGGCGGCGATTGTCGGCGGGACTGCGTTTGTGGGTGGCCGCGGCGGCTTAATGGGTACAATCGCCGGCGTACTTATGATTCAGATACTCAGTACGATGGCGGTGCTGATGGGCCTGGATATCGAAGTGCAGTTCATCATTAAGGGCTTGGTGATTCTGGGCGCAGTTACCTTGTACAGCGTCGCCAGTATTGAAGAGTAGGAATGGAAGTGAAAGGGGGACGATTGGGACGATGTAGTCTATGGAGGGCAGGTCATGCGCAATGACGCGTTTCGACTTATGGAAGACTTAAGGAGGAAAGCATAATGTTGAGGAAATTGATTTACGGATTGCTCGTATTGTCTCTGCTTCTCGGCACGTCTCTCGTGTCGATTGGCCAGGATGATGGCATGCTGGAATTCGAAATTACACAAGAGATGATTGATGCTTCGCCGTATTTGCAGAGTGTACTTTCGCGCCTCGATGAGGTATATGACACCAGCGAATTCGCCAAGGATCCGCCGTATCGGATCGCGCTGGCGGCGCAAGGTACCAGCAATGCCTGGTCGGCCTTGTTTGACGCGCACGCCTATTGGTATGTTGAGGAATTGGGCGAAGATGTCGTCTCTGAATTGCTCTACGGCGACGCGCAGGCCAGCGCCGATGTTCAAGTGCCGCAGGTGGAAGACTTGCTGGCGCAGGAGCCGGACGCGCTAATCCTGGTGCCAATGGGCGCGGCGGCGCTTTCGGCGCCGGTCGAGCGGGCGATGATGCAGGGCGTACCTGTAGTGCTTTGCGCCAGCGCGGTGGAAACCGACAACTTCGTCACCGAGGTGGGCACAAACCTCTTTAATGCCGGCGCAAACCTGGCGCAGTGGCTGATTGACACCGTCGGCGTCGATGGCAACTTCCTGATGATGACGGGCATCCCGGGTGTTACGACCTCGGTCATAATGGAAGAAGGCGCCTTGGCTGTCTTCGACTCTTACGGTATTGAGCTGCTCGATAACCAACCGGGATTCTGGTCGCCCGCGGAAGGCAAGAAGATCATGGAAACCTGGCTTGCACAGCATGGCGACGAGATTGACGGCATTTGGTCGGGTGGCGCGCAGATGTCTCAGGGCATCATCAGCGCCTATTTGGATGCCGAGATGGATATCCCGCCGATAGGCGGCGGCGAATGGCAGAACGGCTTCCTGCGTCTGGCGCATGCAAACGATATTCAATACGCCGCCTGGCAGTATCCCAACGCGATGGTCACGCTGTGCATTGATGCCGCCGTGCAGATTCTGCGAGGCGAGCCAACGCCGCGTTTCATCGATTTCGTGGGAAAGATCGCCAATGCCGATCCCTTTACGGACGCGGAAGGTGAAGAGTACTTCCGCGCCGAATGGAGCGACGACGTGCATGGCCCGATCACCATGCCGGACGAGAAACTGGCGGAGCTTGGTTTCCTCGTTGAAGGAGAGTAAGGCATCCGCCGCAATTTGAGACACTAGCGGTATCCGGGGAGCGTGACCTCCCCGGATACCGCTTTTCCGTCGACTGACGGGGCGAGGCATGAGCGAATACATTCTGGAGATGCTTAATATCTCCAAGTCCTTTGCCGGGGTAGAAGCGCTGAAGGACGTTTCAATCCGCTGCAAGCCGGGCCAAGTCTACGGACTTGTGGGCGAGAATGGCGCCGGCAAGTCGACCTTGATGAAGATCCTGGCGGGCGCCTACAAGGCGGACGCTGGCGAGATCATCTACAAGGGTAAACAGCGCGAGGGAGCTTCGGCCGGCGAGGTTATCGACAGCGGCATCAGCATCATCTATCAGGAACTGGCGCTTGTGCCGCGGATGTCCGTGGCCGAGAACATTTTCCTGGGTCGCGAGCCACGCTACGCGCTTGGCGTGCTGAACCTGAAGAAACTTCACAGTAGAGCCGCGGCGCTGCTTAAGCGTTTGGGCGTTCGGCTGGATACGCGCGTGCCGGTCAGCGAGCTGACGGTCGCCCAGCGCCAATTGGTGGAGATTGCCAAGGCGCTTTCCCAGAATGCCGATTTGATCGTCATGGATGAGCCCTCGGCGATCCTGGCGGGCAGCGAACTCGATCAATTGTTTAGCATCATTGAGTCGCTGGTGGAGCAGGGCGTCACCATTATTTACATCTCTCATCGGCTGGATGAAGTCTTTCGTATCGCCGACGAGGTGACTGTGCTGAAAGATGGCGAGTTGGTTGATTCCCGTCCCGTCGATCAGTTGGATCGCTCCACATTGGTTGAACTGATGGTCGGGCGACCCTTGGATGAAATTTTCCCGCAGACGGAACACGAGCAGGGCGAATTGCTGCTCGTTGCCGAGAATATCTCCACCGAAACCATACTGGAAGACGCCAGCCTGGAACTCTATAAGGGCGAAATACTGGGCATTGCCGGCATGGTCGGTTCGGGGCGGACGGAACTTGCGCGCGCTCTGTTCGGCGCAGATCCACTGACGAGCGGGAAGATTACGCTAGCTGGCGCCAAAAGCGCGCGCTGGAGCAATCCAGCGCAGGCGATTGACTCGGGCTTGGTGCTGGTGCCGGAAGATCGCAAGTCGCACGGGCTTTTTACATCACTGTCCGTACGTATCAATGTCACGCTGCCCATTCTGTCGCGGCTCACGCGTTTCGGCGTACTGCAGAGCCCGGCGGAGGACGAAATCGTTGAAGAGGCGAAAGAGCGGCTGTCCATCGCTATGGCTTCCGCTGATCAGGAGGCGCAATACCTCAGCGGGGGCAATCAGCAGAAGGTGGTGCTGGCGAAATGGCTGGAAACGGATCCGGCCGTAGTTATCCTGGATGAGCCGACGCGCGGCGTCGACGTCGGCGCAAAATTTGAAATCTACAAGCTGATGCGCCAACTGAACGATCGCGGTATTGCGATTGTGATGATCTCGTCAGAGCTGCCCGAGGTGATCGGCATGAGCGATCGAATTCTGGTCATGAATGATGGACGCATCGTGGGCGAAGTCGCGCAGGAGGAGGCGACCGAGGCCGGAATCATTGAACTCGCTACTATGGTGGACGCGGGGGCGGAGCCTTCATGAAGGTCTCGGCGCGATTTTACACGGGCTTGACCGATTCCCAGCGGCTGTTTCTGCGACGCTACGGTCCGATCTTTGCCGTTTACGGCTTTATTATTGTTCTCATCATCATCGGCGCCACGCAGTCCGAGCGCTTTCTGACCGCGCGCAACCTGACCAATGTCGCGCGCCAGTCCGCCTTCCTGGGGATCGTCGCGCTGGGGCAGATGCTGGTTATATTGACGGCTGGTATTGATCTCTCGGTTGGGTCGCTGGTAAAGGTGTCGATTCTGGTTTCGGCGATCATAATGAATGGCGACAACAGCAATTTGTTTGTGGCGATCGTCGCTACTCTCGGATTAGGCGTGTTGGTGGGATTGATTCATGGCTGGCTGATCAATGAGTTGCGTATCGCGCCCTTTATCGTCACGCTGGCATCAATGGTGATTTTGCGCGGGATAGGCTTGAGCATTTCTACATCACCGGTTGGCAAAGCCAGTCGAGAATTCATCATGTTCTATGTGCAGAAAATCGGGCCGGCGCCGATAATCGCGATTATGTTTGCCGTGATGCTGGTGCTGACCGCGCTACTGTTGCGTTATACCGCTTTTGGCAAGTATCTCTTCGCAATAGGCGGCAACGAAGAAGTCGCTCATCTGTCGGGCGTGCCAGTAAAACAGGCGCGCTACGGCGTCTATGTGATTTGTTCTGTCACAGCGTCAATTACGGGACTGCTTTGGCTATCGCGCATGGGAGTCGGCGATCCGGCCATCGGCGACGGCATTGAATTGCAGACGATAACCGCGGTGATCATCGGCGGCACCAGCCTCTTCGGAGGGCGCGCCAGCGTCGCCGGCACCCTTGGGGGAGTGCTGCTGCTAGGTGTGACGGCGAACCTGCTAGTCATGCTGGGTGTGAACCAGTTCGTTCAGGGTTTGATCCAAGGCATCATCATTGTCGCGGCTGTGGCCATTTACAAACAAGAAGGGGATTAGGCTTGACGACTCAAATACGCGCTTCACGTCCGTCCATCAATGCGCTCCAGCCAAGCTTGATTCGTAAAGTGGCAAACGCCGCAATTGGAAGAACGGATGTCATACCATTGTGGTTTGGCGAACCCGACAAGCCAACTCCACAATTCATACGGGAAGCGGCCAAAGACGCGATTGACGAGGGACAGACCTTTTATCAGCCCAATCTGGGGATCGTCGCATTGCGCGAAGCCCTGGCAACCTATACAAACGGCTTGTACGGGACAGAACTCGCGCTCGACAATATCGCGGTTACGCCCTCGGGCATGACTGCATTGTCGGTCGTCTTGCAGTGCATTGTGGCCGAGGGCGATACCGTGGTGATTCCCTCGCCGGTCTGGCCCAATTTGCCTTCCGCCGCCCAGATCCTTGGGGCGGAGATCGAACGTGTCTCCTTGCGGCCCGCGGCGGAGAAATGGCAGCTCGATTTGGATGAGTTGTTCGATTCCTGCGGCGCGAATACACGCGCCATGCTAATCAATTCGCCCAACAATCCGACCGGCTGGATGCTCGAGGACAGTGAACAGCAGGAGATTCTGGACTTTTGCCGGGAGCGGGACATTTGGCTGATCGCCGACGAAGTATACAATCGCATCGTTTATGATCGCAGTAGCGCGCCGAGCTTCATAGACAAGGTCACCGATGAAGACAAATACGTGATCATCAACAGCTTTTCAAAATCCTGGGCGATGACGGGCTGGCGATTGGGGTGGATTACAATGCCCGCCTCGCTGATATCGGCGGTGGAAATGGTGACCGAGTACAATTTTTCCTGTATCTTCTCGCCTACGCAGATCGCCGGGATCACCGCGCTCACAAATGGCGAAGACTTTATTCGCTCGTCGACAGCGCGTTATCGGGCGGCATTGGACCTGCTGGTCGATTCCCTGGCCGATTTGCCGCGCGTCAGCTTGCCAGCGCCACAGGCGGCCTTCTACGCCTTTTTCACCGTCGATGGTATGGGCGACAGTTATTCGTTCGCGCTTGATGTCTTGCGCAAGACCGGCGTCGGCTTGGCGCCGGGCGCCGCGTTTGGTCCGCAGGGAGAAGGTTACCTGCGTCTGTGCTTTGCCGTCGAGCTTGAGCTTTTAGAGCGGGCCTTGCGCCAGATGAAACCGCTGCTGATTTGACCCGGCCAGCTTGGGATCAGTCCCAGGCCTCGGCCAAGAGCCGCAGCCAGTTCTTATACATGATGTTTTCGATATCCCCGTCGCTGTAACCGCGAGCGGCGAGCTTGGCTGGAAGTTGCTGCAAATCAGCGATGGTGTCGAGATCGCAAGGGGATTGCTCGCGGCCGAAGCCACCGTCCAGATCCGTACCGATAGCGGCGTGGCTGCTGTTCCCTGCCAGTTGACAGACGTGATCAATGTGGTCGACGACGTGGTCCATGAATACGTCCTCGTTGCTATCCCCTCGGACGAAACCTGGTTTCAGCATCCAGATGTCGAAGGCCGCGCCGATAACGCCATCTCGTTCGATGATTAGATTGAGTTGCTCGTCGCTAAATTGACGCTGGTGAGGCACGAGGGCCCGGCAGTTGTTGTGGCTAGCCAGCACCATGCCGTGGTAGACGCTCACGGCCTCCCAAAAGGCTTGATCGGAAAAATGCGTCAAATCGAGCAGCATGCCAAGGCGCGTCATCTCTTCCAACAGTGGTTTGCCGAGATTGGCGAGTCCCAATTCTGTGCCGGTTCCGCCGGCATATCGCCCTGTGCCGTAGTGAGTGGGCCCCAGCAAACGCAGCCCGGCATGCCACCAGTCTTGAAGTTGCCCCGGGTCGCGGATGGGATCGGCGCCTTCCATGCTGAGCACGAAGCCCAGAGGCGGCGCACTGTCGGCGTCGCCATCGTGATCTTCCCAAGTCCGCCATTCTTCGATATGGGCCGTTAATCCGGCTTTGTCGACCAGGATACGAATGTGATCGTCGCGCTCCAAGGCGCGATAATAGGCGAGCTGTCCCTGTGCGATGCCGTAGGCCTGGGCTTGTGATCCGTAGTCAAGATGCTGCACGGCTGTACCGGTGG
>JAPOOU010000032.1 GCA_026713245.1 Chloroflexota bacterium
ATGAGCAAGTACCTTTTCCGTAAATCAGGACACTTGTTCAAAGTTAGCGCCTTCTTTGAATTTACGTTGAGATACATTAGCCCAATACCAATCAAGCCTTACAAGGCTTGATTGGTATTAGAAAGTACACTGAAAATCAGCCTTAATATAACTATTTTCATACTAAATAGCGGGTCAATCCTTGCGAAAGGTATCAAAATACAATGAAATTCGCAGAATTTAGCTCCCCATACCGGACTTGTCGGGGAGGGGGCCGGGAGATGGGGTAAAATTCCGGCGAATTCATCGGTAATACCAATCAAGCCTTGTAGGGGCGACCAATCTGGTCGCCCGCTGCCGCTGCGACCTGTGGTTTCGGGCGACATGATGTGTCGCCACTACAGATCGTTTCTTTGGTGAAGATTGCATTGCTTTATTGGTTCTGCAGCGGACACAGAGAAGATTCTGATGAAAGGTAATTCATCTCTCTGACAGAATTGGGATCGACAAAATAATCCACGATTTACTTTGATTTGATAGTCTTGGTGCTTAAGGTGGTTAAAATCTTGTGGGCTTGGCAAGGGATCTGTAATTTGAAGCGATTGCCCTGTCTTATGTTCGGCTTCCGTTGTCATAGCTTGGAGGTAGGTGATACAATATGTTCGGAGGCGTCTCTGTAGGAGATTGCCGAGCGAGGACCATCATGGCGCTGCAAACTGATACGCACTCGATGAAACTGCTGGATCTCCCTTTGATGCTGCGGCTCAAGCAGAATGCCATCGTCTTGCATAGCGAGCTGGGTTTGACCGAGGACGCGCGCGGGAGAAACAGCGCCCTGCTTTCCGGCATCGTTTTTCCGCGCGGCTTGCATACGCTCTTGGGTCGCGTTGACGACAAAAATGTAGTTGGTCAGTTTCGCTATCGCCCGGGCGAATCCAATGCCCATATTGTCTACCTGGCGCCGACGCTGGACGACGACGAGGACGATAGCGCCTGGCTGCACATGCTCGATGCCATGGCTGAACAAGCGGGAAAGAACGGCGCGCAGAACCTCGTCGGCGAGGTCGAATTGAGCCACAGGCTTTTTGAGACGATGCGCCGGGCGGGTTACGCGGTGTATAGCCGGCAGGTGATCTGGCAGCATGGGCCGATTGTCGCCGAATTCCCGTTTGCGGATTTGGAAATAACCCCGGAATCCGAAGGCGATCAAACAGGCATCGCCGCTCTTTTGGGATGTACGATACCGCGCATCATGCAGACGGTCATGGGGCCCTCGGCCGACATGGAAGGATTGGTCTATCGCAAGGCCGGCCAAGTGGAAGCGTACGTCGCTTATTCCGAAGGCAAACACGGTGTTTATCTCTTGCCCTTTTTGCACCCGGAAGTACTGGGCGAGGCGCCGGATATCATTGCCGCCGCGCTGCTGAAAATCGAACGTTGCCGCAAGTTGCCAGTCTACATCAGCGTCCGCGGCTATCAAGGCTGGTTGGAAAACGCCATGCTGGATTTAGGCTTCAAGCCTTGGCTGGAGCAAGCAGTGATGG
Organism: Chloroflexota bacterium; assembly: GCA_026713245.1. Classification (GTDB taxonomy): domain Bacteria; phylum Chloroflexota; class Anaerolineae; order Aggregatilineales; family Phototrophicaceae; genus UBA6055. The sequence continues at coordinate 1,524 of JAPOOU010000032.1, forward strand.
TCAAGCACTTGACCGCAGGCGTACGACAGACGTCATTCGCGCAAGTTAATTTGCGCGCGAGCGGGGGGCAGAAGCCGGCTGCTACCATGCGATTGGAGTATCTCAACGATAATCTTGCGCTGCGAGAATGAAAGTACGCCGGGAGGCGATTCTCGGCATTTGAATTAATTCTAGCGATTGCCGCAATAGCAAAAGGACAACACCCGAGTAGATGGACAAACGCATAACGGACGATTTTGAAGTACTCAGAAACGTCTTGCCGCCGCGCATCCGAGACGCGGTTGATGAAGTCGGCAATACCAGTCAACTTCTAGAGATCGTCCTGGACCTGGGCAGGACCCCCGCCGCCCGATATATTAACAGCGAATACGCGCTTTCCGACCGTGAGGTGACGGAGGAAGATCTGCGGCAGTTGCTTGATGAACTGGGCGAATTTGACGATGACAATCGCGCTGGTATCGAGCGCTCTCTGCATCGCATTTCGGCAATTCGCAATCGCCGCGGCAAGATCGTCGGTTTGACCGTCCGTATCGGTCGGGCAGTTTACGGCACAATTGATATCATCGCCGACTTGATCGAAACCGGTCAGAGCGTGTTGATAGTAGGGCCGCCCGGCGTCGGCAAGATAACTTTGCTGCGAGAAGCGGCCAGAGTACGAGCGACAGGCAAGCGCGTCGTAATCGTTGACACCTCCAATGAAATCGGCGGCGATGGCGACATCCCGCACGAGGCGGTCGGCAAGGCGCGACGCATGCAAGTGTCGCAGCCCGATCGTCAGCACGAGGTGATGATCGAGGCCGTGGAAAACCACAATCCCGAAGTGATAATAATTGACGAAATCGGCCGCGAATTGGAAGCGCAGGCGGCGCGCACGATCGCGGAACGCGGCGTGCAGCTAATCGGCACCGCACATGGCAATTCCCTGGAAAACTTAATGCTGAACCCGACTCTGTCCGACCTCATCGGCGGCATAGAATCCGTCACGCTTTCCGATGACGAAGCGCGCCGGCGCGGGACACAGAAGGTCGTGCTGGAAAGGCGCACGGCGCCAACCTTCGACATCATGATCGAGATTCAGGCCCGCGATCGCTTGGTCGTACATTCGGACGTCGCCACGGCTGTAGACGCGATTCTGCGCAACCGCCCGCAACCCGCTGAGTTGCGAGAGCGAGACGGCATGGGCGCTATTCAAGTGAATGTATATGTCCCGGAAGCCGATTCGCGTTCGTCGCCGGCTCGCCTGGGCGCTCAACTACAAGGGAGCAGGCGCGACACGAACGCGCATCATGTTCGTGGTACGCGCGAAAATGGCATCACGCGCAACGAGATGAGAGATGACCTGGCACAGACAGGCAGACACGGTCTGAGCCCAGTGAGCGTATATGCCTATGGCGTGGCGCGCAATCGACTCGAACAAGCCGCGCGCCGGCTAAACGTGCCGCTCGTTTTGACCGATGACTTTAGCGACGCGCAAGCTATTGTCACGCTGAAGACACATTACCGCCGCCGTCCGCGCCTGATCACAGATGGCGAAAAACGGGGCATGTCGATCTACGTATTGCGCGCGAATACGGTGACGCAAATGGAAAACTTCCTGGTCGATCTGTTCCGGCTGAATGGCAGGAAAGATCTTGATCCCTTCGGACAAGCCATACATGAAGCGGAACAAGCCATCAGGCGCATCCGTGCCGGGGAAGACTATATCGACCTCAAACCGCAAGTGTCCCAGATACGCAAGCGCCAGCATCAATTGGCGCGCCAGGCGCATATGCATTCGGCCAGCGTCGGTGATGAACCACGTCGCTATGTCACGATCTTCCGGGATGCTTGAGCGAATCTCGCCCCCGCAGAAAGGGGATTCATGGCCGTTTCGTTGAGACCCCCGCCACCCATCCGCACGGATCATAGCAACGCCTTCGCGCAGAACACCATGACTGTGCGCATCCCCGCTATCTTGCAAGAAACGCTCGACCTGAATCCGGATTACCCGACGGCTATCAAGGATCGCGTTGGTCGTTTGCGCGATGATATTGGCGCCGGAGAGGCGATCCCGCCCCTGGAAGCGGAGGGGGCGAGCGACTATCAACAATGGCTGCTCGCGCTGCGTCAACAGCAAGACATCATTGGCGCGCCGGTAACGTGGCATAACGCCGAGTGGTTCTTTGCCGAGACCTATGCCTATCGCTGCCTGGTTGAAGCGACGCGCTATTTCGAAACGCGGCGAGATCCCTTCGCGCCCAAGAAGAAATCTGAACTGACGAGCGAGGCGCTTCGGTCGCTGATTGAAGGCGCATTTGCATTCGATGTTGCGGCGGATCAGCAGGTCGCGCAAGCTGTGATGCTGGACCTGTGGGCAAACCGAATCGATCTCAGTTATACGGCGTCTTTGCGACGGGGAACTGATATCGCGCCCGAAGATTTGCTGGTGGATGACAGCGATTGTTTGATGAATTATCTTTTCCGCCCGGCGACGGCCGCCGGTCAAAGGCGCGATGAAGGCACAATTTACATTGTGGCGGACAACGCCGGCTCCGAATTGGCTATGGACCTGGTATTGGCGGATCGTCTCCTGCGCCACCTGACAGAGCGCGTCGTGCTTTACCTAAAGGCGCATCCTACGTTTGTCAGCGACGCGACGCCGGAAGATGTCTGGATCATGCTGGGTGAAATGAAGCGGCGCGGCGGCGCCGGCGCTCAAATGGCTGAACGACTGGTGGCCGACTGGGGATCGGCGCGTTTGCTGTTTCTGCCGCATCAGTTTTGGAATAGCAGTACGCTTCTGCGCGACACGCCATCAGAATTGTACGACAGGCTAAACACGTCGCGACTTGTGATCATCAAGGGAGACGCCAATTACCGGCGCGCAGTCGGGGACTGCCTTTGGCCGGTAGACAGTCCATTCGGCGAGGTCATGTCTTATCTCGACGCGCCGGTTCTGTGCTTGCGCACGCTCAAGAGCGATCCAATTGTTGGCTTGCCTTCCGCGGCGGTCGGCGAGGATTTAGACCGTAGCGATCCAACCTGGCGGATAAACGGCAAGCGTGGGCTGATTCAATTCAAGCCTCAGTCGTCGAAGAGCCAGTAGGTCGCCGTCAGCGGGAAGTCACGCTCCAGCCAAGCCATGACTTTGTGAGGTTTCAAGCGGTACTGAACGGCGTCTTCTTCGTCCAGGCTGGGGTCGAGATCGTATTTGTCAACATAGACCTGGTTAATCTCTGTTTGCAAGGACTCACACGGTACAGTTTCTGAGAGGGCGCCTTCGAAAATAACGGTTTCATCGCCACTTTCCAGATGCACGACGACCCGGCTGTCTTGTGAAATATTGCGCGCTTTCACCGAATTGCGGTCGGTGGCGGTGAACAACTGTCCCTCGACCCAGGCGCCCCAGACTGGCGCCGCATGCGGCTTGCCATCCGAGCGCGTGGTACAAAGCCAATAGTTGCGGGCCGAGGCCATCTGGCTTTCGACCCAATCCCAGGTCAGCATCGACTCGGTCTCGTCGATCTTGACGCCGTAGTGCGGCATATTCGGTCGGACGCGCCGCGCATTTTTTGGCTGCAACAATGCTTCGTTGGCCTTGGGCTTCATTCGCTATTTGCTCATGGGCATAATGACGTGCGTGAAGTCCTCGCGGTTTTCCGGCCGCAAGACGCCGGGATTCTCCGGGCCATTGCTCTGGAAGACGACTCGCTCTTCCTTAACCACGCGCAGCACCTCAATCAAGTACTTGATGTTAAATGAGATATCAAGCGGTTCGCCTTCCGCCGAGGCGTCGAGCATGCCCTCGCTGTCGCCGCGTTCGGCGCTCTTGCCCACAATCAGCACCTCGGCCGGTTCGCCGGGGTTCAGCGCCGGCTTGACATGAAGATTGGCGCTGTTAGCGTTGTCGCGGGCGAAGATCTCAGCGCGCTGACACACTGTCAGCAAGTCGCTGGTGTACATCACTGTCGAGGTCGCGTAGGAGCGCGGGATAATCGAGGCGAAATCGGGGAATCGACCCTCCAGCAATTGTGACGAGATCAGGATATTGGGCATAAAGACCGTAACACTATTGCGCTGCTTGGGCAGTGAAATCCCGACTTCCTGGTCGTCTTCGGCAATGCGCGCGATCTCGCTCATGGCCTTGGCGGGGATGACCATATCTTGACGTTCGCCGAAGTTCTCTTCTAGCTCGGCCGTGCGCACTGCCAGGCGATAGCCATCGGCCGCCGCCATCGTCAAGACATTGCCTTCAAGCTGCATGTAGACGCCTGTCAAGATGGGACGGTTCTGCTCGCGGGCGGCGGCAAATGCCGTCTGCACGATCATCTCGCGCAGGGTTTTGCCTTCCAGATATAGATCCGCGCCTTCGTTGTGGTTAATGGGAGGGAATTCATCAGCGTCGATGCCACGGACGTTGGATGACTGAATGCCGCAGCGCACGTGGACCGTATGCGTGGAGGCGTCCAGTCGCAGGTCGACGCGCTCCCGGGAAAGATTGTTGACCAATTCGCTGAAGGTTTTGGCGGGGAGCGTGATGCTGCCGGCCTGTTCCACTTTGGCGCCGATCCAGACCGAAATGCTCATTTCCAGGTTTGTCGCCGACAGCTTCAGGCGTGAATCTTCGGTTTCCAGCAGCACATTGGCGAGCACCGGAAGCGGGGGATTACTGTCGACCGCTTTGGTCACTGTATTCAAGCTCTTCGCCAGGTTTTCTTGCAGTACACTTACGATCATGGTTGTCCTCTAGTAGAGCGCTCTGGGCGTCGACGCGAGCGTTCGACGCGCGTATTCATTTTGTCCGCATTATAGCCCAAGACAAGCGGACTTCCCACAGTGAACAGAGCTGCGGCAGGACAATCGCACTATCTCCATTTTCGTGTCTAATGTCACATAAATCTAAGTAATTGTATGGGCGACACTGTGCCGCGCGTAGACATTGCTGGTCTGTCGCCCATGAAAACTGTGCGAATGTCGTGGGCGATTCACAGGATCGCCCCTACAAGGCTTGATTGGTATTAGAAGTTTGGCGCGCAATTTGCCCTCAAATGCTGGGAAAATGCCCTGATTTTGCCCCCTTTTTGAGTAACTGTATAGATACAGTATGTATA
>JAPOOU010000031.1 GCA_026713245.1 Chloroflexota bacterium
CCCTGTTTACGTAAACCGCGTCGCTCTAGCGACGAGAAAGCTTACTATTTTGCGTGAGCGCGGCAGACCTTTTCGCTGCCGCCGAGCGGCTACAAGGCTCACTTTTCGTTGCGCGACTTACTTGTGTCTCTGTGGCGAAACAACTAAGGAGTAAGACATGGTTGAACATTATTTGGACGACAGCGTCACCCAACCTTTCTGGGACAACTCTGTCACGCCGCGTCTTGTGATCGACCCGGGCGATACGGTGGTCATGGAATGCGCCGAGCCCGTCGGTCAAATTACGCCGGATTCAACCGCTGACGATCTAGCCAATCTCGATTTCAGCAAGGTGCATGCGCTCACCGGCTCGATCTACATCAATGGCGCAAAGGCGGGCGCCGCGCTGGAAGTCGAGATCCTCGAAATGAAACATAAAGGCTGGGGCTGGACCGGTCATATCCCCGGCTTCGGTCTGCTGCAAGACGATTTCGACTATGCCTATATTCATCACTGGGAGCTGGGTGGCGAGCATTGCCGCTTCGGCCTTGGCGATATTGTGCTGCCCTTCGAGCCTTTCCCCGGCTGCGTCGGCGTGGCGCCGGCCGAAAGCGGGCGACTGGACACTATTCCGCCGCGCTTGAATGGCGGCAATGTTGACATTCGCGATCTGGTGGTTGGTTCGGCGTTCTGGCTGCCGGTTTTGGCCGATGGCGCGCTCTTTTCGGCCGGGGATTGCCACAGCGCGCAGGGACAGGGCGAGGTCAGCGGCACCGGCATCGAATCCCCCATGACCCTGACCATGCGCTTCCGTGTGCGGCATGACCTGGCGATCAAGGAATTGCAGATCCGCCGTCCCAGCCCCATGACGCTGGTCGACAGCGCGGGATATCACATCACCACCGCTCACGGTCCCGATTTGATGGAGAATGCCAAGAACGCCGTGCGCTACATGATCGAGTGGCTGGCGGCGAATTATGATCTTAGCGAAAGCCAAGCATATTGCATCTGCAGTACCGCGGGGGATCTCAAGATCAGCGAGATCGTCGACGCGCCCAACTGGATCGTCTCGATGCACATGCCGCTGAGCATCTTTGGCTGATCGTCAAATGCTATCGGATGGCTTAAGGACATTGCCATGCGACTCTTTATGATTATTGCAGTGATCGCCGCGCTGACGTTCATGCCGGCCGCATGGGCGCAAGATAGCGTTCTGTCGCCGTGTTCGACGGCTGAAATAGACGCCGTTCACGCCGGCCTCGACGAAATGACAGCGTTTTTCCACCGGGCTTCGGATATCCGCTCGGCGGACGATCTGCTCGCGTACAGCCACTCACATATTAAATGGCGCGAAGGCTATTGGACAAATACGCCGCTTTGCGCGGAGTCATTTGAGATTGCCTTGCTGGCAAACCAGCTCATCGGCGATTTTGTGGCCTTGGTTCTTGTAAATTCTCTCTTGGACGACGTAGAAGTGAATCCCTACCGCGCCGAGCGCAAGAACGGCACAGCAAAACTTCAGGAGCTGTTGGACGCCTTGCCGCCTCCGGTCAATACTGCTGATTTGCCTCTGGCCAGAACACTGCAAGAATGTAGCGACGCGGAATACGAGTTCCTAACCTATACGCTGCTGCCTGATTACGGCGAGTTAGCGGATATCGCGAATGCTGTGGAGACGGAAGAGGGCTTTCTCGGCTACGTCGAAGCGCAATTGGCGTGGCGACAAGACAGTTTGACGCGTTATCCGCCTTGCGTCGACGCGCTTGAGTTCGGCTGGCTTGCCAGCCAGACCGCCGGCGACATTGCGGCGCAGTTCGCTTACTATTTCGTCGGCGCGTCGGAGGATGCGATCCCCTATTCCGAACCCGAACGTCATGGGTCCCGACGCTTGGGCGAGATAGCTGAGGATCTGCGCGCTAAGGCCCTGCCTGACGAAGTGATAGAGGCACTGGAGCGGGAATTGGGATCGCCGGGCGGCGGCAACTGGCGGCGCTGTTCAGTCGACGAGTTGGAAACCATTCGGAAATTGCTGCCGGGCTACCAGATGTTGGAGGACATGGCAGCCGGAATCGAAACGCTTGAGGACTTGCTCGCATACAGTCACGCGCAAATTGAATGGCGTGAAAACCTGCTGTCAGAATTGGCGCGATGTGGAGAAGTGCTGGAGATCGCGTGGCTGATTGGCGAAAACATCGGCGACCTGGCGATAATGTATTCGCTTAAGTTCCTAGATGTGGCGCCTGATGAGAGCCCGGTCTGGCAACAGGTGATGAGCAACGTCCCTGGTATCAATACTTGGGAACAATTGCTGCCTTCGTTGCTAAGCACTTATGAACAAATCCAGGGAGACACCATCCTGCCGGCCTGTAACAAAGCCGAACTTGACGCGCTGGCCGATATCCTGATTGCGCACCTCAGCATCTTTAAGGAGCGAGCACCGATGCGCTCAACGGACGATCTGACGCTCCTAGTCGCGGATCAGCTCAGTTGGCGCGAATTCGGCTTTTCACAATTGCCGCTTTGTTATGGAAGTCTGGAGATTTTCTTGCGGGCGTACTGGTTTGCCAGTGATAATGGCGTCGGCGTCGCCCTCGCGCTTGCCGGCGTTCCCGATGCGGACAATCCTTATCCCGAACAGCAATCGATTGGGAAATCCCACATTGAGCGCTGGTATGCCATTGTTGACGGGATTGCACCGGCGCCCGGCGCGGACACGGCTTCCAAGGCAAGAGAAGATACGGGGAAATGAACTTAGCGTCAAACGGTATCTGGACAGCCTATGCGATCGGTCGGCGGTAGCGAGCAGGCCTGACGCGCTCAGGAAAAATCGTTAGCATTCACGTCGCATGAGCGACGCGCTTTTCAATAACAGCGTGCGGAATTCGCTAGCCGATCACTTAGATTCGTGTTGGCTGGCTTTCTGGAGCTTCTTGATTTTGGCTTCGGCCTTCGCCAGTTTCTTTTGCAGTTTCTTCTGTCGGCCCTTCTTGTTGCTTTTGCCAGGCTTGCTTAGCAGTTGTTCTTTCGCAACCGAGAGTTCCGCCTTGACGAGGTTCAGTTCCGCCTCCCTCTCGGCCAATCTGACGCGCGCGCTTTCGAACTCGGACTCGCGAGCTTGCAGGTCGACCTGCCATTCATCGAGTTCCAGCGCGAGGGCTTGAAGCTGCTCACGTTCGCGCGCGAGCTTGTTGCGCTCGCGGGTGACCAAGCCCTTCGCAGTCGCCAGGCGCTTCCTTTCCGCTTTGAGCGTCTCAATTGAAGAGCTTGCTTGTCCTGCGTTCTCAGTCATGACTTGATCATCGATCACTTGACATCAATTGCGTTTAGCGGAATTTGAAAATAACACAGATTACGCCGAGCCACAAGTTTCTTAACAATTGGTCGTCCAATCCGGCACTGGCAGCTGTCGGGGCAATCTCATATCCTTAGGGGCGGCAGTGGTATAAAGCCCTGACCTCCGTGATGAGAAATGGCTAGAACAAGATGACTAAACGCGAACTGAGCATCGCCTTCCAGACGGACAAGCGAGCGGGCGAATACATCGAGCTGGCCAAGCTCGTGGACGGATACAGCTTCGACGCCGTAACCGTCTATTGCGATGCGCCCTTCCATCCCAGCTACGCGCCCTTAATGTTGATGGCGCCGCATATCAAACGCGCTCGCGTCGGTCCGGCGGGAATCCCGCCGTCGCGCATGCACCCGCTCGATATCGCCGCACAGACAGCGTTACTGGCGGATATCGCCGCGGGCGGCGTCTATCTGGGGCTGGTGCGCGGCGGCTGGCTGGAAGACCACGGGATTCGAGAACTTCGCCCGCCGATACAAGCGATGCGGGAAGCGATTGAGATCATCCGCAGAATGCTGGCGGGCGAATCCGCCGGCTATGCCGGGCGGGTATACCGGATTGCTGATCATGTGCGCGCGCCCTATCCGGTGCCCCAAGCGAAGATCCCCCTGCAAATTGGCACCTGGGGCGAAAAGCTGGCCGCCCTGGCGGGCGAAGTCGCTGACGAAGTCAAAATTGGCGGTTCCGCCAATGCTGACGTGATACCCGTGATCGCAGACACTATCGCTGTCGGCGAAGCGCGGGCCGGACGCGCCAAGGGCACGGTCAAGGTGGTCATTGGCGCGGTTTCGGTGATTGATGAAGACCGCGAGCTGGCGCGCTGGATTGCCCGCAAATCGGTGTCGCTGTATATGCCGATCGTCTCGCGCCTGGACCCGACGCAGGAAATCGACCCGGAATTGATGGCGGCTGTGCAAGCGCGCGTCAACGCGGGCGACGACGATGCCGCCGCCCGGCTAATACCGGACGATATCCTGGATCGCTTCATCTTTGCCGGCAACGCGGACGATGTCATCAAGCAATGCGAGAGACTTTATGACGCCGGCGCGGGGCGGATCGAGCTGGGCACGCCGCACGGCGCGCGCGCGGCCGCGACCGGCATCCATCTCATCGGCCAGCGGGTCATCCCCGGTTTGGCGCATTTCTTACAGGGCTGAGCGCAACAGCAAGAGCAGCGGGGGCATGTGTCGCGGAGGCCTGCGGCCCTCACGCTAAATAGCACGCCAGCGTGGGCGCCGCAGTTTACGTAGACAGCACATTAACCCCCAGGTCAATTTTTTTCACAAAGACTTGTAGGCAAGACCAAGTTAGACGTGTAAAAAAGCGAGCCTTGTAGCCGCTCGGCGTCAGCGAAAAGGTCCCAGGAATGTCGCGCTCACGCAAAATCGTAAGCCTTCCCGTCGCATGAGCGACCCTTGGGTCGCCCGCTGCCGCTGCGGCTTGTGGTTTCGGTCGACATGATAGGTCGCGTAGGTCGCGTAGACACTGACCGCCGACACTGACCGCCTGTCGCCCTTACAGAACGTTGCTTTAGCGAAATTTGCATTACTTTATTGGTCCGACTTAGTTGGCAAGAATCCAGTCCTGTCGCGCAAGCGGGGAAACTGTCTTTTTAGGAGCTCGGCGGCCCTAGGAAGTCCCGGCAATCTACTGCGGCGTGTGGATTCGCTTTTGTCCTGCCGCGACTATCTCGGTATACTATCCTCTGTCGTGAAACGAGCAATGAAATTGACAGAAGGGAAAATCGCAATGATCAAGAAATGTCTGCTTATAATTTTTGTCGTCATGCTGACGATAAGCTTGGGCGCCAACGCCGCCGCCCAGGATGATATTGAAACCTATGTACTCGGCGTCGTCTTGCCGTTTTCCGGCAATCTCGGCACCTTTGGCCAGGATTTCGCGCGCGGCGTAGAGTTGGCGGTATCGCAGGTCAATGCCGAGCTGGAAGCGGCCGGTTCCTCTATCCGCTTCGAGATCGCTAGCGCTGATACCGAGAATACGCCGGAAGGCGCGGCCCGCGCCTTGCAGACTGTAGTTCAGACCACGGGCGCGCAAGTCTCGGTTGGTCCCTTGACGACCAGCGAGGTTCTTGGCGCCAAGCAATTCGCCGATGAAAACGGCATCGTCATTGTTGCGCCGGCTTCCAGCGGCGCGGCTGGCGCGATCCCGGGCGACAACATCTATCGCGTGATCTATCCGCCCGATGTCTTCGCTTCCAAAGCCTACGCCAATATCGCCCTCGAACGCGGTCACGAAAACATGGTTGTGCTGCATCTTGACGATCCCTTCGGCAATGGCATGAACGAAGGTTTCACGGCCAACTTCCAGGCCGGGGGCGGTGGCGAGGTCGCGTCTTTCGCTTATACGCCGGGCGCCACCGAACTCTCGAGTGAAGCCGCCGCGGTCAGCGCCGCGCTGGCCGGCTTCGGTGACAATGCCGGCTTCTTCTGCGTCTGCTTCCTATCCGGCGCGCAGGCTTTCCTGCAAGTCGCGCAGATTGACCCGGTCTTGACGTCGGTACAGTGGATGGGCAACGAAGCGATGACTGCGGCTGAAATCCTCGCGGATAGCGGCCATGCCCAAACACTCGCCAATGCTGACTTCATCACCGTGTCTTTTTCCAGCGAGTCCACGCCGCTGACGCAGATCTTCATTGATGATTTCAACGCGATGTTCGACAAAGACCCGGGCATCTTCACCAACTATGCCTTTGACGCGGCAAACATCGCTATGCTGACTATGCTGGCCGCCGGCAACGATGGCGCCGCCGTGAAATCCATGCTGCCATTCATCGCCAACCATTACATCGGCACGGCTGTTCAAGCCTTCCTTGACGAGAACGGCGATCAGGCTATCGCCAGCTACGGTCTTTACATGGTCAGCGACGATCTTTCGGCCTTTGACGAAGTTGGCGCTTACAACGGCAACACCGACACCATTACCTACAATTAGCGTCAGGGGGATTTCGCCAACAGTCCCCTAGCCCGCGTCCCTTTCCCCAACAAGGGGCTGAGGAGCGGGCATGCTTGAAGCAACACGGTACGATAGCGACGGGTCAGCCAATGGCTGACCCCTAGCGGGTTCTTTCATATCGGGGGACCGAGGGAGAGCCAGGCCGGGGGATAGGGTGGAATATCAACGCAGTTTATCGGGTTGACCAAGGACGCTAGGCAGGTCCATGCCATCGGCACTGCTCACCACCTCAATAGTCAACACCATTCAGATCGGCAGTCTCTACGCCTTGATGGCGCTGGGCATTACCTTGACCTTCAGCGTCATCCGCTTGCCAAACTTTGCCCACGCTGAATATGTGACGGTTGGCGCTTTCGCGGCGCTGATCGTCTCGCTTTCGGGCGAGGTTAATCCCCTGGTCATCATGACAGCCGCTTTCGTCGTTGGGGCCCTGGTCGCGCTGGTCAGCCACCTTGCTGTGTTCAAGCCCCTGGAAGGGCGTAATGTATCACTCTATACGTTGATTTTGTCGTCCTTCGCCGTGGGGCTTATCCTGCGTTATATCTTGTTCATGATCGCCGATTATTACAATCTCTTTGACACTCGCATTCGTATTCCATTGCAGATCATCTACCGTAATGGCGCGCTCATCTTGACAAATGTTTTCGCCTGGGTGGCGCCGACGAGCATCGTGCTGGTAATTCTCTTGACCTTGCTGCTTAATGCGACGCCGCTGGGTCGCGAGATGCGCGCCCTGGCCAACAACATCAGTTTGGCGCGCGTCATCGGCATACCTGTCGAGCGGGTGAAGAACTACACCTGGATTTTGGTCGGCGGCCTGGCGGGGGTGGCGGGCGCGCTCTGGGGTTTGCAGACGGCGGTCAGTCCGCTCATGGGCTGGGTCGCGATCTTGTCCGTTTTCGCGGCCGCCATCCTCGGGGGACTGTCCAGTTTTTCCGGCACGATTCTCGGCGCCTATGTCGTGGCCTTCTCGGAAAACACGGTGATGCTTTTTCTCAATTTCAACTTCGGCGTCGATCTCGCTTACAAGCCGGCTATCCCGTTTTTCATCATCATTGTGGTTCTGCTCATCCGTCCCCAGGGCTTTACCGAACTTTTCAACCGGGGCCGAGACTTGCAGCGATGATAAACATCGACATCGGCGCAACCGCCGTCGCCATTTTGACGCTATTTGGCATCTACTCCTTGATGGCCATCAGCCTCAATCTGGAATATGGCGTGGCGGGCGTGCCCAATTTCGGGCAAGCGCTCTTCGTCTCAATCGGCGCTTATGTTGCGGGCCTCACGTACACGCGCTTACTGCCGCTGCTGGCGGGCGAGCAAGTCATACACCCTTGCCGCGGGACCATGGGCCAGGCGCTGCAGTTGCGCTCGGAGATAATGGCGACGCAACCGGTGGCGGGTTTCATCAATCTTGGTTTCACATTCCTTATCGCTGCGGTGTTGGCCGGTCTGGTCGGTTTTGCTGTCTCGTACGTGACGCTGCGCCTGAAAGAAGAATGGTTCCTGGCGCTGGTGCTGCTGGTCGGCGGCGAGATCGCGCGCATCGTGGTGCGCGGGGCGGATGACCTGATCTGCTCGCACAACGGCATTTCCGGCGTGGCGCAGCCCTTCTATTTTCTGGATGACCCGCGCGCGAGCGCCTTCTTTTTCATGCTGCTGGCGCTGGCGCTGGCCGCGATCGCTTATTTTTACAGTCAGCGTCTAGTTCATTCGCCATTTGGGCGCATGCTTAAGGGCTTACGCGAAAACGAAGACGTGACGCGGGGCCTGGGCAAAGGCATTTCCCTGGCGCGCGCGCAGATCATGTTGATCGGCTCGGTGATCGCCGCGGCGGGCGGCGTACTATTCGCCTTGAATACCGGTTTTGTCAACACCAACGACTACGTGGTGACGTTGACCCTGGACGTTTGGGTGATGGTGGTGCTGGGCGGCGTGGGCAATAACCGCGGCGCCCTGCTGGGCGCGCTGCTGATTGCTATCATGGATCGTATCACGCAGATCGCCGCGATCGTGCTGAATATGAGCGGTTCGCCGATCGAATTCAATTATGCGCGCTTTATCCTTTTTGGCGTGATATTGTTGCTGATGCTGCGCTATCGTCCACAAGGACTGCTGCCCGAATCTCCGTTGACGACGGATGCCCATGAGATACTCGGGCGGGTACGGGGACGATAATGCGGCCTTTACTTAAGCGGGCTTAGAGCCATGCACCTGGATATCAAAACGGCGGCGCAACTGAGCGATGATGAAACGGAGGCGCTGCGGGCACTAAACGCGGCGGTCTATCCGCCGGCGCCGCGCGCCGAGAAATCGACGCGAAAGTGGGCGCATCCACAATGGAGCGTGATGATACGGGATGCGGATCAGCAACTCGTTTCTCATGTCGGGGTCTTGACGCGACTTTGCTTATGCGACGATAGGGAGATCCTGATCGGCGGGATCGGCGGCGTCATGACAGAGCCGTCGCAGCGCGGCAAAGGCTACGCCGGGGCGGGGATGGGCCGGGCGACCGATTTTCTGCGTGGTGAAAAGGCAGTCGACATTTCGCTGCTCTTTTGCGCTCCGCGAATGCGCAGCTATTATCAGCGTTTTGGTTTTAGTAGTTTCGCCGGGGATACACTGGTGCGGCAAGACGGCGCAAAGATCTTGGTCCCTCGGGACGAGGTCATGGTGATGCCGGCGGTGAAAGCGCTGCCCCAATGCGCGGCGCTGGATTTATGCGGTCTTCCCTGGTGATCCCGGCAAGTCGCGCAACAGATCCAAACACAGCCGCTCGGCAAGTTTGCGCCTGGGGCCTGGATGAAAGAAAGGGCGGTTGATGCCCCTGCTCGAGCTCAAAAACATCCGGAAAGATTATGGCGGCTTGCGGGCTGTGGACGATGTCTCGCTTCAGGTTTCTGAAGGCGCCATCATCGGCTTGATCGGTCCCAACGGCTCCGGCAAGAGCACTTTGATCAATCTGATCGCCGGTACGACCGGCCTGAGCGCCGGGCGCATCGTCTTTGACGGCGACGACATCAGCGACTTTTCATCGGATCAAGTCTTTCGGCGCGGCATCGCCCGCGGCTATCAAGAGCCGTCGCTGTATTTCAAGATGACCGCCCTCGACAATGCCCTGCTGCCTGTGAAAGGGCAGCGCGGCGAAGATCCCTGGTACGCGCCCTGGCGGCGATACTGGCAGGCGCAGGAAGAGTCACATGCGCGTTCCGCCATTGATGTCCTGGAACAGGTGCGTCTGTTGCAGCACTACGACACCCTGGCTTCAGATTTGTCGGGCGGGCAGATGAAGCTGCTGGAGATGGCGCGCGCTTTGATGGGGGAGCCCAAGCTGCTGCTGCTGGATGAGCCGACGGCGGGCGTGGCGCCCAACCTGGCTTATGAGATCTTTCAGCAGATCGGCCGCCTGCGCGACGATCATGGCATCACCTTTTTGATCGTCGAGCACCGGCTGGATATCCTTTTCGATTTCGTCGATTATGTCTATGTGATGCACCTGGGCAACCTGCTAGCGGAAGGCGACGCCGACGATATCGCCGCGCATGAGACCGTGCGCGAGGTCTATTTCGGTGATTGAGCGCATGGCTTGCCTCCACCCAAACCGCTTGCGCGTAAACGGGCGACTCACAGAGTCGTCCCTACAAGGCGCTGCATATTACGCGGAGGCGATTCTTTGATCACGATCGACTGTCTAACCGCAGGCTACGGCAAGCTGGAGATCTTGCAGGACCTCAGTCTGGCCTTCGCCGAGGGGCAATTCAGCGCACTGTTGGGGCCGAACGGCTCCGGCAAGAGTACGCTGATGAAGGCGATTATGGGCATCAACACTATCTTTGGCGGTTCGATACAACTGGACGGGCGCGAACTGGTCGGGCTGCGCACCGAAGACATTTCCAAGCTGGGCATCGCTTATGTGCCGCAGCGCGAGAACATCTTCACCGAAATGACGGTGCTGGAAAACTTGCAGTTGGGCCTCCGCGGCATGCCGCGCGACCGGCGGCAAAGCGCCCTGGACGAGCTGTTGAAGCTTTTTCGTATTCTGGGACGCCGCAAGTCGCAGCGGGCGGGACTGCTCAGCGGCGGCGAGCATCAGATGCTGGCGATCGCCATCGCTTGGCTCAGCCGACCAAGCATCATGCTCCTGGACGAGCCCAGCGCCGGGCTGGCGCCTGCGATCGCGGGCGATGTCTTCCGCGTCTTGCAGGACCTGCGTCAGCAAGGTATTACGCTGGTGGTGGTGGAGCAGAACGCGCGGCGTGTCTTGCAGTATTGCGATTATGCCTTTGTTTTGCGCGAGGGCAGCCTGGCTTTTGAGGGCAGCGCCGAGGATTGTCTCAACGACGAGGAGACGATCAAGGGCTACCTGGGCGTGCATGACGGGACCGTGTCGGTGGGTCAGCGTCTACGCGACCCTAGGCGTCGCTGACTAGCAGCGCTTGCATGGCCCGGCGCAACTCGCCGTCGATTCGGGCGGGCTTTCGCGTCAGTCGATCCACGAAGACATGCACAAAGTAACCGACGGCGGCCGGCTCTTCGTCGTCCGGCTTGAAGATGCCGATCTCGTAGCGCACGCTGGAATTGCCGAGTTTCGCGACGCGCAGGCAAGCGTCCACGATATCGGGGAATTGAATCGGCTTGAGGAACCGGCAGTGGGTCTCGACGGCGAAGCCGACGGAGTCGCCGCCGCTGAAATCCAGACCGCCGGCGTCCATCAGATAGCCGTTAATGACGGTATCGAAGAACTCGTAGTAGATGACGTTGTTGATGTGGTGATAGACGTCGTTGTCGCGCCAGCGCGTGGGGATCTGCCGCTGGTGTTTGTAGTGGTGGCGGCGTTCGTCTTTCGGGGTCATTTGCACAATGTCTCACCTGAAGGATGTAGCCGCGCGGCGCGTAACCGGCGAAAAGGTCCCAGGAATGTCGCGCTCACGCAAAATCGTAAGCCTTCTCGTCGCATGGGCGACGCGGTTTACGTAAACAGCGGCGACATAGCATGTCGCCCGCATTCACGCGCCACCCAGCGGCGATGGATCGCCCCACCCTGTCCCGGCCTCATTTCACATTGGGGACAGGGGCGCCTTCTTCCTTGAGATCGAGCGCCAGGGAATTGATGCAATAGCGCAAGCCGGTTTTGTCGCGCGGACCGTCATCGAAGACATGGCCGAGGTGCGAATCGCAGCGGTTACAGGTCGCTTCGATGCGGCGCATCCCGTGGCTGCGGTCTTCGCGCAGGCTGACATTGCCTTCGTCTACGATGTCCCAGAAGCCGGGCCAGCCGCTGAAGGAATTGTACTTGGTATCCGAGGAGAAGAGCTCTTGCCCGCAAGCCGCGCAGGCATAGACGCCCTCGGCTTTGGCGTTGACATATTGGCCGGTGAAGGGGCGCTCGGTCGCGCCCTGCCGCAAGACCGCGTACTGTTCCGGGCTGAGTTCCCGGCGCCATTCTTCTTCCGACTTGATGATTTTCTCGGTCATTTGCCCTTTTCCTTTCGCTTTGTCACATGCCCTGATGGTATTGGGGAATTGTGAACGGAGTCTTGCGCGCTTATCAAGATTATAATAGAAGCCCAGTTAGTCTTATTGTACTTGTGCGCTTTGTACATAGTAATCGAATATGTACAATACAGGCTACGGCAATTGCAGAATGCTCAGAGACTAACGGCTATGGCAACAACGGAACACACTATCAATGACGCGCTCGCAGAACTTCTCCGTCAGACGCGCTATGCTTGGCGGGACTCCAATGTCGTAAGGTCTGAAAGTACACAACTGCTTTCCGGATCCCCTTCGCGTCAACCGGACATTCTGATTGCCGAACCTCACACGGCTCCTGTCGTTATTGAGACCGAGGTACTTCCCGCAGTAACAGTCGAATCTGAAGCTTTAGCGAGACTGGGAGAAGACCTCAGCGGATCCGGTCGAACGATACTTTCGTCCATCGCCGTGCGTCTCCCCCAACGACTGAGAGCAGGACAGGGACGCTCGCTTACAGAAGCAATTGAGTCTTCAAACGACCTTCAGTTTGCCTTATATACGGTGAAAAACGAGAGAGAACATACGCGCCTCCCAGAAAGCGGCTGGCTAAGCGGCAACATTTTCGATTTGTCTCTATTCGTTCAATCCGCAACTATCCCACCGTCTCTTATAGATGAAGCGGCGAACCTACTGGAAATCGGCGTCAACCAGGCAGCTGGTTTGTTGAATGAGTATGCTGCAAGCCATCCGGGCGCCATCCAAAGAATTGCGAATGAGTTACAGCAACAGGACAGTATACAGACGAGAAGAATGGCGACAACCATCTTAGCCAATGCATTCATGTTTCACGAGAATTTAGCCGGTGGACCCGGCGCATTAGTGGAAGTGCGCCCAATTGATGAATTGCGGAAGCCCATCATGGGGTTCTCAAAATCGGATGTACTGGACGAATGGTTTAAGATTCTACATGTCAATTATTGGCCCATATTCGATATAGCGAGACGGATACTGGCGATCATCCCAACTCCTGGCAGCAATGAGCTAGTAGGCCAGTTGGCGCGAACCGCGCAAGCTCTGGTAAAACGAAACTTGATGCGTTCGCACGATTTGACCGGCACCGTCTTTCAAAGGCTGATCGCTGACAGAAAGTTCCTGGCAGCCTTTTATACAACTCCCGCGTCGGCGGCGCTCTTGGTCGGACTAGCGGTCGATAGCGAAACCTTGCTATGTGATGGCGACTGGTCCAATCCGCAGGATGTCAAATCCTTGCGCATTGCCGATTTCGCTTGTGGCACCGGGACTCTCTTGTCCACCACCTACCAACGAATTAGTCAGATCCATGAATTGCATGGGGGGAATTCAGAAGCGATACATCCCTACTTGATGGAAAGAGCAATGGTTGGCTGTGATATTTTGCCAGCGGCAACACATCTCACTGCATCTATGCTGTCGGGCGCTCATCCACGTATTACATACGACGGCAGCGCGATATTCACTCAGCCTTATGGACTACAAGTGAATGGCAAGATCGCGCTGGGATCGATTGACTTGTTGAGGGATATGGCATTGCTGGAAGGTTCGCAGATCACCGCTAAAGCGCTTGAAGGCAGGGGAGAAGCCGAAAAGGACACTTGGCGTTTCGTACCGCATGCCTCATTTGATCTCGTGATAATGAATCCGCCATTTACTCGGGCGACCAATCATGAAGGCCGGCATGAGAATGTACCGAATCCAATGTTCGCCGCTTTTGGCTCAAGCGACGAAGAACAGAAAGCAATGGCGAATGCGGCAAAAAAGCTTACAGCTGGTACGATAGCCCATGGCAATGCTGGCGAGGCTTCAATTTTTCTCGCGCTCGCCGACAGGAAGCTGGCAGAAGACGGTATGCTGGCTATGGTTATGCCTTTGACGCTATTAACTGGCTCATCATGGGAAAAATGCCGCATTCGCTTAGCGGAATCTTATGAGAACTTAATTTTGGTATCAATTGCTGGCAGCGACAGTAAATCGATGTCGTTTTCGGCCGATACGGGCATGGCAGAATGCCTGGTCATCGGTAAGCGAAACGGCAAAAGACAATCGCGAGCCACTTTTGTTGTGCTTGAGAAATCTCCAGAACATCCTGCCTATAGCGCCGTCATAGCGCGGCAGGTTTTACAGTTAATCAATGATAATGTGATAAGGCGCTTAGAAGGTAATCCAGATGGCGGCACCCACATAACAGTCGGCGACGAATTGGTCGGTCAAGCGATTAATGCGCCTTTACCGACTTCGGGTAGTTGGAAAGTCGCGCGGATTGTTGACCTTTCGCTGGCGCAATGCGCTTTTCATTTAGCTGAACAAAATCGTGTTTGGCTGCCGACGCAGGCCAGTCCAGTCAGCATTCCGATGACGGTGATCAGGCAGATTGGTGAGATTGGACCAATTCATCGCGACATTACTGGCACGAATCCCGATGGTTCGATTAGAGGTCCTTTTGAAGTACGACAATTGCGCCCCGAAAGCGTCCCGACTTACCCGGTCTTGTGGGCGCATGAGGCCGACCGCGAAAGAACTATGATGTTCAAAGCCGACCGGGAAGGAATTCCGCGTCATGTTCACTCAATTGAAATGCAAAATGAGATTAACGCAAAAGCGTTCCAAGTGTTCCAGACTGCCTCGCACTGTCATTCCAATCTGGATTTTCAGTTCAATGCTCAATCGACTTCCATGCAATTCACCTCCCGCAAGACTATCGGCGGCCGCGCCTGGATATCCATTCAATTCCCGACGGCAGAACACGAAAAGACATTGGTGCTGTGGGCAAATTCGACGTTGGGGTTGTTAATGTATTGGTGGCATTCGTCGAAACAACAGGCAGCAAGAGGAATACTCACCAAATCGACACTGCAAACGCTGCCCATCCTGGACGTCACCGCCCTCGACGCTGAGCAACTTCAACGAGCCGCGCAGATCTTCGACGAAACCTGCCAACTGCCGCTCAAGCCTGTACACGAAATCGGCATCGACGAAAACCGCAAATCCCTCGACCGTCGCTTCTACGGCGAAGTCCTCGGCTTGCCCGATTCCATCCTCGCTGACGGCGGGCCGCTGGACATTCTCCGGCAAAAACTATGCCGCGAGCCATCCGTTCGCGGCAGCAAAAAGTAATCACAATCATTCAGGAGCCAGCCATGCCCAATCAGATCCCCATCACGGAAGTCGCGCGCGGATTCCAATTCCTGCTGGTGGAAACCTTCGAAAACGTGCAGGGCGCTTACCTCGACAAGGGCACGTCGCTCTTCGAGACGCTGGCGGATATCGGCGCTGCGGAGGCGTCGCAGCCGATGGGCGACTGCGCCACCATCGCTGCCCATGTCGCGCACGTGACGTATTACTTGCGCGTGCTAGAAGACCGCATGTTCGGCCGCGACCTCAGTTATGTGAACTGGGACGAGATCTGGGAGACCGTCAGCGCGGTCACCGAAGCCGAGTGGGCGGACATGATCGCGGACTTGCGAGAGACCTATGCGCGTATAAAGAGCCATCTCGATGGGGCCGAAAGCTGGGGCGGCATCACCGAGTTGTCCTCAATGCTGGGCATCATCGCGCACAGCGCGCATCACCTGGGTGAAATCCGGCAGATGACCTGCCATTTGGAGGCATAAATGCCCAAACAAGTCACCGTGTACCGTCAGCCGGGGCGTTTCGCCGGCTGGCCCGCCAATTACGGCATGTGGAACTGGGGCGACGAGATCGTAGTCGGCTTCACCCTCGGTTATCACAAGACCGTCGAGCGCGGCCATGCCCGCGACAGGAGCCTGCCCTGCGTCAATATGCAAGCGCGCAGCTGTGATGGCGGCGCAACCTGGACGCTTGAGGATTTTAATGGCAGGCGCCCTGGCGGACGCGGCTTGTCGGCTGACGAGCACGTGGATGCGGGCATGCGCCTGGCGGAGGTCATGGACGCGGGGACCGCCGCCATTCCCTCGCGGCCGCTGAATTTTAGGCAGGGCGATTTCACCTTGATGGCGGCGCGCACGGGCTTGGGGCGCGGCGTCTTTTCTTTCTTCTACGTTTCTTATGACCGCTGCCGCAGCTGGGATGGACCCTATCGCTTGCCGATGTTCGGTCAGACCGGCATCGCCGCCCGCACTGCGGCCGTCATTCAGGGCGAAAGCGAAGCCCTGTTCTTCTTGACCGCCAACAAAGCTGATGGCGGCGAAGGCAAAGTCATCTGCGTCCGGACGGGTGACGGCGGCCAGTCCTTTGAGCTGCTGTCGGAAGTCGGCGGCGAACCAGAAGGACCGGGCGATTTCGCTATCATGCCCGCCAGCACCCAATTGGCGGGCGGACGCATCTTGTGCGCCAGCCGTTGTCGACAGGGCGCGAGCGGGCTAAGCTGGATTGACTTGTACGCGTCGGATGATGGCGGTCGCTCCTGGAGCTTCCTGAATCGCCCGGTGGCATTTCGGCAGCCGGGCCACGGCGGCAATCCGCCTTGCTTGAAACAGTTGGCCGACGGCCGCCTGCTGCTGATGTACGGCGACCGCGACGGTCCTTACAAGATCTGCGCCCGCATCAGCGCGGACGCGGGCGATAGCTGGAGCGGGGAAATCACGCTGCGCGGCGGCGGCGCCAATGGCGACATGGGTTATGTGCGGGCGGTCGCGCTGGACGATGGGACGGTGGTTGCCGCCTACTATATCAATGACCGTCCCGATGGCGATGGCGAGCGCTTTATCGAGGCGACGATATGGCAGCCGTGATCGGCCGACGATGACCCGACTCGCAATAGCCAACCGCAGCTTTTTCGGCGGCGACAACCTGCCCTTCTTGCGCGCCCTGCCCGACGACTCCATCCACCTGATCGCGACGGACCCGCCTTTCAACAAGGACCGCGACTTCGGAGTGGTCTTCCGCGATCGCTGGTCCTGGGATCGTGACGCGCGCGATGAATGGATCGACGATATCAAGGGCCTTTGCCCGGCGCTGTGGTCCGTGATCGAGACGGCTGGGCAAACCGCCGACGAGCGCATGAGCGCTTACTTGTGCTGGCTGGGCATTCGCCTGCTGGAAATGCATCGAATCTTGCGCGGGGACGGCAGCCTTTACCTGCACATTGATCACAGTACCCAGGCCTATGTCAAGCTGGCGCTGGACGCTGTATTCGGCGCGGACAACTTCCGCAACGAGATCGTCTGGTATTACAAGACCGGCGGAGTCAGCAAGCGCTGGTTTGGCCGCAAGCACGATACCATCCTCTTCTACAGCAAGTCCGATCGTTACATTTTTCATCCCCAGCAGGAGAAATCCTACCTGTCGCACAAATACGGCTTTTCCAACATTGAACTCGACGAAGATAAAAACGGCGTCTATCGCATGGTCGCCATGCGCGATGTTTGGGATATCCCGGCCCTGCGCGGCAACCAGGCGGAAGCGACCGGCTATCCCACGCAGAAGCCGCTGGCGCTATACGAACGCATCATTCGGGCGTCGAGCAAGGAAGGCGATATCGTACTCGATCCCTTCTGCGGCAGCGGCACGACCGTAGTGGCGGCTGAGCGGCTGGGGCGGCGCTGGCTGGCTGTGGATCTCTGGGACGGGGCTTATGAGACGCTCTGCGCGCGGTTGGAGGCGGAGGGGCTGGCTGAGTCAGGGGATTTAAAGCATTTGGTGGACGTGTCGCCGAGTCCTTAGTTCCTGCACATTCTGAATCGATTAACAATCACAGATGTATCGAACGGCAGCAATGGGCAATTGCGCCGGATCTCAGCGACAAATGCTTTCGCAGGGTACGCCGTCATTATCACGGTCCAGACCACCACGGCCACATTGCGTGAGATGATAACGAGCTTCCGCGCAGGAAGACATGTCACTGCAGTTTTTGCGCGGTGTGCAGGAGTAGCTTGGCTCTTGTGGCGCGGCGGGTTGTAGCGCCGGTTGCTGTGCGCGCGCCGCAGGCTGTTGCGCCGGTGGCTGTGGGTTGGCGGGTTGAGAAGAATGGTGTTGCAGCGGCGCGTCAAACGTGAGCCAGCCGGCGATAAAGACCTCTGCCCCGTTATGACGAATCAGATACCAGTCTCCGCTCTTGCCGACAATCTGCAAGGCGGTATTTACAGCTACCGATCCCACCAAGTCGTATGAGGTGTCGGGACCCTCGCGTAAATTCACAGTCCCATGCGTGTATCGCGTTTGAGGCGACGAGTAGCGGTTGACGCTGAATGCGGGCGCCGTCGTCGGCACAGGTGTCCTTGAGGGCGGAATAGGTGTGGCGGTCGGCGGAACGAACGTGCGTGTCGGCGGTATGGGTGTGGCGGTTGGCGGAATCGACGTATCGCTTGGCGGAACGGTAGTGGTTGCAGGCGGGATTGACGTAGCTCGCGGTCTTTTTGGTGTGGACGTTGCAAAAACTCGGGCAGATGGTAGCGAGCCGGTAGGCGGAATCGATGTTGCAGTATTGACGTATGTTCTTGCCTCGCGCTGTACTTCAGAGCCGTTATTGATAGCACCCTGCCAAGATTCTGTGCCGGCTATCATAGACAGAAATGTCTCCAGGCTTGCGTCGGGAACGCTGGAGTAGAATATGTACGCTGTCGCGCCCAATACGACAACGACTGAAAACGCAATAATCAGTCCACACGTGAGCAGTAATCTTAGCATCCGCCTACGCTCGGCTTCCGGCCAACAGGCACCAGTAATCGAGCGGCAATGCTATCACGCCGCGACTTAGTAGACAGCACTTTAGTAAGTATGAATATTCTTAGAAAGCTAACTATTTCTGCTTGGTAACGGCGAGAAAACCTGTACTTGGCCAAGTGTGATGCCAACGACTGGAGGGGCTATATCTAACTCAAGTTTCACAAATGTTATTTTCTTGACCAGACAGAAAAACAATCTATCCCTGTAATCCACCTGTAATATTCCCCTAAGCCCCCTGCAACATCCGAGCTCTACAGTGAAACTGCAGCATTCGCTGTCCAATCTATTCACCAAGGAGTACAGAAATGCGACTGAAAGCAACACTTGTCCTAGCGCTGCTGCTGGTCATCAGCGGCGGCGTCCTGGCGGACCATCACGAAGGCGCGACCTTCACCGTCACCATCGAAAACATCTCCGGCATCGGCTTGTTCGATAACACCGGCGTCGCGGCGGTTCCCGTCGGCGGCGAAAGCGCGGGACCGGCGCTGCCCGGCGGCGCTTATGAGTTCGTCATCCAGGCCGAAGCCGGCGATACTTTGACCTTCGCGACCATGCTGGCGCAATCGAACGACCTGTTCTTCGCGCCGGACGAAGCCGGTATCGCCCTCTATGACGACGAAGGCAATGCCATCAGCGGCGATGTCAGCGACCAGGTTGATCTCTGGGATGCCGGCACCGAGGTCAATCAACCCATCGGCGAAGGTGACGAACAAGCCCCGCGTCAAGCGGGACCGAATACCGGCGCCGACGAAATGGGCGTGGTGCAGTTGGTCAGCGACCTGGATGACGGCCTCGCTTATCCGGCCGCGTCCGACATCATCGCCGTGTCGCTGGACGCGGGCGAAATGGGCCAATTCACGGTGCGCGTCGAGAATGTCTCGGGCGATTCCATGTTCGCGACGCCGATCACGCCGGTCTTCTGGCTGGTGGAATCGCGCGACATGATGATGGATGACGCCATGATGATGAGCGGCGCGCTCTTTACTTCGGGCCATCCCGACTTCGGTTATGGTCTGGAATCATTGGCGGAAGACGGCAATCCGGCCACCTTGGCCGAGGTCATGGGCGGCGGCGACTTCGCTACGCCGCTGGCGCCGGTGGTCTGGGCGCTTCACGAAGACATGATGGGCGTCGGCGTCTTCTTCACGACCGGTGAAGCCGACCGCGGCGAGGGCTTGGAAGCCCTGGCGGAAGACGGCAACCCGGCTGCGCTGGCCGATTCGCTCGGCGATATCCGTCACGGCGTACAGGCCGTGCCCGATGGCGCGGACGGTCCCGGACCGGCCTTCCCCGGCGGCAGCTATAGCTTCGGCTTCGAGGCTTCGGCGGGCGACCGTTTGTCCTTCGCGACCATGTTCGTGCAGTCCAACGATCTCTTCTTCGGACCGGACGAAGACGGCATCGCGCTCTTTGATGACATGGGTCATCCCATCGAAGGTCGCATCACCCGTCACATTGATCTCTGGGACGCTGGCACCGAGGTCAATCAAGAGCCGGGCGTCGGCGCCGATCAAGCGCCGCGTCAAGCCGCGGCGAACACGGGCGCCGATGAAATGGGCCCGGTTCAGCTAGTCGCCGACAGCGGCGATGGTTACAGCTATTCGTCTGTCGCGGCGCTGGTCCGCGTCACCATCTCCGTCGACTCGATGGAATAACCCACCGCAGACAACCGCTTCGCTGGTAGGTCAAGTCTCCCCCCAAAGCTTTGGGGGGAGATTTAGAGGGGGGTTGACTCCGGCAAGGGCAAATCTACCCAGCGCCGCTCCCGATGCGAAATCTCCACCGCGTTGATGATCTCCTGGACGCGCGCGCTCTGCGCGAAATTCCCCTGATTCTCGCCCCTGTCATTGATGATCTCTTCCATGAAGTTCTGCACCAGATTGGCGTAGAACATGGACGGCCAGGGCTCGCCCGGGGTGTAACCCGGCGGGAAATAAGTGTCGGGGACAGTCACCTCGACATATTCGACCTCGTGGGCGTCGGGACTGGTCGACTTGAGCAGCACTTCCTGGTTCTCCAGTTCTGCGCCCAAACGGCACAATAGCGCCCCCTGCGAGCCGTATAAACGCGCTTCCAGCCCAGGGTAGCTGTTGACCGTCACGTAACTGGATTGAATGCTGCAAAAGCCGCCCTTGCTGTATTCGCCGATGTAGACATCGCCGTCGTCGATATTGGTGCGGATCCGCTGACCGCCCGGCATGGTGCGGTAAGGCACGAAGTTGTAGAGCAAGCCCACCAGGCTTTGGAGCGGGCTATCCATGAACCACAGACTGAGGTCGATGATGGGCGCGCCATAACCTTCAATCGATGAGACCTTGATCTGCTCTTGTTCCGTCTCCGGTATCAAGTCGACCTTGGTGACCGGCTCGGTCGGGCTGATGAACTGGGAGTTCTGTTCGTAGCCGTTGAAAATGAAGGGATCGCCGACGAAGCCTTCGGCGATCAGATCGCGCATATACTGCATGGAAGGCGCGTAGCGGAAGGTCAAGCCGACTTTGGTCTTCAGCCCCTTGGACGCGGCGATCTCGTGGGCGCGCCAGGTGCTGCGGAAATCGTGCGCCACCGGCTTTTCGCACAAGCAATGCATGCCGGCTTCCAGCGCCGCGTAAGCCAGGGCTTCATGATTGTTCTTGTCGCCGATGCCGCCACGCGTGCAGACGTCGATGACATCGATATCCGCGCGCGCCAGCATCCTTTCGTAGTCTGTATAGACGCTCTCGATGTTGAAGCGGGCCGCGGCATCTTTCGCCAAGTCCTCGTTCAAGTCGCAGATCGCGACCACATCGCAATGCGGCGAGCGCTGAAAACCGGGCAGATGGGCGCTTTTGGACCAACGTCCCGCGCCGATCACGCCAACTCGCAATTTGTCGGGCATGGGCAAGGTTCCCTTCACTAATCACGGACGGGTTGAGCGAGGACATATGTCATTGCGCCGGCTTCGACTTGCGCGACGAAGGGACGCAAGAGCAAGAGCGCAGTCTCGTCAAAGGGCGCGCGGAATTCTTCCAGGACGGCGAATGTCGCCGGATGATGCAGCCGCCCGAGCAAGGCGCCCTTCTTTACGATCGTGCCGATATGCGCGGCGCCCAGCGCCGGCAGGAATATGCCGCCCTGCGCCGGCCGCAGAACGGTCGTGCCGCCGACTGCGATTGGCGGATCAACCGGCGGAGGCGCAAGGTCGGCATCGATCACGCCAATCGCGCACAAGGCGCGTAGTAAACCCTCCCCGATTTTCTCCGCCCAACCCCGCTCGCCTGGACCGCGCCCGCCCATCTCGACTGCTGTGACAGTAGCTCCTAGCGCTCTGGCAAATCCGGTTAAGCTGACATCGCGCGCTGGCGCCTTGACGATAAATGGGGCTGGAAAGCAGAGCGAGAGATCCCGCCCGCCTTCCATTTCGAAGACAAAGGCGTTAACGCACCAACTGCCGCCGCCGTGCAAGTCGATCACGGCGTCGATATCCTCAAGCCCCGCTGTCGCCAGGATATGGGCGATTCGCTCGGTATACGAGCCTTGTTCATCGCCGGGGAAGGCGCGATTGAGATCGAGTTGATCGACGGGCGCGTTGCGCTTGTCCGCCGCCATCGCCAGCGGATTCGCCATCGGCACGACGCGCAAGAACCCGCGCAGGTCGTCTTCGCCGATGCTACTCAGCAGCTTTTGAATCGCCCAGGCGCCCCAGGGCCCTTCGTCGCCGTGGATGCCTGCTGTGATCAAGACCCCGGTCGCGCCTTTGCCGATTTCGCCCATCAGCAGACTCGACGTGCCAAAAGCCGATGTTACGCCGATGGGAATCTCGCGCCAGCGCATCGTTTCAATGACCGTTGCCATGCTCGCCCTCCGTCCAAGTCAATCGCTTTGAGATGAGACGACTGAATTGGCACAGATTCAATCTAAACATAAACCGCAGAAGTAAGTGTAAGTAAGTCGCGCAACGAAAGTGAGCCTTGTAGGGGCAACCGGCGGTCAGTGTCGGCGGTCAGTGTCTACGCGACCTACGCGACCAATCTGGTCGCCCGCCGCCGCTGCGACTTGTGGTTTCGGGCGACATGATTTGTCGCCCTTACGGATCGTTGCTTTAGCGAAAGTTGCATTACCGTATTGATTCTACTACTGGGTCTCCTGTTAATAAAAAACTGTAGCAATTGCCCTTGCTCGCTGCCGCGATTTCTTGACAGTGCCAAGCGCAATGCCTATACTCTCAATCATAGTCTATTGTCGACAATTTCCCAATAGAAGGGACCCTGTCGACGATGCGCAGTCGCATGGCTGCGCGTCCGCGCCAAATCAATACCCCGTCAAAAGAGTTTCTTAGAAGGAGTTCCTCATGCGCAAGTCCCTGGTTTCGCGTCTCTTTACGCTGGTTCTCGCCATATTGCTCTTATTGTCGCTGGTCGCGCCGATTTCGGCGCAGGATGTAAC
This sequence comes from Chloroflexota bacterium, assembly GCA_026713245.1. Classification (GTDB taxonomy): domain Bacteria; phylum Chloroflexota; class Anaerolineae; order Aggregatilineales; family Phototrophicaceae; genus UBA6055. The sequence goes on from JAPOOU010000031.1 coordinate 22,877, forward strand.
CTTGACCTTTGGCATCAGCCGGGGCGTGGACACGTTGGATCCGACAGCGACCACTTTCTCGAGCGTGGAAGTGATCGTCGGGCATGTCTTTGATACCCTGGTCAAGCAGCAGCCGCTCGGCGTCTTTCATCCCGGTCTCGCCACCAGTTGGACCGTCAATGAAGACGCGACGGAGTACGTCTTCGAATTACGAGATGATGTAAGTTTCCATGACGGCGCCCCGTTCAATGCAGCAGCGGTCAAGTACACCTTCGATCGTATCGTCGATCCCGACACCAAATCGCAGATGGCTTTCAGTTTCATCGGACCTTATGCCGAGTCCGAGGCGCTGGGCGAGCATTCGATTGCTGTGCGTTTCTCGTCGCCGAATGCGGCCTTCCTGGATGGCGTTTCGCACCCGCAGCTGGGTCCTGTTTCGCCGACGGCGGTAGAAGCGCTGGGCGCCGATTGGGGCTTTTCCGGCATTGTCGGCACGGGACCGTTCGTTTTCGAGTCCTACACGGCGGATTCTGAAGTAGTGATGGTCAAGAATCCGGACTACAACTGGGGCAACGAAGCCGTTTTCGGTCGCTCTGGACCAGCGGATATCGACCGGCTGATCTTCAAGATCCTGACCGATCCCGGTACACGCATCGCCGCGCTGGAAAGTGGCGAAGTCGATATGATCGACAATATCCCCGGTCTCGATGTCGCGCGGCTGGAAGAAAGCCCGGACTTCAATGTGACGCAGTACGATCAGGCTGGACATGGCTATTCTTTCATGTTCAACCAGATCAAGTCGCCCACGGACGAATTGGCAGTGCGTAAGGCCATCGCCCAAGCCATTGACATCGACATCATGCAAGACATCGTCTACGACGGGCTGGGTTCCAGGGCTTGCAGCGCGCTGACCAAATCAATGTTCGGCTGGACCAATGTTTGGTGCCAGGTCAATCCCTACGATCCCGAGGCTTCGGGCGCGTTGCTTGACGAAGCGGGCTGGGTGATGAATGACGAGACCGGCATCCGTGAACGCGATGGCGTCGCGCTGACCATCGAGCACTGGTCGCCTGATCGTCCGCTGAGCGCGGCGACAGCGCAATTCTTGCAAGAAGACCTCAACGCCATCGGCATTGACTTCCAGATCAACCTGGCGGATATCGCCGCTTACCTGACTGTGGTCCGCGCCGGGGAGCACAACACCCAGCAGTGGTGGGATACGCAGACCGATCCCGACGGCGTCTTCCGTACGCTTTATCATTCGTCGAACGCTGGCGGCGGCACCAACCGCAACAATTACCGGAACGATGAGATGGATACCATGATCGACGCCGCTGTTGGCATTGGAGATCCGGAAGCGCGCGCCGCCGCTTATGCCGATATCCAGCAGAAACTGGCGGATGAGGTTGTCATGGCCTACTTCAATGATCCGGTCGTGCTCTATGCCAGTACGCCCGAGGTGCACAATGTGACGATCCTCGGCGGCGGCTTTGTGCCCAACTTCTATTCCGCAACTGTTGGCATGTAGCCGCTCGACGGCAGCGAAAAGGTCACAGGAATGTCGCGCTCACGCAAAATCGTAAGCCTTCCCATCGTATGAGCGACGCGGCTTACGTAAACAGTTGCGTGCTGTGCAAAGCAGCGTAGATAGCGGGGACGCCAAGGCAGTGCCCCAAGCCTCCCCGCTATCGGTTATACTTTGAGTGCGGCTGAGTTGGAGAAGGTTTGCATGACCAAGGCAGCGTCAGGCACTGTTTTTGATGTCGTCACAGACTTCCTCGCGTCCCGGCCGACGGACGAAGAAATGCTCGCCTACGTAATCCCGCCCGACCTGCAAGCGCGCCTCGACAGCTTGATCGAAATTGACGCCACGAGCCGCTTGACCGCCGCGCAGCGCGAGGAGTTGGGCGACTTCCGATTTGTCGACGACGTGATGACGCGGCTCAGAGCCAAAATCAAAGGCCGGCTCGAGCAGGAGAACAGTGACAACTGCGGCGATGCCGGCGCGGAAAGCGGCGGCGGAGCGTCGACTGCTGACGCCGACGAGCAGGAAGAGGACTGATCATGATAGACGCGCCGACACGCGCCGTAAGTGATGTCATCGCAGAGTTTCTGGCTTGCAAGCCGTCGGATGAGGAAGTGCTGGCCTATTTCATCCCGCCCGATTTGCAGGCGAGGGTAGAATTCTTGCTGGTGCAAAACCGCGAGAGCGAACTATCTGTAGATGACAAGCTCGAGCTGCATGAATTCCTGCAGGCAGATCAATTTATGGGTCTTCTCAAAGTGAAGACCCGACTCGGGCTTCGGAAACAGCAGCAGTGACCGTAAGCGTAAAGTTAGTTCGGGAAGTCCACCGTCTTTCCGGCGGCTGCTGCGAATACTGCCGTTTAGGTGAAAATAATCGATTGATCGGATTCCAGATTGACCATATCGTTCCCGTCAAGCACGGAGGAGAGGATCGGGCCGATAATCTGTGCTTGGCTTGCGCAGAGTGCAATGGCTATAAAGGTCCAAATGTTGCTGCGCTTGACCCAAATACCGGCGAGGCCACGAAACTTTATCATCCGCGGCAGCAAGCTTGGAACCTGCACTTTGCGGTAAGCTCAGATGGCCGAATTACCGGACTTACCCCTGAGGGTCGCGCAACTATTGAAGTTATGCGGATCAATTCCGAAGACCGCGTAATAGAAAGACTAGGACTTATGATGGTCGGACGTTACCCTTGTGAGAAACCCTAGTTCAATTCAGCCTGCTCGCGATTTGTGACTACTTTGCTTCGCGTACCGGCTGCCCAATCGAGTTGCCTCTCTCATGAGCAAATACCTCGCTGGCAGACTTTTGCAAACCGTTCCCACCGTCTTCCTGGTGACGGTCGCCGTGTTTTTGATGCTGCACTTGACCCCGGGCGACCCCGCCGAAGTCTTTCTCGGCGACAAACGCAGCTCGCCGGAACTGCTGGAAAAAGTGCGGGAAGACATGGGCTTGAATCGCCCGCTGCACGTCCAGTATTTGAGCTACATGGGCAATGCCTTGCGGGGAGATCTGGGACGGTCCTTGCAGACCAACGTGCCGGTCATGGAGCAGATCCTCAACCGACTGCCCTGGACCATCGAGTTGGCAGCCGCGGCCCTGATGATCGCGGCCTTCATCGGCATCAGCGTCGGCATCATCGCCGCCCTCTATCACAACACCGTCATTGATACTCTGGCGATGGCTCTGGCCCTGGTTGGCATCTCCATGCCGGTCTACTGGTCATCGCTCTTGCTGATTCTGCTCTTCGCAGTGCAGTTGCGCATCCTGCCCGCCATTGGTCAGGGCGGCATCGAGCGGCTGATTCTGCCGGCGGCAGCGCTGGCATTGGTTTCGGCCGGTTCGCTGGCGCGCATGGTCCGCTCCAGCATGTTGGAGGTGCTCAATCAGGATTTCGTGCTGACGGCGCGCGCCAAGGGCATCAGCGAGCGCCTGGTGGTCATCCGCCACGTGCTGCGGAATGCGCTCATCCCGGTCGTGACCGTCCTGGGACTGATGTTGGGCAACATGCTTAGCGGCGCAGTCATCACCGAGACAATTTTCGCCCGGCTCGGCATCGGCCAGAAGTACGTCGAAGCCGTGCTGCAGAAAGACTTCACTATGGTTCAGGGCACGACGCTATTCATCGCCTTGATGTACGTCTTCGTCAACATCGTGGTCGACATCGTCTATGCTTTCATTGATCCCAGGATTCGTTATGTCTGACGCGCGCGTTTCTCCCGCGAACCTCGATTACCAGGAGGCGCGCCGCTGGTCGCGGTTCCTGAGGCGATTTCTGCGCTCGCGCAATGTCATGGCGGGCTCCATTGCGCTGGGCGCAGTGATCATATTCGTCGTGCTGGCGGCGCAAATCAGCCCCCATGAACCTACACAGCAGTTCCGCCGTCATCGCTTGCAACCGCCCAACGCCGAATTCCTGCTCGGCACTGACAACCTGGGCCGCGACATCCTGACGCGGATTCTCTATGGCGGGCGCGTCTCGCTGCAGGTGGGTGTCGTCTCGGTCGCTATCGGGGCGACGCTGGGCACACTGCTGGGACTGATCGCCGGATATATCGGCGGCTGGACCGACGTGCTGATTATGCGCTTCATCGACATGATGTTGGCTTTCCCGGGCATCCTGCTGGCGCTGGTCATTATCGCCGTGCTGGGGCGCAACCTGCAGAACGTGATGATCGCGGTCGGCTTGTCGTCGATTCCCGTATATACCCGCGTCGTGCGTGGCAGCACGCTGTCTGTCAAGCAATTCGATTTCATCATCGCGGCCGGGGCGCTGGGCGCTTCGTCCGGGCGCATCATGGCCCGGCATATCTTGCCTAACGTGCTGGCGCCGATCATCGTCGTGGCGACCAACGGCGTGGCCGGCGCCATCATCTCCGGCGCCGCCTTGAGTTTCCTCGGCCTGGGGCAGCAACCGCCCGATCCGGAATGGGGTCTGATGCTCAACGAGGGCCGCGACTACATTCGGGTTGCCGCCTGGGTCACCACGTATCCCGGGCTGGCAATCATGATCACGGTGCTGTCGATCAATCTGGTCGGCGACGGCTTGCGCGACATCCTCGACCCGCGCCTCAAGCTCTGATGTTTATTCCCAGCGCATCGAATACAGGAGAAAATCACCCGTTGTGATGCCCGGCGGCAGTGTAACCACTGTGTGAACCATCTCGGCGATGGTATCGGGCCTGACCAGAATCGACTTGTCGATGCCCGGCGAAGCGGCGTCGCGCATAGGCGTATCCGCCGGTCCGGGCGAGATCATCACGGCGCGGATCATCTCCGGCCGCAACTCGGCAGCCAGCGAGCCTGTCAAGCCTTTCAGCCCGACCTTGGACGCGGTGTAGGCGCTCACTGTCGGCACTGACAGCGATGTGACGATTGAGCCGATATTGATGATGCTGGCATTGTCGCTGCGCCGCAGATTGGGCAAGAGCGCGCGCGACAGAATATAGGGGGCGCGCAGATTGGTGCGCAAGATCTGGTCGAGCTCTTCGTTGCTGGTATCTTGCAGGTATTCGATCAACCAGTCGCCGGCGCAGTTGACCAGCACGTCGACCGTGGCATCGGCTAGCTCAGCGCAGAAAGCGGCAACCGCGTCGTCGTCGGTGACATCCAGGATATGAACGCCGGGGCTAATGCCGGGCGCGGCCGCTTCTTCGGCGACTGAGCGCAGCTTGGCTTCCGTTCTTCCAAGCAGGAGCGGTCGGATGCCGGTTTGGGCGAATTTGAGCGCTATCGCCCGCCCCATGCCACTCCCGGCCCCGGTGATGACGGCTGTTTTCTGCGTCATGGCATCTCGCTCCTAGTTAATTTCATCAATTAGCTGACGCAGACGGGCGATATGCGCCGGGCCCACCTCGCAGCAGCCGCCGACGATGGAAGCCCCAGCTTCCATCCAGCGGGTGACATCCGCTGCATAGGCCTCCGGACCTAAGTCCCGGCGGGTCGACAACTGCGCGACGCCGCCCGCTTCGTCCCAAGTATGCGGAATCTCTACGAAGCCGTTGGCGTAAGCGCCGAAGGGCATGCCGCCGGACCGCAGAACAGGCATGGCGCTGGTGATGCTATCGGGCGTGCAGCAGTTTATGAGCAGCGCATCGGGCAAAGCGTCGCCCAAATCCGCGATTGCAGCCGACAGGCTTTCTCCACCGCGAAGCCCGGTCGAGCCATGATCGGCAAGCGTCAGCGACAGCCAGATCGGCTTGCCGCGACCGGCCGCCGCACCCAGAAAAGCTTTCGCTTCGAACATCGTCGACAAAGTCTCGCCCAGGATGATGTCGACGTAGGGATCAAGCAGGTCCATGAGTTCGGCGAACTCGTCGGCGGTCTGCTCGAAACTCAGGGCGAACTCGCTGGCATAACTTGCTTCCAGCGGCGGCACACTGGTCGCGATCCGAACATCACGCCTGGCGGAATGGTCGCGCGCTTCAGCCGCCAACTGTCCGGCAGTTCTCAGCAATTCACCCAGCCGCTCTTCTATGCCGACGTGCCGCAGCCGCGTCCGCGTCGTGCCATAAGTATTGGTGGTGATGACGTCGGCGCCGGCCCCAATATAGTCGGAATGGATCTGGCGCACCAAATCGGGCTCTTCGTACAGCGCGGCGGTCGCCCACTCGCCGTATCCGCCTTTGCCGCCGCGATTGACAATCTCCTGACCCATGCCGCCATCAAGCAGAATCACATTCTTGACCATTATTCCTCCCGGCCATCAGCAATTGGGCGGAATTGTAGCACGGCGACATGCTGTGGACAACGTGGCTCGCTCCCCCTCTCCGATGCTTCGGGGGTTCCGCCCCCCGTTTAGCAGGGCGAAGTTCAGATTGGGGGTCTTGGGCCGGGAAGTGGGTATAATGGTCCCGAAAACTTGGACACTGGCTCGAGAGACTCCACCAATTCTCGTCCAACTGGGCAAAGGGCGACTATATAGTCGCCCTTTGCTTTGCCCTTTCCGCTATGTTCCTTTTAACGTAAACCACGTCGCTCTAGCGACGAGTAGGCTTACGATTTTGCGTGAGTGCGACATTCCTGGGACCTTTTCGCCGGTTACGCGCCGAGCGGCTACCACTTGCTACATCCCGGAACAACCCAGTCGAAAGAGAAAAAACGCTTGACCGGAAAAATCTGCTTCAGGGAGAACCCAAAATCCCCGAAAGCCAGTGAACACAAGGGTTTTGCGCTGCCAAGCCGCTCATATCTTCCCCTAATGTCAATGGATTTTAGGGTGACTTCAGGTCCCTTAATGCGGGTTTTGCGGGGGAAATGAAGGGGTCTGTTTATGTTTACCGCGGCGCTCATGACACAAGCTGGCTTACTATTTTGCCTGAGCCTGTCAAATCTTTCCGCCAGTTACGCGCCGGGCGGCTCTGTGCCAGTATCAGGCCGAGGCGCGCTTGAAGCTGCTTTTCTCATGCCACA
>JAPOOU010000108.1 GCA_026713245.1 Chloroflexota bacterium
ACAGCGGATCGCGGCGTTTGAATGGACTTACCGTGTCTATGAGTCGAGCATATTAGAGTATTCGCGCAGACTTGCGACTGTAGCGACAAGTTCTAGTTCTGTAAGACTGTCCAGATAACCTTCGACGCTATATTTCTTCTTTTTGTGCCGTCGTCGTATTTTGCGGACGGCTGTACAAAACTTAGCAGGAAAAAGATCTAGATGATTAGCCAGAAAGACGTCAGGGTGTTGCGCCTGTATGTCATATTTGCTTAGTTCTGCTTTGGGAAAGTCATCGATATTGTATGTGACAATGACATCGCAGTGGCCAACGATTGCTGCTGCCAATACATGACGATCGTCTTCGTCTGGCAAGTTCAATGTGTTTATGATTATTTCATAACCATCTACGAGCGCGTCTCTAGTTTTAGCGTCCATTTGGTCGCGTCTTCGTTCCAAGCGTTCTAGGCCTATGTCTGGATATAGTCCCCGCACCGTTTTCATCCACTCGCGATGGATGTCTTGCGACCATTTTGCCCGAAACAGGTCATCTACCGCGAGTTGAACGAAGAGGTCCGTCAGCCGAATGGGAACCAGAACGTTGGCGTCAAGAAGTGCGGTGTATCGACTTCGACTAGTCATACAGACCTAGTTCTTCGGCTTCGGCGACCATCTGATCGAGTATAGCTTCCCGTGCGCTATCAATGTTTTTCTTGTACGTCAACACATCTTCCATTCGAACGCGCCGATGTCGTCCAACCCTGCGATATGGGATTTCATCGGCCTCAAGCAATTTGATGAGATAGGGGCGGGAAACATTGAGTATGTCCGCCGCCTCCATTGTAGTAAGCTCGGCATGTAGGGGAATTAGTGTAACTCCATGCCCAGCTACCATCGCCTCCAAGACTTTCTTAAGCAACTCAACAACTTCAGCCGGCAATTGAATCGATTCTTTATGCTCTGCATCCGAGACGACAAACGTTAAAGGACGCTTCGGTTCGACGAAGCGGACAAGTTTTTCATATGACTCGCGCGCCTGTGAAGCCGCTTTCTCTGTAGGCGGATGTACGTCTATTGTGACCATTTCATATTCTCCCAATTGTCTGCGCAATCAGCCTAGCACATAAACGCAATAAACGCAATAAGCGAAATATATGCAACGGAGCGCTCTTATTCTGTTGTTAGCAAATGAGAATTACTGCGTGCGCAGGACGGTATCCCGCAAAACATCTTCAAACACATCCATGAACAGGTCTACATCCTGGCGGCGGAAGACGAGCGGCGGTTTGAGCTTGAGCACGTTATGACGCGGACCCTCGGTGCTGAGCAAGATGCCGCGGTCTTTCATGCGCTCGACGATATAGGTCGCTTCCCAATCGGCCGGCTCCAGCGTATTCACGTCGCGAACGAGCTCGACGCCGAGGAAAAGCCCGGATCCGCGCGCTTGGCCGATGATGGGGTTCGCGCTTTGCAGGTCATGCAGGCGTTTCATCCAGTAGTTGCCGGTATCGAAGGCCTCGCGCCGCAGGTTCTCATCAGCGATGATGTTGAGCACTTCCAGGCCGATGGCGCAAGCGACGGGATTGCCGCCGAAGGTGTTGAAGTATTCCATGCCGTTGTTGAAGGCTGCGGCGACGGCCGGCGTGGTGACGACAGCGCCCAGCGGGTATCCATTGGCGATGGGCTTGCCCATGGTGACGATATCGGGCAAGACGCCGCTCAATTCGAAGGACCAGAAATGACGGCCGACGCGTCCGAAGCCGGTTTGCACCTCGTCGGCGACGCATAGGCCCCCGGCATCGCGCGCGATACGATAGGCGTGTTGGAGATATTCAGCCGGAAGCGGCATTTGACCGCCACAAGCCATGATGCCTTCGGTAAACAAGGCCGCTAGTTGACCGCCGCGGGCCTGGATGGCCGCGACTTTTTCGCTGACGGAGCGGGAATAGAATTCACCGGCGCCGGGATCGTAGCCTGGGACGGCGCCGCGAAAGCCATCGGGCATGGTCGCGACCTCGACATGATCGGGCTTGCCGCGTCCGCCGGGCCCGTTGAATTTGTAGGGACTGATGTCGATCAGCGCTGTGGTATGGCCGTGATAGGCCTGGTCAATGACGATGAAGTCGCCCCCGCCGGTGTAGGCGCCGGCCAGACGCAGCGCCAGTTCATTCGCTTCGCTGCCGCTATTGACAAAGAAACAGACCGAAAGCGGATCGGGCAAGGTCGCGGCAAGTGCCTCGGCGTAGGTCAAGATGGTCTCGTGCAGATAGCGGGTATTGGTATTCAGAATCGCCGTCTGATCCTGCGCTGCCGCCACGACGCGCGGATGATTATGCCCGACATGCGGCACGTTATTGACGCAGTCCAGATAACGCTGTCCGTCGTGATCATACAAGTGTTGCATGAAGGCGCATTCGATCTGCAACGGCTCTTGGTAGGACAGGCTTAGCGCGGGATTCAGGAAAGCGCTGCGGCGTTTCAGGAGATGTCCCGATGACGGTTTCTCGGGCGCGGCGATTTCATATGGCAGTTGCAAAATCGAGTTGGGATCGGGAGAAAGCGATGTATAGAGCCCGCGCAGCTTGGGGGAGCAGACCCCGGGGAAATTGTCTTCCTCCAGCAAGTCGATGATGATCTGAAAGTGCAAATGCGGGATCCAGTTGCCATTGCGCGGATAGTCGCCGATATGCGCCAGAAGGTCGCCGGCTGATACCGTTTGGCTCGGCTCCCAGCGATCGAGCGCCCCAGGGCCCAGGTGCCCATACAGCGTGAAGAAACACAAGTCGGCAGATGGCTGATGTTTCAATATCAGGGTGGGTCCATAATCTTGCTCGGCAGTATGCTCGCGCAGGCTGTGAATTGTGCCGGCCAGCGGGGCGTAAATCGGCGAATCGGCCGGCGCGAAGAGATCGACGCCCAAGTGGATCGCCCGGCGTTCATGGTGATCGACGGCGAACATGTCACCCAGGTAAATCGGACGCGCTTCGTTGTAGCGCCCGATGCCGATTCTGTTGCCAAGTTGCCGCTGCAACGGCTCGGCATAGCTAGCAGGGTCGGCGAGATCCGTTACACGCGCCAAGAGCCGGCTGCTCATGCCGAAGTCCAGTAAAGCGCTGTTTTCCGAATCGAGAGGGAAACCGAGCATCGGGGCGAATGACCGTCCGCGCAGCCAGTCCTGAATTTCTTCGCTCCCGGGGCAGGCGGAAAAGCCACAGGCGTCGCGGAAGAGATAGTGAGCGTAATGCGGATGCAAGTCGCTCAATTTTCCCAGC
>JAPOOU010000214.1 GCA_026713245.1 Chloroflexota bacterium
GCGCGTCCTTTCCCGTAATATCAAAATATTTAGGGTCTGTTCAGGTCCGTTGCTGCGGGTTTTACGGGGCAAATGAGGAGGGACCAGCGCTGGAAAAACAACTGCAAATACCGCAGTACCGGACAAGCCTTACAGCACGCAACATTTTTGCATAGCTTACTTGGATTTACTTCTGCGCATGTGTGGTGAAATAAACAAGTTTGATTTCAACCGATATTGATATAGCGCACGAGAAAATCATATCGCGCTGGCGGGCGGTCTCGGTTAAACTCTCCCGAATGCGCCTTTGATTTCTACTTGGCGCGCCTCGCCGCTAACGGCGAAGAAATGGACACATGAGCCTGCGACGGCCCAGCGGCACAACAAAATTGTTTATGCTGTCTTGCACGATGTTCGCGATGGGCGGCTTGCATGCCGGCGCGCTGGGGGTGGTGTGGATCTATGTGCAGACCGAATTTGACCTCACGCTGAGCGCCTTAGGCGCCCTGGTCTCGGTTGCGACTGTCGGGCGGCTTCTGACCAGCGCCTCCAGCGGGCCTCTGATCAATCGCTTCGGCATCGCGCCGGTCTTGATCACAGGCATCGGCGTGACGGGCGCGAGCTTGCTGGTATTCGCCGCGGCGCCATTCTGGATTGTCGTGCTTTTGGCGGCTTTTATCAGCGGCGTCGGATCCGGTGTCATGGCCGCCGGCATCAACGCATTCGCCGCGGTCAACTTCTCGGCCCGGCAGATGAATTGGCTGCATGGCAGCTTCGGTATTGGTTCTACAATTGGTCCGTTGGTCGTAACGACCATCGTGATTGATCTTGGCCTGGCTTGGCGTTGGGCGTATGTCATGTTCGCAGCCATGCGCGCCCTCATTGTGCTCGGCTTCTTCCTGACGCGCAAAGAATGGACCCTAGGCGAAGCCAAGAACAAGCGCGGCGAGCGCGCCCATGCCACTTTGCGTCAGACCATGCGCATGCCCATCGTCTGGCTAATGGTCCTGACATTTATGACGACCACGGGCCTCGAGTTGGTCGCGGGACAGTTTTCCAACAATTTCCTGATCGACTCGCGGCTGATTGATCCCAAAGTCGCTGGCAATTGGGTCAGCATATATTGGGCAAGCCTGACGGTCAGTCGCTTCGTGGTGGGCTTCATCATCGCGCGGATCGGCAACGGCATGTTCCTGCGCTTGAGCACTCTGGGCGCTGTCTTTGGCGCCGCCTTGCTCTGGTCGAACATGAGCGACGCCAGTTCACTCATCGGATTAGCCTTGGTGGGCTTTTGTATCGCGCCCTTCGCGCCGCTGATGGCCTCGGACACGCCGATGCGCGTTGGCAAGCATCATGTCGCGAATGCCATCGGCTTTCAATTCACCGGGGCCAGTCTGGGCATGGCTGTATTGCCCTGGTTAGCCGGGACCTTGGCGGAAGCCTTCGGCCTGGAGATTCTGCCGCAATTCCTGGTGCTTGTCATGGCGATTACCTTCTTGCTGCACGAGGCGATGCTCTTGCTCGAGGGGCGGCGCGCTCTTGCCACAGCGACCTGAAGCTGCGTTTACGCCAGCTTGTTCACCGCCTCGACCAAGGCCATGATATAGCCGGTTGAATAAGCGTGACCGCGGTGCCGCCAATCGCTGTCGTCGATCATCTCCGGCACATGATCGTCGATGATGAAGCCGGTGAAGCCAACCTCTTTAAGTGTCTTTACCGCCGCCACCACATCGACATTGCCCTCGCCGGGGAAGCACTCCTGGAAGCTCGGCACGCAGCCCTGTACATCGCGGAAGTGCACATAGAAGATCTTGCCGCGCTCGCCAAAATAGCGCATGGCGTCCAGCACGCCGTCGTTGTTGCTCTTGTCGGCGTAAACCATCTCGGAAAAGCAGCCCATGCAAAAGTCGAGGCCGTGGTTGGGGCTCGGCGCCGCATCCAGGGCGCGCTTGAAATTCTCCGGCTTATAGAAGATCCGCGCGATGCCGCCCAACGATTCTACCGGCGGATCGTCGGGGTGCAGCGCGATTTTGACGCCCGCTGCCTCGGCAACGGGAAGCACACGCTTCATGAAATGGACATAGTTGTCGAAGATTTCACTTTCGCTGTATTCGCGGTCCTCTGCTTCGGCCACCTCGGTGATGCCGACTATCACCTCGCCGGCCAGCGCCCGTTCCATGTCGAATGCGGTTACTATTACGCCACCGCGCCCGACCGCCATCGGCGTGCGCCAGACCAGATTTGGCATCCAGTTCAAGCCCAGGACGGGGATGCCCGCCTCGCCCATATTGCGCACCGTTCGCTGATAATTCTCGATCTGCGCGTCTCGGCGCGGTCCGGCAAGCATGGCGTCGATATAAAAGTGACGCGGCACATTCTCGATCGCTTCCAGGGCCAAGCCATAATCATTGACCTTCTGCTTGAGCCGTTGCAGGTAGCTCAGATCCAGGTAGCCCGTGTCCTCTGGCAGGTCAGTGACTTCCCCGATTAAATCGATCTCCTTACCGATCATATTGAGTTGAACGCCACCGACGCCCAGCTGTTTGGCAAAGGTCAGATATTCGTGCGTCGCCACCGGGTGCTGACCCAATGCCACGCGCATCTCTTCTGTCACCCTTCATCCTCCCCGCGTTTAACATTTGTTGGATTTCGTCTATAGTGTAGCCCATTTGCTGCGGAAAACGCATGCCCGCGAGAAAGGAACAGCCACATGACCATTAGAAAGGCGCTCGTCAGCGGCGCGGACGGCAAGATCGGCCGCGTGACGGTGTCGGAGCTTATCGATCATGGCTACGATGTCACCCCGGCCGACAAACAAGGTACGCAGCACTTGGATACTCAGTTAGTCGACTTTGAAGACCTGGGGCAGGTCATCGGCGTCATGCGCGGCCATGACGCCGTGATCCACCTGGCCGCAATCCCGTCGCCGAGCGCGCACACCGCCGAAGTTGTCTTCCGGAATAACGTCATATCCACGTTTAATGTGCTGGAAGCGGCTGCCATCCTCGCTATCAAGCATGTGGTGCTGGCGAGCAGCATTTCCGCCCTGGGATACGCTTTTCGATACCGTCACTTTGTTCCGGTCTACGTGCCAATCGACGAAGCGCATCCTATGCTTTCTCAAGACTGTTATGGTTTGTCCAAGATGGTCGGGGAGACCCTGGCCGAGGGATATTTGCGCCGCATGCCGGAAATGTCGCTGACCAGTTTGCGTTTCACCACAGTTGTTGATGACGAGGCTCAAGGCTGGCTAAAGGCGGCGCGCGGCGGTCCAACCCGCGATGACGAACTCTACGGCGCCTTTTGGACTTTCGTCGACGTGCGCGATGCCGCGAGCGCTTGTCGCCTGGCCTTGGAGTATACCCGTCCCGGTCACGAAGCATATAATATCTGCGCTCCATCAACCTACCGCGAGGAAGATACACGAGACTTGCTGGCGCGGCATTTCTCGGGTGACTACCCGGTCGCTGGCGAGCTCCAGGGCAGGGCCAGCCCTGTCGACCCCGGCAAGGCGGAACGCTTGCTGGGCTGGAAAGCGCGATATGATTGGGATCGCAGCGCATTGTAGCGCGGTCGCGAGCCCACTTGCATTTGCCGAAACGGCTGTGGTATAGTAATCTCAGTCTGTCAAGCGAGTTTTGATAAACCAGTGGACGACACATCTGAGCCTCCCTCCGGGAGTCCCACGCACATAGGAAATCTTGCTTCAGCCGATCATGGATCAACATGTCCGGCTTGTTTTGTTATTGCCGGAAACAGATGCGCGGAAGGGCAGAGATGACCTGGCTTGTGGCAGCGCTTTTTGTCCTGATCTGCATCCACGCAATAGTCAGTTTGTTGAGCGCCGCGCTGCAGAACGTTTCGCGCGCCGGACTGCGCGAACGGGCGGAGGAGGGCGACAATAGCGCAGTGCAGGTTCTGGCGCTGACGGAGGAAGCCTTGCGCCTCGGCATGACGGTCAGCCTGGCGCATATCTTGACGCGATTCGCCATTGCCACGGTTCTGGTGCTGCTGGTCAATGATTCGATAACTACTGGCGATCTCGCCGCTCGGCTTGCGGTAGCGCTGATTACGGTCATTCTGGGGGCCACCGCGACGCTGGTCCTGGGCGATCTGGTTCCGGAGGCGCTAGGCTCGACCTACGCCGAAAACTTGTATCGCCTCGCCATCACGCCCATGCGCGCTCTAGTGATGATCATGTCGCCCCTGACAGCCCTAGTGCTCTTTCTGAGTCGTTTGATCTCGCGCTTGTTCGGCGGCGAGCCTCTGGTAAACCTGGTAACGGAAGAGGAGATTCTAAGTCTCGTCAGCGCCGGGCACAGTGGCGGCACGATTGAAGAAGAAGAGCGGGACATGATATATTCCGTCCTGCAATTGGGAGATAGTAACGCGCGCGAACTGATGACGCCGCGTATCGACATCGTCGCGCTCGAGGTCAATGACACCATGATGGTGGCGCTTTCCGCCTTTGTCGATTCCGGATTCTCGCGCCTGCCCGTCTATGAAGGCAGCATTGACAAAGTGATTGGTTTGCTCATCGCCAAGGACATCTTGACCTTGCTGGAGAACCGAGACGACCTGGGCAGCAGTTCAATCAGGGAACTGATCCGTCCTGCCTGGTTCGTGCCGGAAAGCAAACGCGCCGATGCCTTGTTAAAGGAAATGCAGGCGGAGAATATCCATCTGGCGGTGGTGGTGGATGAATATGGGGGCACCTCGGGCTTAATCACGATTGAGAACCTGATCGAGGAGATTATCGGTGATATCCGTGACGAATACGATGTCGATGAAGAAGAAGAATTCGTCGCGCTGGGCGACGGCTCCTGGCTGATCGACGGCAGCATGGACCTCGATGATCTAAACGATCTGCTCGACTGTTCGATCGATACCAACGTTACCGACACGCTGGGCGGATATATCTATTTGCATTTGGGTCGCGTGCCCAATGCCGAGGAGACCATCACCACCGATATTTTGAGCATGACAGTCAAATCCATTGACGGCCATCGCATTCGCAAGGTCGCCGTGCGCAAGATCGCGTCCGAAGCGCCTGACGCGGCGACCGCGCCACCGGAGAGCAGCGGCTCGGCGGCAGCGAATCGTCCGGGCGCGCTCACGGAAAATAACAAGCCTTCTTCCTTGCGCGAGCAAGGAGGTTACTTAAAATAGCCGCTCGGCGGCAGTGAAAAGATTTGCCGCGCTCGCGCAATATCGTAGGCCGTCTCGTCGCATGAGCGACGCGGTTAACTTAAGGAGGCGCTCATGTCTCATCCATCCGAAGCTGGACTGATAAAAGCAGCTATAACCGCCAGCGAAATGGCATACATCCCTTACAGCAACTACCGCGTCGGCGCGGCGCTCTTGACGCTCGGCGGCGACGTCTTCACCGGCTGCAACGTGGAAAGCGCCAGTCACACGCCGACCATCTGCGCCGAACGGACCGCGCTGGTCAAGGCGATCAGCGAGGGGAAACGCGCGTTCTCTACGGTCGCCGTCGTCACGCGCGACGGCGGATCCCCCTGCGGCGTCTGCCGGCAATTGCTCTACGAATTCTCGCCGGGAATGATGGTTATCATGGCCGATCTCGAGGGGCAAGTGCATCAGCGAGCGACGCTGGCGGATCTGTTGCCTTTTGGTTTTGGGCCGGCGAACCTGCAAGACCAACACAGCAGCTAAGAGACCGAGCCGTGCTCAAGATCACCATCAATGCCGATTGCGGCAACGCGCCAAAGAAGCTGCTGCTGCGAGATCTCAATATCGCATTCGCCCGCGCCGATGTCGAAGGCATCCTCGACAAATTCAGTGACGACATCCGCTGGCAGATCATCGGCGGGGCCGACCTGCGCGGCAAAGCGGCCGCGCGCGCGGCGCTGGAAGCGATGAAAAATGCGGTCGCGACCGCATTGCTCGTCCATTCCATCATTACCCACGGTCGCGAGGGCGCGGTCAACGGCGTCATAACGATGGAGCGGGGTGGTTCAGTCGCCTATTGTGATGTTTGCCAATTCGCGTCGGCAGCCGGCAAGAAGATCAAGTCGATGAAATCCTACGCAGTTGAAATCATAATGGAGGACTAAGCCATGCAAAAGATCGTCACCAATCTTTGGTTTGATGGCCGCGTCGAAGAGGCGCTGGAACTCTATACCTCGCTTCTGCCCGATTCTCGCGTCACTCATATTCAGCGCTATGGCGAAACCGGCATGGGCGCCCCGGGCGATATCGTGACCGCTGACTTCGAGCTCGCCGGGCAGCTTTTCACTATCATCAACGGCAATTCCTTCTGTGAGCACAGCGCAGCTATGTCGCTCAGGGTTCTCTGTGTCGACCAGGAAGAAGTCGACCGGCTGTGGGAGGGCTTGATTTCTGGAGGCGGCGCGCCCAGCCGCTGCGGCTGGCTGACAGACCGCTTCGGCGTATCCTGGCAGATTACGCCGCGCCGCTTGATGGAGATGATGAAAAGCGACGATGCCGCAGCGGTTGAGCGCGTTACCGCCGCCTTTCTGAAGATGGACAAGCTGGATATCGCCACGCTGGAAAAGGCTTTTCGCAGTGAGTAAGCCAAAACCGACCCGCCATGCGCCACAAGAGGTTGACGCTTATTTGGCGGCTCAGGAGGATGGATTCCACGAGACGCTTGAGCAGTTGCGCGACATCATCAGGCGGGTTGCGCCCGACTGCGCCGAGCGCGTCAACTACAAGATTCCGATATTCCGCCTCAAGAAAGACTTTGTCGCCATGTCGGCGGCTACGAAACATTGCGGTTTTCACACCATGAGCAAGGCCATACCGGCGCTGATGAAAGACGAATTGAAAGAGGCCGGCATTTGGACCTCCGGCACGACCCTCCGCATCAAATCCGGCGGCGAACTTCCGGTCGAATTGCTGGAAAGAGTGCTGCGCGCGCTTGGCCGAGGCGATGGCTAGCTGAGAAAAATATTGCCGTGGCTGGACGATTCGACATCCGAGATCGCATCTTGCGGCTGGATCCCAAAGTGGATTGCCAGCAGATCGTTCTGCTAGTCGGCGCCTACGAGTACCCCTGGCTGATCCGCAAGTCGCTGGAATTCGCTTTGTTCCGCAGCTATGGTGTGCCTGGCATCAGCCAACTGCTCGATCAGACGGGCCAATTCAATCGGCATGGACAGCGTCGCGTTGACGACACCGGCTTGCTGCTGGCCGAGATTGTCGAGAATGGGTATGACAGCCCGCGCGGTCGTCAAGCGATCAAGATGATCAACCGTATGCATGGCAAATTTAACATCGCCAATGACGATATGCTCTATGTCTTGTCCACTTTTGTCTTCGAGCCGATTTACTGGACACAACGATTCAGCTGGCGTCGCCCCAGTAAGCACGAGAATCTCGCCAATTATCACTTTTGGGTCGAGGTGGGGGCGCGCATGGCGATCAAAAATATTCCGCCAACGTTTGAAGAATTCGAGAGATTCAAGCGTGATTATGAGCGCGACCAATTTCGTTACGAAGCGTCAAATCGTCGTGTTGCCGATGCCACGCTCCAGGTTTTGCAGAATTGCTATCCCAAGCCGCTGCGACCAATCATTCGGCAAGCAGTTTACGCTATGCTAGACGAGCCCCTGCGCCGCGCCTTCGACTACCCCAAACCGCTGCCGCTGGTGAGCCCATTAGCGCATGGCGCACTGCTGCTGGCGGCGAAGCTATTGCGCTTCCTGCCGCCGCGCCGCGAACCCTTCTTGCTCACGCGCGCTGCCCACAGGAGTTATCCTGATGGCTACCAACTGGATAATCTGGGACCGCCCGCGAATTGACGATTAGCACATCGTGGAGGTCATCTGTACCTATAGCTCAAAGACGAGCGCAGTCAGCGAATGCGGCTCGAAGACATGCACATAGTCCTTGCCCTCAGCCCTGTTCCGCCGCTACTTGATGCCGGTACCAGTGGTGGCAAGCCCCTCCATTATTTGGCGGCGCAGGAAAAAGAACAGAATAATGACTGGTATGGTGGCGAGGGTCGAGCCGGCCATGGTCAAATCGTACTGTTGACGATACTGATCGATAAGTCGCTTGATACCAACCGCGAGCGGAAAGTTTTCGGGTTTGCGGAAGACGATCAGGGGCCAGAGCAAGTTATTCCAGTATTCGATGCAGAAGAGAATTAGAAGCGTGGCGATGGCTGGACGCGCATTAGGCAGAACGATATGCCAGAAGATCTGATATTCGCTGGCGCCGTCCACCCGCGCGGCGTTTAGCAATTCATCATCAATCGCCAGCATGTATTGTCGCATGAAGAAAATGCCTATAGGCGACGCCGCCAGCGGAACGATGGCGCCTTGATAAGTCTCCGCCATGCCCATCTGTATGATCATCAGAAAAAGCGAGACGATCAACAGGTGGAAGGGAATCATCTGTGATACGAGAATCAGGATGAAAAGGAGATTGCGATACCGGAAGCGGAATTTGGCCAAGGCATATCCGCCAGTGGTGCACAGGAATACGCCCATGAGGGCAAAACCGCCGGTCTGCGTGATCGAGTTGACGAACCAGAGGCCATAAGGTTCTTCTTCAAAGAGTCGGCGATAGGTATCCAGCGACAGGGCGCTGGGGATGATCTCCATGGCATCGACGAAGATTCGTCCGTCGGGCCGCAGGGAACTGATGACCATCCAATAGAGCGGGAAGATGAAGACAACCGCGAGGCAAACGAAGAGCGCGAACATGAGCCATTTGGTCAGGCGAGATTGCCGCCGGGCGCCCAGTTTCCCCGGATTAATGAATTGAGTATTGGCGGTCATGGCTTAGTCTTCGCCTCCTAATACACCGAAGAAGCGGAACTGAATGAGTGAAAAGATGAAGATGATCAGAGCCAAGATGACACCCATGGCCGCGGCTGTGCCGAAATTGAAGGAGGTGAATGCTGTGCGATAAATCAGCAAGGCGAGCGTCAAGCCGCCGTCGCCGGGCCCAGCGCCCCCGGAGTATAAGATGAAAGGTTCAACGAATACTTGATAGCCGCCGATAATGCTGAGCACGACCACAAAGAAAGTTGTTGGACGCAGCATGGGCAAGGTGATGCGCAAGAACATTTGCCAGGGGCTGGCGCCGTCAATGGCGGCGGATTCATACAGTTCGCTCGGGATATTGACCAGACCGGAATTGAAGTAGAGGATGTTCATGCCGGTCCAGCGCCAGGTCGCGATGAGTATTAGCGAGGGCAGCGCCAGCTCCGATACTTCCAGCCAGCGCAATCGATCCATGCCCAGCGCGCCTTCCAGGAATAAATTGAGGAAACCATCCTTCGCCAGTATCAGCCGGAAGACCGTTCCCGCCACCACCAGCGATGTCAGCGCCGGCAGAAAGATCAAGACTCGGAAAACCGTGCTCGCGATAATCCGTCCTGAATCCAGCAGCACCGCCAGGACCAGTGGCAGCGGTATCAAGACCAGCAAGGTGCCAATGGTATAGACCGTGGTATTGGTCAGCGCCTGGCTGAAGCGCACAAGCTCAAATACATTTTCATAGTTGGTCAAGCCGACCCAGTCCTGGCTCTTGATGCCTTGGAAGTTCTGGAAACTCATAATTATCGCCAGGATCACGGGATAAACTTTGAAGACGAGGAAGACGATTAGGAAGGGCGCCAGAAAAACCAGCGGCACCACCTTCTTATGGTGTAGGAACCAAGTGATGTGACGGTAGGGCAATTTAAGCAAGTCGAGCACGTTGTCTCCGTCAATGCGCGCTCATTGGCAGGCGCCTGTCGAGAGGGCGGGCGACCTCGCTGAAATGTCTCACCGAGATCCGCCCGCCCCAAAAATTGACAGTACCTTTAGAACTCGGCGCCCATGGCGCGCAGTTCTTCCGCGGCGTTGGCCAGGACTTCCGCCGGGTCCATTTGATTCTCAATCAAATCGTAGAGACCGGTGGTCTGGAAGATAGTGGCCATTTCGGGATAGAAGGGACCGGTGTATTCCGGCGCCACATTGCCCAAGCCGGCTTTGATGTGGATGAAGGGCATCTCGCCGCTGAAATCGGACATCGTGATCAACAGCGCTTCGTCATCGTAAACATCCAGCCGCATGGGGTCGAAGCCCAAGTCGGTCCAGAGCAAGACGTTGGCATCGTAGGTGAGCTTGGCGAAAGCCAGGAACTCAGCCGCCAGCGCAATCTTGTCCGGATCAATCTGGTTGGTAATGGCAGTACCGGTGCCGCCGCCCATAGTCGTGGTATAGCCGCCCTCTTCGTAAACGGGCATGGGGCGCACAACCGCCACGTCCGCGAGAGCGCTGGCCATATTGTCGGGGTAACGGGTCATGTACCATTGCGGCATCCACAGCGACGCGATACGCCCCTCGACCAGATCAATGAAGTGATCGGGCGAGTGATGACCGCCGCCGGAAGCCGGGCGCGCTATGCCATGTTCGTGCACCATGTCTTGCAGGAATTGCAGCGCCTGGATATTGGCTTCGCTCTCGAGGATGACCTGGCCGTCGGCGTCATAGGTGCCGCCGCCGTTCATCAGCATTAAGGCATAAGCCGAGAAGATGTCGGTGACCTCGATGCTCGCCATGTATACGTCGATTTCGCCATCGTCATCGGTGTCGCGGGTGACCTGTTGGCCCGCTGCGATATAGTCGTCCCAGGTCTTGATGCTGTCGACATCGACGCCGGCCTCTGCCAGGATGCCAGTGTTGTAATACATGACGAAGGCGCCCAGGTGATAATCGATGCCGTAGTTGTTGCCATTGGCGGTGTAGGGCGCCAGGCGCGATTCGATGATGTTCTCGCGGTAGGGATCAATGACCTCGTTCAGCGGGAGGAATTGAATATCGCCCTTGGTAAAGGTGGCGAATTTCTTAATCTCGACATCAGCCAAATCCGGCGCGCCCATGCCGACCAGCAGCGACGCCAGCAGGTTGTCGTGCATCTGAGTGTAGTCTATCTGTTCATAGACGATCTCGATCGGGCGATCGGGATGGGCTTCGTTCCAACGGTCGGCTGCATTCTGCATGTACAGGCCGTGCCGGTCGACGAAAACCCATAGCGAAAGCTCGGTTGTGTCTTGCGCCAGCGCCGTGCCGAAAGCGCCGAGCGCGATCGCCACAACCAGCGTCAGCGTGATAAGTCTTAACTTTGACATTGCTTGACCTCTTCCTGAATAAATCTTCGGATGATTTGACTTGACGTATTCTTCGCTGGGCGCCTCCTCCGAGTGTAAATAACTCTATCCTACAAATCAAATATCAAGGCAGTAAGCGAATGCGGCTCGAAGCAGTGGACATAGTCGCTGCCTTGCGCGCTCGCCTCGCTCCGCGCCAGCGTGACCTGCTCCGGCTGCTCAAAGGAATTCTCCGCTTTGATATCGGGACCATTGACGACCGATACCGTCACATCGCCGGCGAAACTAGCGTCCGCCAGCGATATCTTCGTCTCCATAGTTTCGCTCCGGCTGCGGTTGACGACGAATAGACTTAACTTCTTTCCCGCCGCGTCCAGCGTCGCCGAAACGTCCAAAGTACGGACGCCGCTGTAATCGCCGCCGGAGAAGGTATCGCCCGTCCAGAAGACATCCAGGGCGATATCGCCGCAATTGCTGGCGTAAAGCTCAAATGGGTGGAAGATCGTCTGCAGGAACAACCCCGCTTCGTTTGTGAAGACGGGCGCGATGACATTGACGATCTGGGCGATATTCGCCATTTGCACCGAGCGGCAATGCCGTATGAAAGCGTTAAAGTGCATGGCGACCACTAGCGCGTCTTCCAGGTTGTAGCGTTCTTCCAGGCTATTGCGCTGCTCGAGCGTACTGCCCCGCGCCCGGTACCAGACGTTCCACTCGTCAATGGCGATGTGTACGGGACGCTCCATGCCCAATTCCTGGCGCATCGCTGCAATCACGCCCTCGAAAGCGCTAATACTGGCTTCGAAGAACTCGGAGAGCGTCATGTATTTTTCGTAATCATCTTCTGGATTGCCGACATACCAGTGCAGCGATAGATAATCGAGAAAGTCGGCAGCCTGCTCAAAAAGGAGCTGCGCTCGTTCTACCGGTTGATAGCGCCAACCCGAAGAGACGGCTGCGATTAGTTTGATGGACGGGTCTACCCAGCGCATGACTTTGGCAAATTCTTTGTAAGTGCGCGCGTATTCATCCGGCGTCTTGTGCCCGATCTGCCACTCGCCATCGACCTCGTTGCCGATGCCCCAGTATTTCACGTCATGCGGCGCGTCGAAGCCATTGGCGCGGCGCATGTTGGCCAGGGCACTATCGGTCGCGCTATTGCAGTATTCCACCCAGTCGCGCGCCTCGCGCATGTCACCATCGCCGGCGTTGACCACCAGATACGGTTCCGTGCCCAGGGCGCGGCACCAGGTGACAAACTCGTCGGTGCCGAAGTGATTGCTCTCGATGTCTTGCCATGCCAGCTCGACCCGCGCCGGGCGCTCGGCTTTGGGTCCAACGCCATCGCGCCAGCGATAGCCGGAAACGAAATTGCCGCCGGGGTAGCGGATGACGGGCATTTTCAGTCGCCGGACGGCCGCCAGCACGTCCTTACGAAAGCCGTTCTCGTCTGCTAGCGGGGAGCCGGGTTCAAAGATGCCGCCATAGATGTGGCGACCCAGGTGCTCGGCGAAGCCGCCAAAGATATCACGGTTGATCTGGCCGATTTGCCGTTCGGGGTCCAGTTTGATGTGGTTCATTATGGTCCTATCACTTATCCGCAGAATTAACCGGATTGTCGCTGGCAAGCGGGCTAATTTGCGCTACAATGGTGTTTAGTAAACAGATTATAGTTGCTGCCTCGCAAGTGCCTACATTATGCCTTGTGTCAATGTAATTGTAGCCCATTATCTGGGTAAGTCAAATATGTACTGCTGTATTGGAGCAGACTGTTTATTAAACATTAGCCGAACACGATGAAAGCGCCTTGCTGTGACGAAGACAAAAGCAAACATGCGCGATGTGGCGAGAGCCGCCGATGTATCGCTATCGACAGTCTGGATGGTTGTTAATGAGAAGCCTGGCATCTCCCATGAGACGGCCGAGCGCGTGCGTCAGGTTATCGACGAACTGGGCTACGTGGTCAAGTCAGGCGGTCGGCGCGTGGTTGAGCCGGCGCGGACCATCGGCCTCTTAATCGAAGAGAGTTCCATCCCCGCCATCAGCGATGTCTTCTACGGTGATGTCATTCGCGGCATTCAAGCCGAAGCCGACGCCGTCGGTTATCAGCTCGTGCTTTCGGTCTTTAAGCGCGAGATGCACAACTCAGCCGGCGATCGTCCCGCGCCGCTGGAGCAAATCTCAGGTCTGGTTATCGCCAACGATGGAGATATTACGCCTGCGGCGATAATGAAGCTCATTTCTCCGACATTGCCGGTTGTGCTGATAGAATCTCATATCGATGACGCTAGATTGTCATGTGTATTGGGAGATAATTTCTACGCCGGATACGAAATAACCAACCATGTACTTGATCTTGGTCACCGGCGCGTCGCTTTGCTAAAAGGTCCAACCAAGTATAGTAGTCTCGTCGATCGCTTGCGCGGCTGCCTGGCGGCCATCGCCGAACGCAAGCTGAATGTGCCGGAAGCCTGGCTCCCGGAGCCGATTCGCGGGCATCCGCTGAAGGGCTATATGCAGATGCGCGAGATTCTCGCAGGCAGCGACGACGATCGGCCCACCGCCGTCATCGCAATCAGCGACAAGACGGCGCTCGGCGCTATGGAAGCGATTCGTGAGGTCGGCTTGCGCATTCCAGAGGATATCTCTATCGCCAGCATCGACAATACGAGGGAGAGCGCCTTTTCCCGTCCGCCCCTGACGACGGTGCAAATTCCCAAATACGAGATCGGCGTGCTTGCTATGCGAAAACTGCATGACATTATTGAAGGGCGCAACACGTTGACCTATAAGTCGGTGGTGTATAGCGAATTAGTTCTGCGAGAATCGACGCGCCGCATAGACAGCTACAAATAATTCTTGTTCTTCGCAGCGCGCAGCAGCTTAGGATTGATCTTGCCGTCGAGGTTGACCACGGTCTGATATCGCGTTACCCGCTGCCGATTCAATTCCGGCGTATCAAAGCGCGACGAATTGACGCCGCTGACCGTGCGCGGGCGCGTCGAGGTGATCAGCCATTCCAAGAGTTCAGATCGCAGTTCCTGAACCTTTTCCCGATATTCGGCGTCAAAATAGAGGTTGCGCATTTCCCAGGGATCGGTCCCCAGATCGTACAGTTCACCGAAGCCGTCGGGATATTCCTGCGGGAACATTACCTGTGGATAATGCACCAGGCGAAATTGCCCTTTGCGGATGCTCTTGCTCCAGGCGAATTCGGTAACGCCGATGCGCTCATCGGCGCTCCGCTCGCCAGCGAGCAAGGGCGTGATATCGCGACCGTCGCTCGTCTCCATGAGGTCGACGACCGCCAGGGAGCAGAGCGTATTTGAGATATCCACCAATTCGACAACCTCGTCGACGGCGCTGCCGGCCTTTATCCGCCCCGGCGCCCACCATATAAGCGGCACGCGCGTGATGGCGTCGCTGCAGATGCCCGGCGCCTTTTCCATGATGCCGTGCTCGGTCGCGTAATCGCCGTGGTCCGATGTGTAGACGACGATGGTGTTTTCGCCTTGTCCGCTTCGTCGCAGGTAATCCAGCAGCTTGCCAACTGCGGCGTCCACCTGGCTGACTGCGCCCAGGTAGCCGCGCAGCTTGCGCAGACGTCCCGCCTGGAATGTCTTTGGCTCGAAAAGCTGCCAGTCGCTTTCGCGCCAGCGCTGCGCGGAAGCGATCATATGCGGGGCTTTCTTCGCCGTTGTCAGATCATAATCCGCATTGGGCGGCAGGCTGAGTTCATCGGGATTGTAGAGATCCCAAAATTCTTGGCAGGGCGTCGTGCATTGGTGCGGGCGCGGAAAACTGACATGCAGCAGGAAGGGCTGCTCGCGCGAAGCCGCCATTTGCATTGACGAAATCGCAGTGTCCGCCAGCCAGCCCTCTTGCGATTCGTCGAATTTCAGCGGGCTCGGCCGGCCCTCGATGCTCTGTCGCCCGCGCGCGCCGAACTCCGGCAGCAGGATATGGTCTTCCAAATGCTCCACGCCGCGCTCTTGCAAAAAGCGCGTATAGGCAGGCGAGCGGCCGACAACGCTGCCCGCCTGCCAGGAGTTGCTCTCGTGGAAGACATCGCATTGGTCTTCGACCCAGTATTCCGGGCAATGGATCTTGCCCATGGCGGCGGTGAAATAACCGGCCGAGCGAAAGTGCCCGAAGATATTCGGCAGCCCCCCGGGGTTGGGTCCGCTCAAACTGAAGTAGCCGTGATTATGGGGGTATTGCCCGCTTAGGAAAGAGACGCGGCTGGGCGTGCAGATGGGATTCTGGGTGATGGCCTTGTCGAAGCGGCAGCCCTCGCGCGCCATCCGGTCCAGATGCGGTGTCTGAACATCCGGGCGCCCCTTGTGCCCCAGCACCTTGGCATTGTGCTGGTCGGAGACGATGAAGAGGATATTGGGTCGGATCATGCGTTGATTTTCTCCCTATCCCGTCCTCCAGCAGAGCGCGTAGCCGCTCGGCGGCAGCGATAAGGTCCCAGGAATGCCGCGCTCACGCAAAATCGTAAGCCTTCTCGTCGCTAGAGCGACGCGGTTTACGTAAACAGGGGCGACCTATCAGACTCTGTTGAAATACACTCCCTGTAGCGGTGCTATAAATCTGGACACATTTTCCCCAGTATTCCGGGAGGGTTTTGGTTTGTGGCAGGAGAATGCTGGACAGGACGGGTGTGCTTGCAAGAGAGCAAGGAAGCGACTGAGAGCAGGCGGCATATCCGCCGAGCTTACTGTGGCAGGTCTGGTTTGATTTGTGTTTGAAC
>JAPOOU010000029.1 GCA_026713245.1 Chloroflexota bacterium
CCGTCGCCGCCGTCGATGCCCAGGACAAGGGGCGCTTGGGCCAAACGAACGCTGGACGGTGACGGTGTTAGAGTCGACGCGTCCGGGTGTCGCTGCATCTGGCGGGCGCGCAATTGATCGAGTTTTCCCCGCACCTGCGCGTTCCCCGGTTCGTGCCGCAGGGCTTGCTCCAGGCAACTGATCTTGAAGGCGATGTCATCACCCGTTTCCGCCAGCCAAATACAAGCGACGGCGCGGCCGCGCCCGTCGAGATCCGGGTCGTCAACCGCCGCCCGCAACAGTGCCACCGCAGATTGCAGTTCGCCGCTCTTCATGAGTTCAATCGCGCGTAGCAGTTCGTCTTCGCCGCCCATGGCTCGTGAGTCTTGGTTCGGTAGCTTGACTTGTCGGTCATTGTAGCCGATAAGCGGGGCCCCTGCTTGACAGATGCCGAGCCGCCGTACAGGCACTTGATCCAATGATGCGCCGGCGGCCGCGATGTGTTAATTTGGTAACGTGAAGATGAAAGGAGCGCGTCCGATGCATATCGAAGAGCAACTCGCGAATATGGGCTTGGGGTTGCCGTCGCCGATCAAAGTACCGGCCGGCGTCAAGCTGCCGTTTTCATTTGTCCGGGTCTACGACGGACAAGCCTACATATCCGGTCACGGTCCACAGAATGCCGATGGCTCGATAGCGGGTCCCTTGGGCAAGGTCGGCGTCGATTTGTCTGTCGAACAGGGGTACGAGGCAGCCAGGCTCGTGGGCTTATCTATGCTTGGCAGCCTCAAGCGCGAGCTGGGCGATCTGGATCGTATCAGCGCCTGGCTGCGCGTGCACGGCATGGTCAATTGCGCGCCGGATTTCGCTCAACAGCCTGCGGTGATCAACGGCTTTTCCGATCTGATTCTGGCGCTCTACGCCGAGCGCGGCGCCCACGCTCGCTCTGCTGTCGGCATGGCTGCGCTGCCCTTCAATATGGCGGTCGAAATCGAGGCGCTGGTGGCTATCAATTAGTCAATCAGCCGTGTCGCAGCAGTATATTCAAATAGCCATCGACCGACGCCTGCCAGCCTGATGGCACATAGGTGGTGCTATCCATTTGGAAGACCAAAGCCTCGCCGGAAAATGCGGCGCCGGCATCCAGCGCTTCACGGCGAAATAGCTTGACCGTCCCGCCCAAGGGCGATTCTTTTTCCGCGAAGGGCGGCGCGATATCCGATTGAGATTCCCGGAATCGAATCTCCGGCTTGTTGACGAAGCCGGTCCCTTGCACGCGCAGATTGACGATTTCGACCTCCCGCGAGCGCAGGGCGTGGCCATAAGTCGCTTCGTGCAAGTCGTGGAAGTCTTGCAGCAATGAGGTCGAGAAGGGCAGGTTAAGTTCGTAGGCTTGTCCTTGATAGCGCATATCGACCGTGACAGCAAAGCGCATGTCCGGCTCGCTCATCTTTTCCTGACGCAATTCCGCCCGCGCTTGTTTGAGCAGTGCCTCCTGTCGGTCTTCCAGATCGGCAACGTTTTCCGGCGTCGCCAAGGTCATCACCGATTGGCTGAAATCGACAGCGACATCGGCGATCAAGAGGCCCAAGGCGCACAACACGCCCGGCGTATGCGGAATTAATACCCGCGGTATATCCAGACGGTCAGCCGCTTCACAGGCATGCAGCGGTCCCGCGCCTCCAAAGGCCACCAGCGTAAAATCGCGCGGGTCGTGACCGCGAGCGATTGAAACACGGCGAATCGCCCGGTCGATATTGACGTTGGCGATATCCACGACGCCCTTGGCCGTGGCAATGATATTGAAGCCGACCTGTCGCGCCAGCGCGTTCATCGCTTTAAAGCCGGCGTCCAGATCGAGCGCCATTTTGCCGCCGAGAAAATGATCGGCATCCAGCCTGCCGAGGATGGCATTGGCGTCGCTCAGCGTCACCTGCTCGCCGCCCCCGCCGTAAACGACGGGTCCGGGACTGGCGCCGGCAGACTCCGGACCGACGCGCAGCGCGCCACCGGCGTCCACGCGCGCGATTGAACCGCCTCCCGCGCCAATCGTCTCAATATCCAGCATCCGCAGGCGCAAGGGCAGATCGTCAATGGACGATTCCGGTCTCGGTTGCGGCCGACCGTCGATCAAAGCGACATCGGTCGAGGTACCACCCATATCCAGCGTGATGATCTTGTCGAAACCGGCAGTTTTCGCAACGTAAAAGGCGCCCATGACCCCGGCGGCAGGTCCGCTCAAAGCCGTGTGAATGGCTTGCTGGCGCACGCGGCCCGCGCGCATCACGCCGCCGTCCGACTTCATGATTCGCAAAGAGGCTCGTCGCGGCAATTCCGCTTCGAGCTGACTGATATAACCGGACATGACCGGGCGCACATAGGCTTCAAGCGCGACTGTGCTGGCGCGCTCATATTCGCGGAATTCCGGCAGCACCTGCGACGATAACACGATCTGCCAGGCGTCCTTCACGATGCCGCGCTCCAGGATCCGCCGCTTGATACTTTGCTCGTGCCGGTCATTGACATAACTGAAGAGCAGGCACACGGCGATAGAATCGACGCCGTCGTGTTTGATCTGCTCCAACACGGAATCCAGGGTGTCCATATCAAGCGCTTGCAACAGGTCGCCACGGAAATCCAGCCGCTCCGGCACTTCATAGCAGCGCTCGCGCGGTATCAATGGCGGCGGGATCGTTGGGTGCAGATCGTAGAGTACGGGCCGCTCCTGGCGGCCGATGAACAAGACATCGCGGAATCCCGCGGTTGTGATCAAGGCCGAACGCGCGCCCTTGCGCTCCAGAATGGCGTTTGTCGCGACGGTCGACCCGTGCGCGACCTGTGTCAGAGCAGCCGTGCCGCCGGGCGCAATTATCTCCAGCCCCTCGAGCATGGATTGGGCCGGGTTCTGTGGGGAACTGAGCAGTTTGTGGATGCGCAGTCGCCCTCGGTCGCTCAAAACAAGATCTGTGAAAGTTCCGCCAATATCGACGCCAGCCTGCATCAAAGCTTCCGATTCTCGTAGGTGTCAGTCATGGCTGCAATCATAACATTGACGCGCAAATAGCGAAACGTGGCGCCGCGGATTGGGGGGGATGGTGAATTTCGAGGTCATGAAGTACCAGCCTGCTTATAAAAACGCAGAAAAACTCCCTTCTAATTCGGATGCTTGGGAGAAGGGCAGCGACGGCCGGCAGATCGGGCTGCTCGCGCAGTCGCTGTGGCGTGAGACAAGCGGCTTGAAGCGCGACCGTCCCTGATCCTTGTACAGCCGCTCGGCGCGTAACAGGCGAGAATATCCCAGGAATGCCACGCTCACAGAAAATAACAAGCATTCTCCTTGCGCGCGCAAGGGGGCTTATTAAAAAAGATCCCCCGCATTTCCCCCCGCAAAACCCGCATTAATGGATCTGAACTCACCCTAAAATCCTTTGGCATTAGGGGACGGGATGCGCGGCTGGGAAGCGTGAAACCCTTGTGTTCACTGGGTTTCGGGGAATCTGGATTCGCGCTGAAGCAGGTTTTTCCGGTCAATCCTTTTTTCCTTTCGACTGGGATGTTCCGGGATTTAGCAAGTGCCATGAGCATAGCAAAAAGGGCAAAGCAAAGGGCGACTATAGAGTCGCGTTTGGCCCGGTATGGCGAGAATTGCTGAAGTCGCTCGACCCAGCGCCCAGTTTTTCGGCGCCAATACAGGTTAGAAAAGGCGATACACAACCTATTCACCACTCGCCCGCGAATCTGCCTCCGAGCTTGGCGCTTATATTTCTCAAATGATCCTCTATTGCCTTTCAGATAGCGCGTTTTTCTTTTTCCTATGTTGCGGTCCTAGACTGTAGTTGTCAGTAAGCACGACACAGACTTGAACGGAAGGAGAAATCAAAATGCTAGTCAGAACCCGCAACCCCTATTTTCGTCTGATCGACGATATCTTTGGCGACCATCGCCCGCTGCTCGGCGCGGCCAACGAATTCGGCAATCGCAGCTTCGGTCTCGCCCTCGATGTCGAGGAGAACGAAGAGAGTTACATCGTCCGCGCCGATCTGCCCGGTGTCAGCCTCGACGACATCAGCGTCAATATTCACGATGACCTGCTGACCATCAGCGCCGAAACGGCATCGGAAACCAAGGACGAAAGCAAGCGCGTACTGGTCCGCGAGCGGCGCGTCGGCAAGTTCAGCCGCAGCCTGCGCTTCCCGATCCCGGTCAACGGCGACAACGTGGAAGCCGGATTCGAAAACGGCGTCCTGAGCGTCGCTGTTCCCAAGGCCGAAAATGCCAAGCCGCGTCAGATTCCGGTCACGGTGAGCGGCGCCCGCCACTAAAGGCCGGCGGCCCAAGCGAAAGTCCCGTCCTCTGTTGAAGACGGGACTTTATTGGGCTTATATCGCAATATGCCACGCCAGAATGTAGAACGGCAACGCAAACGCCTTCTCGCAATTGGCACAGAGGCCCTCGGTTTTCCCTGCGAACATCTTCAGTGGCACGATTACATTTTCGCTACCGCAAGCCACACAGCTGAATTTGCAGATGTCTTAGGGCTAATCCATGCGGCTTTTGCACCAGAATCGCTCTTTTGACAGCGTATATCATGTCGACTATACTAATTGAGCGATTCATTCAACGAGAGTAGCGAGGGCAGATGCGACACGATTTCACATTGTTGTGCACTGAGGTTATCGAACTGCCGGATCAAAACAACGTGCAAATCAGGTGTCCAATCACCGCGATACGACTGACGCCGGAGGTGCAGGAGCTTCCGCACGGCGGTATAGTCCCGTTGTCGCCAAAACTGTATCTTATTTCTCAGTGGGAAGCTGATCTGCCAGGCGATCAGCGAGTCCACGATGGCAAATTCCAGGAAATGCCGCCGGATAGCGAGGTTCCGTCACGCGAGGACCCAGTCCGTTTTGATCTCACAACGTCACCGTCTTTCATATGGGTACGGAAAGTGACGCAAATCATTTATGCTGGACCCGGGACTTATGAGTATCATGTGGTTTTGGACGGCGTTGCCACGGTGGGCGAGTGGGGTCGCGCCTGCCTGAAGTTGTATTGAGTCAGTCAATGGAGTCAGGCATGAACGAGATAAGAGTTGAGCCGACAGGCAGGGTCAAAATCGACATTGGCACGTTACCTCCACCGAAGCCTCGCAGCCCGTCCGATCCACCGTTGAAGCGCGCTGCGCCAATACCGCCGAAGCGTCCACACGCCCCGCCGCAGTCGCCAAGCTACGAGAAGAATGACGAGTAGCCCTCCACCAAGTCCACGTACCTGAACCGCTTTCCGTCCGATCTCGCACGACTGCCACCATCTGGCCAGCGGTGTCGAGCGAGCGGACATTGTGCCGCCCGGCGAATTCTGCATCGAAAAGTTGCGCGAGGGTGATGCGTCGCCGCTCGTGCCGTCCTGGAGCTCTCTGTGCCATAGAACTTCTGTGCGGCTCTTTCCCATCTTGTACTGTGTCCTATAGCACTTTACGATGAGGGCCGCTCGTCTTGCCGTTGTCGCTAGCTGTCCGCGACTCCCCAGCCGCCGCCGCCGGGCGTCGCGATGATGACCCGATCGCCGGCGTCCAGTTGCGCCGTATGTTTGCCGCCGACGCGTTCCGGCTCCCCGCGGCGCAGGATGGTGTTGACGCCGCATTGCCCCGGCGCGCCGCCCTGGCTGCCATACGGCGACTGCAAACGCCGTTCCGAGCTGATAGTAATCCGCGCCGGCGCCAGGAATTCATATTCGCGGATGATGCCGTCGCCGCCGGGATTGCGCCCCGTCCCGCCACTGCCTTCGCGCAATTCGCAACGTCGGATGCGCATCGGCAAGCTGTACTCGAGCGCTTCGACCGGCGTATTCAGCGTATTGGTCATGTGGCACTGCCGTCCGGATAGACCGGGGCCGGCGCTTGAGCCGCCGTGACCGCCGCCGAGCGTCTCGTAGTAGATGAATTGAGCGCCGTCGTGGAAGCCGCCCAGGGCGAAATTGTTCATGGTGCCTTGCGATGCCGCAGGAATGACATCCGGCAAAGCCCCCGCCAAGGCGCCCAGCACCGTATCTACCACGCGCTGGCTGGTTTCCGTATTGCCGACAACCACGGCTGCCGGGAAGCGCGGGTTCAATACGCTGCCCGGCGGCGTTATCACGTTCACCGGCTGGAAGCAGCCGTGGTTGACCGGCACGTCCTCGCTGGCCAGCAGGCGCACACAGTACCAGGTCGCCGACTCTACAATGGCGGTTACGGCGTTGACGTTACCGGCAACCTGTGGCGCGCTGCCGGCAAAATTGACCGTCATCTCCCGCCCGCGCACTGTCACCGCTACGTTGATTGGGATTTCAAACTCATTCTGTCCGTCGCCTTCCATGGCGTCGCGGAAGCGATACGTGCCGTCCGGTATGCCGTCAATCACCGCTTCGGTCATTTTTCGCGAATACTCGAGCAAGGCTTCCGCGTGTTCGATGGTGCTTTCCACGCCATGATCAATCATCATGGCGCCAAGCCGGCTTTCGCCCACGCGATGCGAGGCCAGCTGCGCTTCGATGTCGCCCAAACGCTCTTCGGGATCGCGGCTGTTAGCCACGATCAAAGCCAAAGCGCCCTCGTTTGTCCAGCCGCTCAAGCGCAGCTTGAGCGGGGGGATAATGATGCCTTCTTGATACAGCTCGCTGCTCAAGGGCAAGGAGCCGGGCGACATGCCGCCGACATCGGCGTGGTGGGCGCGGCTGGCGACGAAGTAGCAGAGGTCGCCCCCGGCGAAGACAGGCGAGATCATAGTGATATCGGGTAGATGTGTGCCGCCGTGGTAGGGATCGTTCAAAACGATGACATCACCGGGGAAAAACTCCTCAAATTCTTCGACCGCGGCCGCCACCGAGGCCGGCATGCTGCCCAGGTGAACCGGGATATGCGCTGCCTGGGCAATCATGCGCGCTTCCGAATCGAATACCGCGCAACTGAAGTCGAGCCGCTCGCGGATATTCGGGCTGAAGCTGGCGCGCTGCAAGGTCACGCCCATCTCTTCGGCGACTGCGGCAAATTGGTTCTTGAAAACTTCCAAGCTGATGGCGTCAACCGTCATCGCGCATAGTCCTTCGGGTTAGGCTGGTAAATTACATACTAGCGCAGTAAAGCCTTAAGGCAAACTCTTAGGCAGTGTATCGAAGTCGGTTGAAGCAAAGTACAGCCACCACCTGACAGCCGATGGGGGCGATCCGATGGGGTCTGTTGAAATTCTACTCTAACCCCTCCCCCAGCCCCTCCCCAAAGCATTGGAGAGGGGTGTAAATAGTTCAGAAGAGACCATTCTTTAAGACGAAATCCTATTTTTCAACAGCGTCCGCCGAGTCGCCTCTACCAGATCATTCGTATTCTGGGTTTAGGAATTTGTGTCGAAGACCGGCCAAAAGTATGTCAACCGAAAATCATACACTATTAAGCTTGTAAGCGGATTATTGAATTGGCGCATCCTTTCACCCGTGTGTGGTGAATGGTATCATGGTCAGCCTGAATTAGCGCGGTAGCATTCCGGATAGGGCGGTCAGTTTGCGGATTCTCCTTTTTGCCAACGGTGTAGCCAAAGACGGAACCATGGTGAGGCGGGCGCTTGAAAAGGCGGGATCCGCGCATATACTCTGCGCGGACGGCGGGGCGCTCAATGCGCTGAAATTTGGCCTCGCGCCACAGACGATCATCGGCGACCTGGATTCGCTCGGGGCGGAGCAGGTAGAGGGGTTTCTCGCTGCCGGCGCCGAGATATTACGTTTCCCGATGGAAAAGGACGAAACCGATCTGGAATTGGCGCTGCAATGGAGCGTCGACAATGGCGCGAGCGCAATTGTTATCTTGGGCGCTCTGGGCGGCCGCTTCGATCAAACGCTGGCGAATGTTTACTTGCTGGCGCTGCCGGACCTGCAAGATATTCAAATCGAAGTGGTCGATGGCGAACAGCATATACGGCTCTTGCGACCGGGCGCTTATATGGTTGAAGGGCGTAGCGGCGACACCGTTTCGCTGATCCCGCTGGGCGGGAAGGCCGGCGGCATCACCAGCAGCGGGCTCAAATACCGGTTGCGCGATGAATCGCTCGCGTTTGGCCCGGCGCGCGGCATCAGCAATGTGATGCTCTGCGATAGCGCCAGCCTCGAATTCGGCAGTGGCTCGTTGCTCGTCATACATACCCGAGGCCGCGCCTGATGACTGCCTGCACGATCATCAAACGCGATGCGCGGGGCCGGGACGAATTGTCGTACCAGGGTCTGGTGCGCGAGATTTGCCAAGCGTATGTTTGTATCGAAGCCGAGTTCGGCTTTGCCGACCGTGACCTGGGCTATGTCTTGTTGCGACGTGGCGACATTTTTCGCGAGTGGTTCTTCCGCGATCGCTGGTTCAATATCTTCCGCGTGGCTGACGGCCGGAACAAGCAACTGAAAGGGTGGTATTGCAATATCACGCGGCCGCCGCAGTTTGGCCCGGACTGGATCGCGGCTGACGACCTCTGTCTCGATGTCTTTGTCTATCCCGACGGCAGGACGCTTGTGCTCGACGAAGAGGAATTTGTCACCCTGGATCTGTCGGAGAAAGAGCGGAGGACCGCGCGAAAGGCGGTCCAGGAAGTTCAAGAAATGGTGCGCTCGCGCTTAGCGCCGTTTGACGAGATTCCAGCGGGGAAGGAAAAACCGAACTGAACATGCGGGAAACCACTCGTCAGTTCGGTTTTGCAGGTCCCGAAACTATTGGAAAGATCGACGGTTCGAGATCACTCGAGGTCGGGTCGGATGACTAGCACAGGCACATTGACATCGTGCATGACTTTGTTGGCGACGCTGCCGAAGACCATCCGCACCAAGCCCGAATGTCCGTGCGTAGTCATCACCACCATATCGATATCTTCTTCTTCGACATAGTCGCAGATATGTTGGGCGATGCCGACAGCGTCGATGATGTGCAGCCGGCAGTCGACATTTTGTTCGCGTATCTCGTTGCGCAAGCCCAGCAGATGTTGCTTGATCTCCTCGCGGATGCGATTGGCCAGTTCATATTCGCCCGCAATCGCCAGCGAATCAACAAATTCGTGCATCGGCGGTGTGAATATGTGCAGCAATATGACTTCGCCGCCGCCGATCCGTGCGAAATCGACCGCGTAGGGGATAGCGCGCTCGCTCCAGGCGGAACCATCGGTGGGAACTACTATCTTATTCAACGGACGGTGTTGGAACATCTGATCCTCACTTTACTGAAACCGTTTCCTACTAACAAAGTATAACATAAACTGATTAGATTAAGGATATCCCTATTGACACATGGCATTCTGAACCTGTAAGATCAACCGTGAAAATCTATTAAATTCTACCAAAATCTGCAAATGTCACAGAGAAAACCTGCCGACCTGTCATTCGGCCGCAATCTTAAGATCGGCATCTTTCACCTGGGTTCGGGCATGGCGGACGTCTTGGCGACCGGCGTGTGGAACCGCATCATGGTTGCCGACCTTGGCTACAGCGCGACCGTGGTCGGATTGTTGACCGGGCTGCGCTATTTTCTGGCGCCGTTGGGAGTTTGGGCCGGGCGCTATTCGGACAGGCATGTGATTGGCGGATTTCGGCGCCTGTTCTGGATCTGGCTGGGTCGCGCGATGATGGTCTTGAGTACGCTGTCGCTGGGCTTCTCTACTGCCGAGATGGTGCGGCTGGCGCAAAGCGATCCGCCACTGCCGCCATCCCCCGTGCTGTGGCTGGTTATCGCGCTTTCGTTCTTGTTGTTCAGCCTGGGTATTTCGCTCTCTGGCAGCACGTTTCTGGCGCTGGTCCACGATCGCGCCGCGCCGGCGCAAAGAGGGCGCGCGGTTGGACTGGTGTGGACGTTTTTGTTGCTGGGCTTCACCATCGGCGGGGTCTTCTTCAGCGTTATGCTGCCTCGCCAGGAAGGCGCGGGCGAGATTGCTTTCTCGGCGGCGTCGCTGCAGAACCTCTTTTTAATTACTTCCATGCTGCTGGCCGCCATCTGGTTCTTCTCGTTGCTGGGTGAGGAAAAGCGGAACGGCAAGCGGAGGCTCAAACGAAGCGTCGAGTCCTCAGACCTCCTGCGCGATTTGGCCCTGGTGTGGCGCAGTCGGCCAATGCGCTTGTTTCTGGTCTATTTGATCCTCTCGATGATGTTCGCTTTTTTGCAGGATACCGTGCTGGAGCCATTTGCCGGGCAAGTTTTTGGCGTGGATGCACAGATAACAAATCGTTTTTCCGCCTATTGGGGCGGTACGGCGATTCTGGGTTCCTTCGGCTTCTTGTACTTGTCCCGCCGCCATCCTAAACTCACGAACGGTCTCATGTCCTTGGTCGGCGTCTGGGTTTTGATGGCCACATACTTGCTTTTCGCGCTGTCTTCCCTGGGCGAGATCCGCGCTTTGGTCACGCCCGGCTTGATCCTTCTCGGCTTGGGATTGGGGATATGGAACATCGGCACGCTGGGCCTGATGATGGACTTGAGCCCCGACGGACGCGCCGGCGCCTTTCTCGGCTTTTGGACGCTGACCGTTACTTTCGCGCGGGGCTTTGGCGTGGCGGGCGGCGGCATATTGCGCGATCTGGCGCTGCAGCTATCAGGGGAACATAGCGTCGCCTATGGCACCGTGTTTGTCGCAGGATGCCTCGGCCTGGCCTTTGCTTTGCTGGCTTTGCGGCGCGCCGATTTGCGCGACTTCACTATGCGCCGTCCCGAACCCGAAGTCATGTTCGCGGGCGCGCTTGATTGATTAAATCGCGGCAACCCGCTTAAGTTATTTGATCGCTTGCGCAGGCACGGGCGCGCATAGTTGATTGGAACTGGAAGCCCGTCCGCGCGATCCACGCGAGCGGCAGTTCGTCTAATCCAGTTGCCGCGCGAGCGCCTCGACATCGGTGTAACCCATAATGTTGTGCCCGGCATCGACGTAGATCACTTCTCCCGTAATTCGGCGCGACAAGTCCGAGGCCAGGAAGAGCGCGAGGTCGCCGACATCGTCCTGGCTCACAAGCTCATTCATCGGCGAGGTGACTTCGGCGTATTTGAGCAAGTCGCGGAATCCGGCGATGCCGCCGGCCGAAAGCGTCTTGATGGCGCCCGCGCTGATCGCGTTGACGCGAATCTTGCTCTGGCCTAGATCCGCCGCCAGGTACATCGTGATCGCCTCCAATGCGGCTTTGGCTATCGCCATGGCATTGTAATTGGGGATGACCTGGCGCGAGGCGTTATAGGTCAGGCTCATGATGCTGCCACCGTCTTTCATCAAGGGTTCGGCGCGGCGCGACAGTTCGATCAAGCTGACGGCGCTGATATCAATCGCAGCCAGAAGCCCCGCGCGCGAAAGCTCGACAAAGCGCCCGCCCAGCGATTCGCGGTCGGCAAAGGCGATCGAATGGACCAGCACATCCAGTTTCCCATACTGCTCTTCGACTGCCGCAAACACCGCATCCAACTCATCGCCGCTGCTTACATCCGCTTGCAGCATTAACTCGCAACCGATCGACTCGCCCAGCGGCCGCACGCGTTTTTCCAGCCTGTCCATGGCATAACTCAAGACAATCGTCGCGCCCTCGCGTTGCAAGGCCTTTGCGATTCCCCAGCCGATCGAGTTTTTGTTGGCAACACCAAAGACGAGCGCGATCTTCCCATCCAGCAAGCCCATGCCTTCCTCCCTCAAATTGTCCTCGAATGCAATCCCGTTGTCGCGCTTGGCGTCTTATTTCACAAACCTCCTTGCCCTTGCGAGGAAAAGGCTTGTTATACTGAATGAACGCGGCAGACCTTTCCGCCGGTTATGCGCCAAGCGGCAGTGATTGGAATCGTATTATAAGGCACAATGTCTAACACGCTATGCCCTTGTCAGATGCGGCGCAAGGCCGCTCCCGCTTCAGAAGCGCCAAAGGAGCCAGGTGATCATGGCAGAATCAGAGCGCATTGCCGTTACCGTCGCCATCGACTTCAGCGACGCTATCCTCGCTGATTTGCGAGAGATTTCCCCGCGACTTCAGTTAGAGCGTCACTTTCCCGTTGTGCCTGTGGACGTCATGGCTCGGACTGAAGTTTTGTACACGACCGGCTATTATCCCGAGCCGGAACAAGCGCCAAAGCTGCGCTGGATACAGGCGAATACCTCGGGATTGAATCAAGCGTTGCATCATCGCATCGTGCAGGCGGAAGACATCACGGTAACCTCGGCCAGCGGCATCCACGCCACCAACATGGCGCATTACTGTTTGATGATGATGCTCATGTTCAATTACAAGATGCGCCTTGCCTTGAGCCTGCAGGGCAGGGCGGAGTGGCCGGAAAATGCCTCCGAGATTTTTATGCCGATTGATATGGATCGTCAAACGGTTGGCATCGTCGGATACGGCAGTATCGGGCGCGAATTGGCGCGGCTTTGCGCCGGCATGGGCATGACCGTGCTGGCATCAAAGCAAGACCTGGGCAATACGGCCGAGGTCAACGCCTTCGTACTGCCGGGCGTCGGCGATCCCAACGGGGACATTCCCGATCGCATTTATCCAGCGGCCACAATCGCAGCTATGGCCAAGGATTGCGACTATCTAGTGGTGCTGGTGCCATTGACGCAAAGGACGGGCCAGCTGATTAACGAGGAGATCCTTGAGGCCATGAAAGACAGCGCAGTCCTGATTAATGTCTCGCGCGGGCCCGTCGTCGACGAGAAGGCGCTGATCACCGCGCTTTCCTCGGGCAAAATTGCGGGGGCCGCCCT
This sequence comes from Chloroflexota bacterium, assembly GCA_026713245.1. Lineage (GTDB taxonomy): Bacteria > Chloroflexota > Anaerolineae > Aggregatilineales > Phototrophicaceae > UBA6055. The sequence goes on from JAPOOU010000029.1 coordinate 12,705, forward strand.
CGATGTCTTCGAGGAAGAACCACTGCCTTCGACCAGCCCGCTGTGGAACCTCGACAATGTCATCATTACGCCGCACATATCGGGCTTCACGCGCGAATACCATGACAAAGCCGCTCTGGTATTCAGAGAGAACCTGCGCCGCTACCTCGAAAACCGCCCTCTGCTCAATCAACTCGATCGTGGCAAAGGCTACTAGGCGCCGCTGGCGATCCTGGGATCGCTCAGGAACGCAGTTCCGCCCGCAAGCGATGCCGCGCCGCGCCGATGATTTTCTTGCGCGCCCTCGCCGCGTTTTTATCAGTCAGGGTCCGTTCCGGGTCCTGATATGTTAGCGAGTAGGCCAGACTCTTCTTACCCTGCGGGATGGGGTCGCCAGTGTAGACATCAAAAAGCGTGACATCTTTCAGCAAGCGGCCGCCCGCTTGCCGGATCACTTGTTCGAGCTCGTTAGCGGCGACATCGGCATCAACAATCAGCGCGATGTCTTCCAGGATGGCCGGGGTTGTCAGCAGCGGCTTGATCTTGTGCAGGCGCTGCTGATATCGCAACAGGCGCGCCACCTCCAGCTCCGCATAGAAGACTTTGCTGTCGGTTAGTCGAAAGCGCTGGGCGACCTGGGGATGGATCTCGCCAAAGGCGCCGACTTGCACCCGGCGCGCCAACAGATTCGCCGATCGCCCGGGATGGAAGCTACTGTGCGTCGCGCGTTCGTAACTGAAATCATCAATGTGCAGGGCCTCAAACAGACTTTCGATCACGCCTTTAAGGTCATAGAAGTCGAGCGGGTCCCCGGCGTCGCCTGCGCGCCAGGTGGGCTGGTCACGCGTTCCTGTCAGCAAGATGCCCAGGCGCATGGGTTCCTCCGGCAAGACTGCGTCTACTTGCAAGTAAACTTTGCCAATCTCGAATACCTGTTGTGTCCTCTGATATCGGGCATTGTTGGCTGCCGTCTCCAGCATGTTGGCCATCAGGGTATGCCGCAGGACATTGCGTTCGCTGGCTGAAGGATTGACGATTTCCACGTATTCAGCATCGGGCAGCGAAGACGGCATGCCATCGGGCACCAGCATCGCTTCGGTGTCCCGATTGGTAAAGCGATAGTTAATGACTTCGTACAAGCCCAGGCCCGCCAGGATGTCGCGAATGCGTTCTTCTATGAATACGCTGGTGTTCTCGCGTTGCGGCGGCATCTCGTCCGCCATGATCGTCTCGGGAATTCGGTCGTAGCCTAGCATGCGCGCGATCTCTTCCAAGAGATCCGCCTGACCGACGATGGGATCGGCGCTGATATCCAGCCTGTGATCCGGCGCCGTAGCATGAATGACATCGTTGTCGATGCGCGTCTCAAACTCGAGGCGGCGCAAGGCGTCTGCCGCTTGATCGATCTCGATGTCCATGCCCAGCAGGGCATTAATCCGCTCAATCGGCAGCGCAACGGTTACCGTCTCCGGTGGCGCTGGATACGCGTCGACCACGCCCGCCGCCACGGTTCCGCCGCCCAGTTGCCGCATTAACTCAATCCCGCGGCTCGAACCCAATATCGACTGCGACGGATGTACGCCCCGGCTGAAACGCGCGGAGGCTTCGGTATGGATTCGCTGTTCCTTGATGGTCTTGCGAACGCTGATATTGTTCCAGGCCGCAGCTTCTAGCAAGACATTACGCGTGCTTTCGCTGATCTCGGTCTCGCCGCCGCCCATGACGCCGCCGATGGCCAGGGCGCCAGCCGCGTCGGCCACCAGGATGGTCTCCGCGCCCAGATCGCGCGCAACGCCATCAAGCGTCTCCAAACGCTCTCCCGCTTCCGGCAGACGCGTGATGATCGTCGGCAGCCCACCGGCCCGATCCAGCAATTTGTCATAATCGAATGCGTGCAGGGGCTGACCCAATTCAAATGTTATGTAGTTGGTCACATCGACGATGTTATTGCGGGGGCGCTGCCCGATGAGGCGCAGGCGATGCCGCATCCAGAACGGCGACGGTTTGACCGTGGTATCGCGCAGAAGCGTCAGCGTGAAACGCGGATTCAGTTCGGGCTCGCGAATATCAATTTTGACCTGCTCTTCGATTGGATCGCCCTTCGCAAGGAATTCGCAAGAGGGATAGCGCAGCTCGACGCCCAGAATGGCCGCAACCTCGCGCGCGACGCCGATCATGCTGAAGCATCGCGCCAGGTTGGGCGTGAATTCGATGTCAAATATCACATCGCCCAGGATGTCAGCCAGCGGCGCGCCAGCGACGTAGCGCTGTTCGTGATCCAGGATGATCACACCCTCATGCTCCTCAGAAATGCCGAGTTCCTTTTCGGAGCAGACCATGCTCTGGTTGTAAATGCCGCGCAATTCCTTGCCCTTTAGGGTCGTCACACGCGGCTTGTCGCTGTGTCCGTCCCAGACGCGCGCGCCTTCCATGGCGAAGGCGCCCCAAATCGGCGGGTTGATCTCGCCCTGCCCTTGGTATTCAAAGAGATTGCTTGCGCCGGTTACACATTGTTCCAGTTCCTGCCCGCCGTAGTCGACCATCGCCAAGACCAGCTTGTCGGCGTTGGGGTGGGCTTTGACTTCGACGACGCGCGCCAGCAGCAGTTTCTCGCGGTCCCAAACGAGATGGTCAGAGCGGGGCATGTGGACGCCGGGCGCCTCGGCCTGCGGCAGGCCGATATACCGTATGTGCGCGACCTCCAGCCCGGCAACGGTTAACTTTTCCGCCAGCAATTCTACCGGTATATCGATGTCGACATAGTCTTTGATCCAGGAAATCGGTACGAGCATGGGTAATGGCTTCCTTTCCAAGTTCGAATAGTGATAGATTGTTCAGGTTTTTGAAACTGCAATCTCTTCCAGCAACAACATGTTCCTCGGATTGCCGGTATTGTTGATCCAGTCAAGTCGTTCGCCCGTTTGCCGGTTGTAGGCGATCGCCATCAATCGATAGCTACCCGCCGGAACCTGACTGAGATCAATTGAGAAGCGACGGTATGCACTTTCATGCACAAAGGGCAGGTCGACTTGGGCCTTGTTCTCCCAGTCGTCATTGAGCAACTGATACGACATCCTGAAATCGTTCAGAACGCTTTGCGCGCCGAGCGCTGACCACTCATCGACGAAGAATAGGGCATCGCCATCGTTATCCAGCGAGGACGCATAGAACTTAAAGCTGATGAGCGCGTTCTGATCACTAACAGTTGCGTTGGGGAACGCACATGCTAGCGACTCCCACATGTAGTGGGAGATGACGTGGTCGCGACCGACGGCTTCGCTGGCGCAATGCGTGTAGCGCAAGTCGCCCAAAACGTTTCGCGCGTCCGCGATCAGCGGCGTCCACTTGTCCAGGTCAGGATAGACGTACCACAGCGATGGCGAGTCGATATTGCTATCGGCAACGAAGTCCCGAAAGACTTCCAGCCCGTCCGTAGCATTCATGACGATTCCGCGCTTCCCAAAGTAATGCTCGCGCTGCGACAGCTCAATATTGCCCCGGATATTCAGGGCGAAAGGCGCGTACAAGTCGTTGTACGGATAGCCGAAAATCGCAGGTTTTGGTTCTGCGGCGGCTGCCAGGCGCGACAAGATATGCGTAGGCGGCTGTGTGAAGACTTGCGAGCGCAAAACAATATAGTCCCACCATCTGGCATTCGCCTGCATTTCGAGTCCTGCGAACATCCACAGCACAACCAGCAGTCCCAACCATCTGCGCAAGCGGTATAGCCCGTAAATGCCCCCCGATACCAGGAGAACCAGAGGCAAGAATCCAGCCAGGTGATAACGCATTCCATCTTTGACAATCAGTTCGGAAAACTCGGCAACCAGTCCCAGGTTCAGCAAGTACAATACGATCAGGTATAGAAAGGGTCGCATGGGAATAGTGCGGCGCCAGGTACCGACGGCCAAACCGATTACTGCAATCAGCAGCAGCTCCGGCCGATCGTTCATGCCGACCGCGAGCAGAAGCTCGGTTGCCCCCAGGCCGCCAACGGTTGCATGTTGCTTGCCTTCAATTACGCGGCCGATATTGTTCGCCATCATCATGTAGTACGGTGAAAACAGTAGCGCCGCAATCCCTACGGCAATAGAAGCCCACAGCCAACGCCGGTTCTTCGGCGCGAAAACCAGATGAAAAATGCCTAACATGGCCATGAATATGATGCTGAAAGCATGTGTGCTTATCAAACAGAATGTCGAAACGACCAGCGCCGCATAGTCGGTCGTTTTTGTCGACCTGGCCTGATAAACCAGACGCAGGTAGATCCAAAGCGCCGCCGCCGCGCAGACCACCAGCAGGGGATACATTCGCATATTTGCGAGATAAAAGTTGTAGAATGCGTTGCTGGCTAAGATTAGCAATGCCATCAATCCCGCAATTGGGGCGATGAAGTCCGTCGCCAGCCGATAAGCCATCGCCATCGCCATCAGACTGACGAAAACGGAGAGAAGTCTGCCCGCGGCAAGGCTGGTCCCGACGAGCTGGCCCCACCAGCTGAGCAAGACAAAATACAGCGGCGTATGATCCGGGCTATGTTTCTGTAATGATTGGACGACCTGCATGGGAGAGTAGGCGCTGTTCCCCAGCCAGCCCGCGTTAAACATCGAAAAGAACTCATCCGTGGATGGGGGAAAGACCTCGACCTGCCGCATGGCAAGCCAGGCGACGATCAGGAGAAGCGGAATGGTCCATACCCACCGGCTGGCAGTTCGCAATGCAACCCGTGGCGTTACCCTGGCGCTCAAGAAACTTCCTCACTCATTTTGCTGTACTGTTTCCGTAAACTGCGGCGCTCATGCGACAAGCAGGCTTGCTGACTTGCGCGAGCGCGACGAAACTTTTCGCCGCCGCCGAGCGGCTTTGAAGCATCAGACTTGGCGGCCACTAGGGCACCTTCACTTCCGCCAGCTTCAGCATTGCCGGGGCACTAACACCGTTATTCAACCAATTGCTGCGCTGGCCCGTCTGGTTGTTGTAGACGATAGCCATGAGCCGGTAGTTGCCGGGCGGCACTTTTGAGATATCGATGGTGAACTGACGCAATTGATCGGGGTTGACCAAAGGAAGGTCCACTTGAGCTACATTGTTCCAGTCTTCAGAAATCAACTGAATCGACATGTTCATATTGCTCAGAGCGCGCGCGTCGTCTGCACTCCAGCGGTCGATATACACGACTCTATCCGTGTCCGAATTGACTTCCGCGCCGAAAAACTGGTAATGGATATGTTCGTTCAGATGACGGCTCGCCATATGTGGCGATGCGCAATTGAGCGCATCCCATGAGAACCTAACCAGCGTGCTGCCAATGCCAATAGCCCCGGAATCGCATAATTCGTAATTCAGCTTTTTCATGGCAGTTGCGAGTTTATCACGATCCGCGCTATCGATACGGCGATCCAGGAAGAACACCCAAACATAGGGTTCGACTATAGCATGATGCCGGACAGCTTTTTCCAGCTTGCCGAGCGCATCCGGCGTAATCAGCTCCAGATTGCGCCCATCAAAGTATAGGTCGCCCAATGAATCGTTGTCGCTGTCGTAATTCCAATACAGAGCCCATGAATCCGTTTTGTATCCCACCAGCAAGGGCGGATATTCCTCTTGTAACGCCTGACGCGAAATCAAGTGAATTGGTTCCCGCAAGTACGAATAGATCTGCCCACCAAGGATATCGTCCCAGGGAGCGGTTCTCCCGAACTGAAGCCCGGCAATCAGCCAGAGCAAAACCAGCAAACTCAAGAACCTATGGATGCCATACAGGGCATAAAGTCCTGCGGTAATCGTCAGCAACAGAGGGACCCAACCTGACAAGTGGTAGCGCATGGTATCCGCAGCGATAAACGTGGTGTAATTTGCAATCAGTGCCAGTATCAGCAAATAGGGCAGGAACATCAACAACCAGGGCTTAAAGCGGATTGTTTTGAACAAGAGCCCCAGCAATACGCCAAATATCGACAGGAACAGCAGCAGAGTTTGGCCGTTTAGGCTGACCGTCAGCCACGTGGCCAGTGCCTCCACGCTCCCCTGGCTCTCCCAATCAGAAAAAACAATCGAGCGCTGATAAGCGTCCGGTAACACGATAAGAAGCCAGGGAGCGAAAAGCGCCAAGGCGACAATGACTGTTGCGGCGATTTTCAGCCAGGTCTGGTTTTTCGGCGCTGCGATTAAGTGATACAGGCCCAGCATGAGCAGAAACGTCGCGCTGAAAAGGAAGGTATTCGCCAAACAATATACTGCTGCCCCCAGCCCCAGATAGTCGCGTCTCTGTGCGCTGGCTCCTTTGTCGACTATGCGCAAGTATATCCATAGGACCAGGGCGGACAGGAATACAAGCAATGTATACATGCGCGCGTATGTGACGTAGAAGTTATAGAATGCGTTGCCGCAAACAAGCAGGAGCGCGAATATCCCGGCAGCAGGGCCGATAAAGTCACGCGCCAAGCGAAATATCATGGACAAGCTCAAGAGGGCAAACAGGATGCTCAGAATGCGAGCCAGCATTATGTCAGGGACGGTCATCTGGCCCCAGACGCTCAAAATCAGAAAGTACAGTGGAGAATGATTCGGGCTGTTGCGCTGCAGGGATTGGAGCACATCGACTGGCGAAAAAGCGCCATCGACTGTCCAGCCCGCGTTTCGCATCGAATAAAACTCGTCCATCGCCGGTGGATACAAGTCGCTGTGGTAAACGCCAAGCGCGGCAACCGCCAGCAATATCGGTACGACGCCAAACCAATGGCTGGCAGTTTGCAACGAAATCTGTCGCATTTCCCCGGCGCTCAAAGAACTTCCTTTTCGCCTGTCGCGCGCCGCGCCCAAGACTCGGCGGCAACTAAGGCAGTTTCACATCCGCCAGTTTCAGTAATTCTGGCGCATTGCCATCGTTGTTCAACCAACTGCCGCGCTCCCCCGTCTGGTTGTTGTACACAATAGCCACGAGCTGGTAGCGGCCGGGCTGTACGCTTGAGATATCTATTGTGAACTGACGCAATTGATCGGGGTTGACCAAAGGCAGATCCACTTGCGCGACATTGTTCCAGCCTTCAGCAATCAACTGGATCGACATATTGAAATTGCTCAGAGGGCGCGCTTCCTCGGCGCTCCAGCGGTCGATATACGCGATTCTGCCTGTTTCCGGATTGAAGTCCGCGCCGAAAAACTGGTATTGGATATGTTCGTTCTGGTGACGGCTTTCCATATGCGGCGACGCGCAATTTAGCGCATCCCATGAGAACATCTCCAGCGCGCTGCCAAATCCGATTGCCCGGATATCGCATAATTCGTAATTTAGCGTATTCATGACAGCCGCGAGTTGCTCGCGATCGGCGTCGATGCGGCTATCCAGGTAGAAGACCCAGACATTGGGCTGAACGATGGCATGATGCCGAACGTCTTTTTCCAGCCGCTCGAGGTCAATTGGGGTAATCAACAGTAGATCGTGCCGATCGAAGTATAGATCGCCTAATGACTCATCGTTGATTTTGTATTTCCAATACAGGCCCCTTGAATCTGTTTTGTATCCCACCAGCAAGGGCTGATATTCCTTTCGCAAAGCCTCCCGTGAAATCATGTGAAATGGTTCCCGCAAATACTTAAGGATATGCCCTCCCAGTATTTCTTCCCATTGAGCGGATTGCTGGAACTGAAGCCCGGCGATCAGCCAAAGTAGCGCCAGCAAACTCAAAAACCAATGGATGCCATATAGGGCATACAGTCCTGCGGTGATCGTCAGCAGCAAGGGAATCCAACCTGACAAGTGGTAGCGCATAGTGTCGATAGCGATAAACGTGGTGTAATTCGCGATCAGCGCCAGAATAAGCAAATAGGTCAGGAATATGAACAGCCAGGGCTTAAAGCTGATTGTCTTCAACAAGAGCCCTAGCAATAGGCCAAATACCGAAAGGAACAGCAGCAGCATTTCGTCGTTTAAGCTAACCCTCAGCCACGCGGCCACTGCCTCCATGCTACTCAAGCTCTCCCAACCAGCATAATCAACCGAGCGCTGATGAGCGTCCGGGAGCACGATCAGAAGCCAGGGAGAGAAGAGCGCCAAAGCGAAAATGACTGTAGTGGAGACTTTGAGCCAGGTCCGGTTTTTCGGTGTCGCGATTATGTGATACACGCCCAACATGAGCAGAAACGTCGCGCTGAAAAGGAAGGTATTCGCCAAACAATATACCGCCGCCCCCAGCGCCAGATAATCGCGCCTTTTTGCTTCGGCTCCTTTGTCGACTATGCGCAGGTATAGCCACAAAACAAGGGCGGACAGGAAGAAAAGCAATGTGTACATGCGCGCGTAAATGATGTAGTGGTTATAGAATGCGTTGCCGCAGGCTAGCAGCAGAGCGAATATCCCGGCGGCGGGACCGATAAAGTCGCGCGCCAATCGATATACCATGGACATGCCCAGCAGGGCAATCAGAATGCTCATTATGCGCGCCAGCATTATATCGGGGACGGTCGCGTGACCCCATAGGCTCAAGATCAGAAAGTATAGTGGAGAATGATTCGGGCTGTTGCGCCGCAGCGATTGCAGCACTTCCAGCGGCGAAAAAGCGGCGCCGCTTGTCCAGCCGGCGTTGTGCATCGAATAGTATTCGTCCGTTGACGGCGGATACAAGTCGCTGTGGTAAGCGCCTAGTGCGGCGACCGCCAGCAAAATCAGTACAGCGCCAAACCAATAGCCTAGCGCGAGATCCACCACGTATTTGGAATAGTGCCCATTCATTCGCATGCTTGAAATGCTTTGCTCATCGGCGCGCGGGTTCCATCTTGTTTTTCGAGCTACGACCTACGCTAATATTCGAGCTAAAACTGCTTCAGGAAGCGCAGGTCGTTGCCCCAGAAATAGCGGATGTCCTGGATCCCGTGTTTCAGCATTGTGATGCGCTCCGGTCCCATGCCAAAGGCGAAGCCGCTCCACAGGCTCGGATCATATCCGCCATTCCTCAATACTGTGGGATGCACCATGCCGCTGCCTGCGATCTCCAGCCAGCCTGTGTATTTGCAGACGCGGCAGCCCTCGCCGTCGCAAAGAAAGCACTCGACGTCAACTTCCATGCTCGGTTCTGTGAACGGGAAGTATGACGCGCGGTAGCGAACTTTGGCATTGGTATTGAACATGCGCTTGGCAAACTCGCTGATCGTTCCCTTAAGGTCGCTCATGCGGATATTGCGTCCGATCGCCAGACCCTCCACTTGCGTGAATTGAATCTCGCTGCGGGCAGTGACCTGCTCTTGACGGTAGCACATGCCCGGCAATATGACGCGAATTGGCTTGCTGCCGCCCTGGCCCAATTCTCGCATGGCGCGGATTTGCCCAGGCGAGGTGTGCGTCCGCAGCAAGACCTTGGGGTTGGTCGTGTAAAATGTATCCTGCATATCCCGCGCCGGATGATGTGGCGGCAGATTGAGCAGCGTGAAGTTGAAATCATCTTCTTCAACATCGTGACTTTGATAGACCTGAAAGCCCATTTCCGCCCAAATCGTTTGAAACTCGCGATGCGTGCGGGTTGCGGGATGCAAACCGCCCATTTGACGCGGATAGGCCGGAAGCGTTATATCGATCTCGCCTTCTTCGAGGTCCTGCGCCAGAACCTGATCGCGGATTAATTGTTCGCGTTCCTCGAAAGCCTTCTGGAGTTCGGATTGCAGGGCGTTGACTTGTTGGCCGAAAGCCGCGCGTTCTTCTTTAGGCAGCTTGCCGATCGTGCCAAAGAGCGCGCCGACCGCGCCCTTGCGTCCCAGGTAGCGGCTCCTCCACTGGACTAACTCATTGCTCGTTATGGTCTTGCGCAGCGCGTCGTGCGCCTGACGGCGCAAGTCCTCAACTGTCTGTGACATTGGTACTCCTTCGCCTCTCGTCTAATAAACTGCGTCGCTCATGCGACGAGAAAGATTCTTGTTTTTCGTGGGCGCGACAAGCTAGTGGACGAATCGCGGCTTGCGCGCCGAGCGGCTGTATCCCTGCAAAACCATCGTCAGACGCTCCCAATAAAAACGCTCTCGATCCGACTAGGGACGAGAGCGTGAGCATTCCCGCGGTACCACCCTGTTTCAGCATCCAGCTCGGACGCCGCGCTTGATTTGTCCAGTGACGCCGGACCAGCGGAGCAGGCTACTCGGCCGGCCAGGCGGCTCTGACCGTCTTTCACCTGTCGGCTCGGAAGGGAATTCCACAACTGCTTCCGCGGGCACTCGCAGTCTTTGATACCCGCTCCCTGAATCTGCAGACACCTATGGGCGCGCTTGTGGACTGTCTTCGTCAATGCCTTTGTCCGTTTATTCAATTGCGTTCATTATGCAGCGGGCATTGTAGTCATGTCAAGCGGACGATCACGAACAGGACCAAGTTACAAGTGGACGAAGCGCAAAGCCCACCCTTGTTATTCTAGAACAAAGTCGGCGAGTGGCAAGAACTCCGGTGGATCAGCGCCGCTGTCATTCCAGGCAAGTCGCTTACCAGTGTGCTTATTGTAAACGACCGCCATCAAGCGATAACTGCCTGATGGCACATTGCCAATATCAATGCTGAACCTTCGGAGCATGCCTTCGTGGGCCATAGGTAGATCCACCTGTGCCACGTTGTCCCAGTCTCCCGAGACAAGTTGAAAGGACATGTTGTAGCTGCCCATTGAGTCATTGCTCCGTGCCGTCCATTCGTCCACAAAGAATACGCGCGAGCCCGTTGAGTCGACTCGCGCCGCGTGGAAATTGTAGTCAATCAACTCATTTTGCTTGCTTAGCGATTCCGGACTTGGCTCACAGCCGAGGGTCCCCCAACGATATCTTTGCAAAACAGTATTGATGCCGAATTCAAGGGTCTCGCAAGGCGCGTATTGCCATGCGTATGCAATTGCCTGAATCTCCGCGGCTTCCTCTGCGTCGGTGTCGTTAGTCTGATAAATGACCCAGAGTTCGGGAGAAGTAATGGCGTTATCGTGGATAATCTCGTCGAGAGCCGCTAATTCATCAGTTGTCCGAAGGTCGATATTGTTCTTGTCAATGAAGTACTCTCGCTGAGAGTAGCCGATGTGCGTCGGCAAGTCGATCCGATACGTCGACAGACGGTACCCGATCAGGAGATATTGCGTTTCGGCAGGTGGGAATTCCCTTGATATCGCATGCCAAGCCGGTTCGCTGAAGGTATCGATTCGGCCGGCGATGAGGCTCTCCCAATTCGCCGTCATTTGGAACAGGACACCGGCGACGACCCACACTAGCGGCAGCAATCCTAACCACCTGCGCAAGGAATAATAGACGTATAGGCCTGCGCTGAGGACCAAAGCAAGCGCGTGCCAACTCGCAAGCTGGTGACGCATGCCGCTGGCAGCGAAGAAAGGCGTGAATTGCGCGAAGATACTCAGCGCGAGTAGGTATAGCGCAATCAGCAAAAAATACGGCTTGAAGACCAGTTTCTTCTTCCAATGACCGATGCCCAGGCCAACCGCGGACAAGAGCAGCAGCATTGGTTGATTGTTCGAGACTACGGTCAGCCAGGCGCTAAGCGCCTGGCGTCCATTGACCGCGTGGTCACCCCAGTGTGCGATCGACATTTCTATGCCATCGGAAATCAATGTGGTGATAAATGGCGAAAACAGGATGAAGGCTGCAATGGCTGCCGCCGAAACTTTCCACCAGGTTCTGTCCTTGCGTACAAATAACAGGTGATAGACGCCAAGCGCGACGAAGAAAATGGCGCCGAAGGCGTGTACGCTGGCAAGCGCAAAGATCGCCAGCGACAGGGCAGCAAAGTCAAGCAAGTTGGGGCTCTTCACCTGGTACGCGATGCGAAGATAAAGCCAGAGGATAACCCCGGCTAGAAACAGCATCAATGGATACATCCTGACGTGCGCGATGTAGAAATTGAAAAAAGCGTTGGACGCCAGTAAGACTAAGGCGAAAAGCCCTGCAACTGGTGACACGAAGTCGGATACGATGCGATAGGAGATCGCCAACGAGAGCAATGCGCAATAGATCGTCAGAACGCGGCCGAGAGCAACTTCAAATGTTGTCAGATTGCCCCAGGCGCTTAGCAGCAAGAAATACCCCGGGGTGTGATTGGGGCTGTGTTTGTGAAGCGACTGGATAACTTCAATCGGCGAGTACGGCTCATTAACCAGCCAACCCGAATTGAACATCGAAAAAAATTCATCGTGCGTTGGCAGATACAGGTCGATCTGGCCTATGCTCAACACCGCAACCAGAAGCAGGATCGGTATCGCCCATGCCCAATGCGTGAAAACATCTCGATTAGAGTTGTCATTTTGATCTCGATCGAAACCGATGGAGATGCTCATTGTGCCGCACTCAAATGGGAATGTTGGGAAAAGTCAAGCGAATCGCAACTGTTGGCGTGGCTAATCGCGCGACGTATAGTCGCCCTTCACTATCCACTTGTAAGTCGTCAATTCTTCCAGGGCCATGGGACCGCGCGCGTGCAGCTTCTGTGTGCTGACCGCCACTTCCGCGCCCATACCCATAGCGCTGCCGTCGGTGAAGCGCGTGCTGGCATTCCAATATACCGCCGCCGAATCGACTTCGTTCAGGAATTGCTCCGCATTGGCGGATTCTTCTGTCAGAATGCTATCCGAATGCTGTGTACCATGCCGAGCGATGTGCGCAATCGCCTCATCAACATGATCGACTACCTTGAGATTCAAAGTCAGATTGTACCACTCCGTATCAAAGTCATCGTCCGCTGCCGGCGCCACTTGCGCGCATCCGCCGACGATCGCCTGCGCGCGGGGCTCGGCGCGGAAGGTGACCCCTTCGCCCCCAAGGTCCTCCACCACCATCGGCAAAATCTCCTCCGCAACCGCGCGGTGCACCAATAGCGTCTCCATCGAGTTGCAGACCGCCGGGCGCTGTGTCTTGGCGTTGTTCAATACCGGGATTGCTTTAGCCAGGTTCGCGCTCTCGTCCACAAAGATGTGACAGACGCCGATGCCCCCGGTGATCACCGGGATGCTGCTGTTCTCGCGGCAAAACACGTGCAAGCCATTGCCTCCGCGAGGGATGATCATGTCAATGTAATCGTACAAGCGCAGCATATCACTGACGTACTTGCGATCGCTGCTGCCGATGGTTTGAATGGCGTCAACCGGAAACTCATGCGCGACCAGCACCTCCTGCAAAACACGGGTCAACTCCAAATTGCTGTTGAGCACGTCCGAGCCTCCACGCAAGATCACGGCATTGCCCGTCTTCAATGCCAGGGTCGAGATGTCGACGGTGACATTGGGACGAGACTCATAGACCGCGCCCAGCACACCGAGCGGCGTCCGCCGCTTGATCAGTCGCAAGCCATTGTCCAATGTGGATTCCAGCAATACATCACCGACTGGATCGGGCAACTCGGCAACCTTGCGAACATCGGCCACAATGCTGGCCATGCGTGGTTCCAGCGCGATACGATCACGGATCCAGATTGGATCGACGCCGTTGCGCTCGGCAAGCTCAATGTCGCGACGGTTTTCCTCAAGGATCGACGCGGTATTGTTTTCCAGCGCGTCCGCCATCGCGTTCAGGGCGCGGTTTTTTTGCGAAGTCGATTTTTTCGCAAGTGCGCCCGCGGCATCTTTCGCGCGTTTGCCCATTTGTTTTAGATCCACAGCTTCAAGCTTGACGTCGAACATGTCTGATTCTCACTGGATAAATGCGTTTACAGACTCACAATATCCCATAGGCGGGACGGAATTGCAACGTGCGCAATTTCGAACGGCATCATTTAAGAACGACCATATTGTTGCGGTGCAGCACGGCGTCGCCGAAGCTGTAACCCAGGATTTCGGCAATTTCGCCTGATTTCTTGCCGCAGAGCTTGCGAAGATCTTCGCTGCCGTAATTGCTCAGACCGTGCGCGATTTCGCGGCCGTCGGGCGTTACCACGGCCAGGGTCGCGCCTCGTTCGAATTCGCCTTCGATCACGCGGATGCCCACCGGCAACAGGCTGGCGCCGCCTTGCATTAGCACCTTGGCAGCGCCTTCGTCTACTTTCAGCAAGCCCTGGGTTCTGTCTGTAAGCAGCCAGCGTTTGCGGCTGTCCGAGCGAATCGCGCTCGCTTCAATATGGGTGCCTATCTCTTCGCCATCGACCAGGCGGATGAGCGCTTCGTCTTCGCTGCCGCTGGCGATAATCGTCTTGATGCCGCTGCGGCTGGCGATTCGCGCCGCCTGCAATTTTGTGATCATTCCGCCCGTGCCCATGTCGCTGCCGGCGCCCCCAGCCAGATCGAAAAGTTCCTCCGATATTTCGCTGATATTCTGGATCAGCGCCGCCCCCGGATTCTTCCGCGGATCGTCCGTGAATATGCCCGGCTGGTCCGTCAGCATGACCAGCAGATCGGCATCGACGACGCTGGCGACGAAGGCCGAGAGATTGTCATTGTCCCCGACGCGGATCTCGTCAGTGGCGATGGTGTCGTTTTCGTTGACGATGGGGATGATTCTGTGTTCGATCAAGGTACGTAGCGTATCGCGCGCGTTCAGATAGCGCGTCCGGTGACTGAGGTCGTCGCGCGTCAAGAGAATTTGCGCCACCACGACTTCGAAGATATCAAAGAGGTCTTTGTAGAGCCGCATCAAGTGGCTCTGCCCAACAGCGCTAAGCATTTGCTTGGCCGGCACCGACTTGCCCAGATCGGGAAAGTCGAGTTGTTCTCGTCCCGCCGTTTGCGCGCCGGAAGAAACCACCACAATCTCGTAACCGCGCTCTTGCAGCGCGGCGATCTGTTGCACCAACTCCAGCATGCGCTGGCGGTTGAGCCGCAGGGTGCCCCTGGTCAATACGCTGGAACCCAGCTTAACGACGATCCGTTTCATTCTCTGTCCTTCCAGTATGGATTTTATTGCAGGCTACCGGGTCTTTGTAGACTGAAAGACAGTGTATTGCTCAATTCGAACCTGGCCGCGCGGGGCGGACGGCTATCCTTACGCCAGGTCAAATCCAACTGGAGTCATGCAATTGCATGATGTATCCCAGTCGCAACGCCGCTCTGCGCAAAAGCTCCTCGGCGTTCTCGAGCGCATCCTCCAGGCGCATCGGCTTGTCAACGATGGAGAAGGCCGCCTGAATCCCGGCCTCATGCAACAGGCTGTCATCAATATTGAGCCCGCCAACCAGGGCGATCGTCGGCACGCCATGTTTCCGCGCCAGTTGCGCGACCCCAACCGGGCCTTTGCCGTCGATCGTCTGGCTGTCCATTTGACCTTCGCCCGTGATGACCAAGGCGCTGTCTTTAAGTTGCTCGACAAATCGATTGTGCGCCAGGACCAGGTCAATCCCGGAAACGATTTGGCATGATAAAAACGCCATCAGACCGGCGGCGAAGGCGCCGGCCGCGCCGCCTCCGCGCACCATGCGCAGATCAATCCCCAATTGCTCGTGGACCACGGTGAAACAGTGACTCAAGCTTCGCTCCAGAGAGTCCACCATCGCCGCGTCAGCCCCTTTTTGCGGACCGAATATCCGCGCCGCGCCCTTGTCGCCCAGGGTCGGGTTTTCCACATCTGAGGCGATGACGATGTCAACCTCGCGCCAGCGCGGGTCCAATCCCGATCGATCAATCCGGCTGATTCTCTCCAAGTATCCGCCGCCGTGCTGAACATCGTGACCATCAGCGTCTAACAAGCGGAGGCCCAGAGCGCGCATGCATCCCATGCCGCCGTCTACGGTCGCGCTGCCGCCCAAACCGATGATGATCCTATCAACCCGGCGTTCGAGCGCATCCACCATAAGCTGGCCAGTGCCAAAAGTACTCGCGACCATGGGATCAAGTTCCTGCGGCTGCAGCAACTCCAGGCCGGAGGCTCTGGCCATTTCGATGACCGCCGTCTTGCCGTCGTCAACCAATCCATACTCCGCGCGGATGGGACGCATGAGCGGGTCCTTCACATTCAATGACACGACTTCGCCGCCGGCGCTCAAGAAAGCATCCAGTGTGCCGTTGCCGCCATCCGCGATGGGAAGTATTTCAAAGCGCGCATCCAGACCGGATTGCGCCAGTCCTCGCTGGATGGCCGCGCATGCCTGTGCAGCGGTTAGGCTCTGCTTGAACGCGCCAGCAGCTATCAGAATCTTCATGCCGTTGCCCTTCTATCTAGGATTATGAATTGGAACCACCTCGAAGCTTCACTTCTTAGTAAGCTCATTTCATGCTGGACCTTATTCTAATAACACAAGCTTGTAGAGTTCCTTTGTTGGCAAATTCGGTCAAGGCCACTAACATAGGTAACAGGATATTTCGATATCATCTGGCGTGATTCTCTTTAGAATTGCGGGCAGCACGGAAAGTGACTCATCAAAAGCAAGGAAGTGATGATAATGATAAAGTATGCGCTATCAATAATTGCACTCATACTGTTTACATTAACAGGTACTCTTGCTTACGCGCAATCCAAACTCGGCTCTTGCCCCGTCTCGGTGCGACAAGCTTACGAACTGGTTGAAAGCGTCTGCGGTATTGTAACAGATAGTCAAGCTTGTATTGGTAGCGGCCAAGTCTCGGCGACGCCTGTGGCTGGGGCCGACCTTCAGTTCGAGGATCCTGGAGATCGCGCAAACCTGGCGGATATTCAGAAATTTCAAACCAGGACAATGACCGCCGACTCGCGGAATTGGACCGCGGTGGTTGCCCAACTGGAGACCGCAACAGTTGATGGAAATCCGGCGACAATCAATTTGCTGGCCGTCGGTGATGTTGTCACGTGGCTAGCGGTCGATAGCGCGTTGGTTAATAGCGGAGCGCCCCAGACCCGGCAGGCGACCGTTTTGGCGGAGCGAGGCGTCGTTGTGAGACAAAATCCAGGTCCGAACGCGGCGGTTGTATGGCAATTGCGCGATGGGTCTACGGTTGAGGCATTCGAGCGCTCTGCTGACGATCAATGGATCCGAATCCTCTTGCCGTCGCCCAACGGAGGCGCGGGATGGGTATTCAATCGCTTGATCGAGGTCGACGGCGGCTCTAAACTCCTGCCCATTCAATCGCACGCTGCGCCGCTTGCGCCCGCAGCTGCGATAGCGTCCGTGCCCGCCTATCGCATGGAAAGTTTTCCAGCCAGCGCAGACTGCCCTGAGGCGCCCGAAAGCGGTATACTCTTGCAGTCGTCACGGGATGCTCGCGCCCGCTTTGAGGTCAATGGCGTCGCGTTAAGTTTCGCCGGTACCGTCTTTCTGACAGCGCAGATAGGCGGCGATATGAGCGTTTACAACCTTGAAGGAGAAGCCAGCCTGCTTGTGAATGGACATAGGTCCGCTGTCCCAAAAGACATGGCTGGCATTGTTCCCATGGACAACAGCCTGCAGCCGGCTGCCAACCCCGGGCAGCCACGGGCATTTGCTGCTGAATCTGTGTTCCAGTACCTGCCATTTCATTTGTTGCCTTGTGAAATTGTCGCTGCCAAAGCGACGCCTGTTAAGTTATCCGCAAGCGCATCAGACGTGTGCCCAAGTTCAATACAGGAAACTTATAACAAGACGTCCATGTATTGCGGAGACCTGAACAGAAATCAAGTTTGCCTGGGCAATGTGGGCGCCGGTATGATCGACGTGGCGCCGCGCCTGGAAGGCGCAAGCCTGGGTTTCGCTTTGCCGGGCGACATTGCCGGCATTCACAATATCGAGCGCCTGTCGATCACTGTCGCTGACGATCCGGCGCGAACATGGTCTACTCTGGTTCTGCGCATGGATGCAAAATCCCGGGGCGCAGGCAATGCAAGCGCCGCCATGATCGTGATTGGGGAGGTCGTCCTGGTGAATCGCAGCGATGCCATGTCGCAACTCTCAGACGACCGGATTACCGGTGACAGCGGCATGATTCTTGGCCTTCCCGCGCAGGTTCAAGTCTCCGGAGGCCTTAGTATTTTGGCGCAACCGCGAGTAGACAGCGACACAGTTGCGCTGGCTGATGAAGGTAGAGAAATCATGGCATTTGCAACGTCCGTCGATCGACAGTGGATTCAGCTGCAGACGCAAAACGGCGTACGAGGGTGGGCGGTCGCCCGATTCCTTGCGGTCGCAGGTGGCGTGGAGTCGCTTCCTGTTGTGGTTGAACCGTCCGACGAGGCTGGCCGTATTTCCGAGACCGATTCCGCCGCCGGCTCGGCAGCTGCCGAGGATGACTTTGTGACGGCTTTCGAATTCTATTCGGTTGACGCGTTTCCGTCATGCGGCGATGTGCCGCCTGGCGGAATTCTTGTTCAGTCGCCAAGTGATAGCAGCGTCATGCTGACGATTAATGGCGCCGACCTCGCAATAAACGGTACTGTATATCTGACCGCCAGTGGGGAATCACTGAGCGTATACAGCCTGGAACGCGCGACGATTCTCGAAGTAGAAGATATCGAGTTCTCCATTTTTGCCGGCGAGCAAGCCACCATTCCAATGATTATAGGGCACATTGCCGAAGCGGCTCTTGTCACGGTCAAGATTTACGATGCCCGGGCGGGAAGACGCTTGCGCGCGCTGCCGACACATTTACTTCCGCGAGTTATTGATATTCCTATGCCTGGGCCAGAAGACGACTTTTCCAGGCTTGACGATCCGGCGACCGGGGAAGATCGTGCAAATAACGAGGCCGAGCCGAAAAGACCCGACATGCAGCCGGCAGAGGCGGCGGCGGAAGCCGCGCAAGACCAATGCCTCATAAGCGCAGGAGGCATGGCGCGTAACATCCGCCAGGGACCGGGCACAGATTATGCCATCGTCGATGTCCTGCGCCTCGGCCAAGCCATGATTGGCAAAACACAGAAGCGAGGAACTTCTGGCTTGTATTGGTATAATACTGATCGCGGCTGGATTCGTTTTGATGCGGGCCGGATGACCAGCGCATGCGCGCGCTTGCCCTGGCATGTGTCCGAAGTCGTCGCCCCGGGCGGCGCGCCACCGCCTTTGCAGCATGAGTTCCTGGGCGATGTCTGCGCGGCTGGCGGCGCTTATCTATCCGCAATGATTCGCGGGTCCGGCTTGCGCTATCACGAGTTTGACGGTCTTTGGACCGGCCAAGCCGGGGCTTCCGCTACGTTTAGCGCGGAGACATCGTATTTTCACGAGAGTTTTGCTAATGTGATCACCCTTACCCATGATGATGGCAGCTTATGGCTGGGGTCCTCGACCAACAATGACATTAGGATTCAATTTGTCGAGGTTCAGAAGTTTCGTGTGCGCGTCAGCGGATTATTGGGCGATCGCGTGACCTTGCAGGTGAATTGCTGATGGATAGTCAACGAGCGCTGGAGACAATCAAGGCGAGCGGCATCGTCGCCGGAATGCGGGGCGCTTTTCCGCCCGACGTCGCGTTACGAGTGAGCGACACCTTGATGAGCGAGGGTATTAACGTCTTTGAACTGTTGATGAATTCTCAAGAGCCGATCCCGGCCATGCAAGCCCTCAAAGCTAAATACGGAGAAGATGCCTGTGTGGGCATGGGCACGGTGCTTGATGTCGATACGGCGCATGCGGTGCTGGACGCAGGCGCGGACTTCGTCGTTTCGCCCGCTTTTCAACCCGATGTCGTGGCGGCGGTGCAATCGCGCGATGTCCTGGTAGGTCCAGGCGTTGCCACGCCCAGCGAAGCTGTGGCCGCCTGGGATATGGACGTCAAATTGCTGAAGCTATTTCCCATTGGCGCGCTCGGCATCGAATACTACCGCGCCATGTTTGGTCCGCTAAAGCACATGTCCTTCATGTGCAATGGCGCCATGGACGATCACAACGCGCGCGAATTCATAGGCGCAGGCGCGCTTGCCTGTGGCATGGGCAGCTGGTTGGTGGGCGATGGCGCCTGGTCCAAATCGCGCTTGCGCAGCCGGGCGCGCATCTTGACGAACGCGGTCGCGTCGGCGCGGGATGGATTGGGAACTGGCGGCTGATGGCAAGTTTCATGTCCGTCGATCAGGCCGTTGGGTTCGTCGACCGGTAACTGCTCGGCGGCGGCGAACATGTCCCAGGAATGTCGCGCTCACGCAGAACAGGTTGCGCTCTCGTCGTATGAGCGACGCGGTTTACATAAACAGGGGCTGTAAGTTTAACCCGGACATCCGAGCGCGCTGGAACTTTTTACGGGTTATACAGGACATTTGACAGTGGCTATGACAGGGACTGATGCCAATCCGCCACCGCTACGGGCCGCAGCGAACAAGCGCGGGGGCGGATGCTGGACAGTGGCGTTCGCCTCAGTCGTCATGGCTGCTTTCTTGCTGATTATTGGCTTGCTGCTGCCCCCTTTCAATCTGCCCGACCGACTATTTGCCCTGCAATATACGTCGCTGGATGTCGAGAATCCCGAATTAGCGCTGGGATCTGATTTCTCTGTCCGTATGCCAAGCGATTCAAGCGCCCCCGATATCGCGATAAGGGTCTCCGCCTTGCCATGGAAAGCAGCTGAAACCGACGCGGAAGACAATGTTCCCTCATCGGTCAAACTGGCGCGAGACAATCCGCCCGCCAATCTTGCCCCGCAAAGCCCGCTTTATATTCTTGAAGGCCGCGGCGACTTGCCGGAGCAACTGCGCTTCTCCTTTGCCCAGCCGGCGAATGTGTCGGATGCGAATGTACTTTCTCTGTACGGCTGGGACGGTCGAAACTGGCGCTTTGTTCCCTCGCAAAAAACAGGTGGAGAATTGCGCGGCGTAGCGAGCTTCCCGCCGCGAGCGATTGCGGTCTTCCAATCGATCGCCGCTCGTCCGATTCTGATGATTACGCAAGAGTTAACTCAAGAACTTGATCCAGATGTGGCCGCCCTGGCGACGATCGTAAGTCCGGCAGGATTGCGCCCAACGCGCCGGGGAGGCCTGACCGGCAGGCTCGCCCCTGGCGGCGACGCGGAGTCGGATTATCTCTACATGCCGGTGATTCGCAACTTTGACGACCCCCGCGCCACCGATCCCGCCGCGGTTGACCGCCTGATCAATGACGACATCGCTCGGGACGCGCACGTCTCACAATTGTCAGGCATGGCTGTCGCCAATGGCTTCCACGGCATCGTCATTGACTATCGCGATTTGTATCCGGAGGCGCGTCATAGCTTCAGTCGCTTCATCGACCAACTGAGTTCAGAGTTGCGCGAGCAGGGCCTGCTGCTGGGCATTGTGGCGCCCGCCCACAGCGCGAGCGCGGGCGAAGCTGATGCCTATGACTGGCGGGCGCTGGGCGCGGCCGTCGACATTTTCAAGCTTGATGTCAGCATTGCTCCGGGCGATCACGGCGCCGGCGGCGACCAATTGGTCACGAAACTGCTCCGCCGCGCAGTTGACCAGGTCGATCGCTACAAGATCCTGCTTGGGCTTAGCGCGCAAAACCTGCGCGAGCGCGAAGGCGCTTTTGCGCGCGTCGGCTTCGCCGAAGCGCTGGCGGGACTTGGCGATGTGACTTTGGACGCCGACTCTGTCAGTGAGACCGGCGCCGTCGAGCCCGGCACGCTTATCCGCGCATCGCTCAATGGGCGCCGAGCCATGCCCGGCCATGATGACTCCATTGGGACAGGCTATCTGGATTATCTGGCCGCAGCTGATGGAACCAGGACGCGCATCTGGCTGACCGACGGCACGGCTCTAGGCAAGCGTCTCAACCAGACATTGCCATTCGGGCTGGCCGGCGTCGCGATGGATGATTTGCTGTCGCACGATTTGTTCCCCGGTTTGCTTCAGGCTGTTCGCGACTATCTGGCTCAACTGCCGCCGCCGAATGTTGCGGGGGGATGGTCCCTGCGCTGGTCTGTCGCGCGACACGACAGTCTTGTCGATGAAGCGATCACCCGCTTGAATGACGATTTTGTCCTGACCCTGGTCGCGCCGGAAGGAAACTATGCGATCAACGCGGCGGTGATTAATAGTGAGGGCGAAAGCATAAGCCAGCGCGCCGGCGCCGCGCTGCCGCTTTTTGCAGCTACCGCACCCCCGACGCCAACGCCGACGCCGACGCCTAAGCCTTCGCCCACCCCGCCGCCGGCGCCGGTCGTTCTGGCGCCGGTCGCGGACGAGGGCGTCGTCAGCGCGCCGAGGGACAACTTCGCCGCAGTCGTGCCACCTGCCGGCAGCATTAACATCGAGATCGGCGGACACGTCACGAGCGCGGGCAGTCAGCGCGCGATTGGGGCGATGCGAGCCGCCGGCATGACCTGGATGAAAATTCAGGCGCGTTTTGACTGGCGCAGCCCGCCGGATATGGGACGCGAAATACGCAGCGCGCATGACAATGGCTTCAAAATCCTGGTCGGTACCGTTGGTAGACCAAATGAACTGGAGGCGGGCGGACAAAGCTACGTCGATTCCTATACGGACTGGTTGGCTCGCATCGCTGCGCAAGGCGCCGACGCCATCGAGGTGTGGAACGAGCCCAACCTTGACCGTGAATGGCCCCGCGGCCAGATCAGCGGATCGGCTTATGCCCGGATGCTGGCGCAGGCTTGGGGGAAGATCAAGGCCGCGAACTCCCGGACCCTGGTCATAAGCGCTGCGCCCGCGCCAACTGGCGTTTCCGATCGTCCCGACCAAGTTATGCCGGACAATCGCTGGTTGCGCGAAATGGTTGACGGCGGCGGCCTGGATCACCTCGATTGTGTCGGCGCTCATTACAACGAAGGCATTGTTCCGCCGAGCCAGACCAGCGGCGATCCCCGCGGCGACAATTACTATACGCGTTATTTCTACGGCATGTTGAACGGCTATATCAGCATCACCCGGCGACCCATCTGCTTTACCGAGCTCGGCTATTTGACAGCCGAAGGCTATCCTGCACTTTCGGATTATTTTAGTTGGGCGGATAATGTAACCGTGCGACAGCAGGCAGCTTGGTTGGCGGAAGCCGCGGCGCTCGCATCGCGAAGCGGGCAGGTGCGCCTGTTCATCGTCTGGAATGTGGATTTCACCCACTACGGCGCGGATCCGCAAGCGGGATACGCGATCGTCAGGCCGGACGGCTCGTGCCCGGCCTGTGACGCATTGGCAAGGGCGCGCTGATCGTTTGACGCCCAAAAGCAGCGAGGCGGCGCACGCTTTGAGGTTCGTAAAGGCTGACGATCGGTAGCCTTGAATACCTGCGACACGGAGCCTGATATGGTTACAAAAACCGTATACAAGCAGATTCGCGGCTTTGTCGCCATATGGCTCTCAATTACCTTTGTCATGGGCTTGTCCACCTTCCTGGCAATCTACTTCACATACAATCCCTCCGCTGTGGATCCCGGTTCATCCAACCCTTTGCCCCTCGGGACGCTGGGACAGGAGACTCTGGAAGAAGCGCCGGCGCCGGTCATAGTACTGCCAAGCGTGACGCCAGAACCAACATCAGCGCCTACATCCGTCGCACAGGAACCGACTGTACCGGTCATGGCTTACGAAGCGACTGACATCCCGACGCTCACCAGCACACCGGCGCCGAGCCCGACGCCGACGCTGCTGCCGATAGCCGATACGCGCTATCAGGTCGGCATTCAGGTCGAGCCTGCGCCCGACCACAATCCCGACAACCAGGACGCCTGGTACAGCTCGGTTGCCGGCGATCTGGGAATAACCTGGGTCAAGCAGCGAGTCCGCTGGGAACTTATGGAGCCGGAGCAGGGGAAGATCGACTGGAGCGCGCTTGATTTGGTTATTCCCAGCGCAGAAAAATATGCGATCAAGCTGCTACTTTCGGTTGTGACCGCTCCCGATTGGGCGCGCGAGCCCGGGGTTGTTTTGGAGCGACACGGTCCACCGGCCGATCCGCAAGTTTATGCTGATTTTGTCGCCGCGATCCTCAAGCGCTATCCGGGCAGTATACATGCCATCGAAGTCTGGAACGGACAAAACATCGACCGGGAATGGACATCGGTCAACGGTTTGAATTCGGCGGATTATGTCATGCTTCTGCAAACTTCCTACGAGACCATCAAAGCCATCGAGCCTGGTATCATCGTTATCAGCGGCGCACTGTCCCCAACGGGCATCAATGACGGAGTCGGAGCCTATGACGATTTCAACTATATGGACCAGCTCATCGGCGCAGATATGCTGGAATGGGCGGACTGCGTCGGCGCCCATCACAATGGATACAACATCGGTCCCGATTATCGTTATAACGAGATACCGGACGATCCGAACGCGTCCTTCCGCGGCCCATTCGACAACCCGCATCATAGCTGGAGCTTCCGCAGCACCCTGGAGGGTTACGCCAACCGCATTCGGGCAGCCGGCAAAGATACCAAACTCTGTGTGACCGAATTCGGCTGGCCCACCGCCGAAGATCTGGAAGGCGTACGCGAAGGCTTTGAATTTGCGTACGACAATACCTTGGAAGAGCAGGCGGAGTGGATCCCGCAGGCCATGTCCAATATGGCGGACTGGGACTTTGTCTGGCTGGCTTTCATTTGGAACTTTAACTACGGCCCGCAGGCGGGCTGGGCGGTCGATAATGACAACGTTCCCTATTCGCTGATAGGACCCGAATTCAACTTCCGCCCAGCATACGATGCCATCCGCGCCTGGCTAAGGGATTACCAGTCGCGAACGAGATCATAAAATGCCCAATATTCTTGCGCGGGGGCTTCGCGCATATCTGATTGCGCTGGCGGCCATTGCCCTTGTCGGCGCCGGCGCCTGGATAGGGACCCGTCCGCAAGCAGACCCATTCAAGGCAAGCGCGATTTTGGATCCGCCTTTTCCGTCACTGACTTACGGCATACAGACCTTCCTCTGGTGGAACGAGCCACAGCGTGGCTTGCATCTCCATTTGGTCAGGCTAATGTCCTTCAGCCATGCCAAACAGACCTTCGCCTGGAGCGACCTGGAATCGCACAAAGGTCAGTGGATTTGGGAACATTCCGATCGAATCGTGGTGTCGATTGAAGATCGCGGATTGCAATTGGTCGCGCGCTTGGGAAAAGTTCCTGACTGGGCTCGCGCGGAATCGGCCGATCCCGACGCGCACGACTCGCCGCCGGCAGACCTTGCAAATTGGGCCAACTATTGTTCCGCTATTGCCCAACGCTATCGCGGCCGAATTGCTGCTTACCAGATCTGGAATGAACCGAACCTCGGTCGCGAATGGGGCAATACCCGGCCCGATGCGGCGGCCTACGTCGAGCTGCTTGGGGCTTGCAGCCGCGCGATCCGGCAAGCGGACTCGAATGCCATTCTAATCTCGGCAGGTTTGTCGCCGACCGGCACCAACGACGAGCGAGCCACGCCCGACGACGTGTTTCTCGATCACATGTACCGTAATGATTTTCAGCGATTCATTGATGTCGTCGGCGCGCATGCCCCCGGTTACGCCCCGCCCGAGATTGGTCCCGATGACCAAGAGGCCAAAGCGCGCTGGTTTACCTTTCGGCGGGTAGAAGATTTACGAAAGATCATGTTGCGGTACAATGATGATGCGCGTCAAATGGCAATCATGGAATTCGGATACACCACCGATACGCGTAACCCGGACTATGCATGGTTTGGCGTTACCGAAGAGCAGCAGGCGGACTATTTGGAGCGGGCTTATGAGTACGCCATTGCCAACTGGCGCCCGTGGGTCGGCTTGATGACGCTGATTTACATGCCGGACCTGACCTGGCTGCCGCAGGACGAAGAATACTGGTGGTCTATCCTGGATCCTGCAAGTGGCATGCCACGCGAGGCTTATATCAAGCTGGCGAACATGCGCAAAGTCTGTGGAGACTACATCATTGCGCAACGCCCAGCCGATGGACCAGTGGCTCTTGGCGAAGAAATCGCTCCAGTTTGTCCGTGACGGACGGCTTTCGCCCTAATCCAGAGAACGCAGAAAGCTAGGTCGCTAGGGAAGTCTCATGACAACGGACTCTACGCTGATCAACATGGTAAAAGGCCACGCGGTGATGACCAACCGGATGAGCTACGTTTTTGCCATCGTGCTGTTGCTTTTGGCTGCCCTGCTTCGGACGGCCGATCTGGCAAATGTTCCCGGTGGCTTCAGCGAAGATGAGATCATCAACATTCGCCTGGTCGACAACGTTCGGCAAGGCGATATCTTCGTCTTTTTCCCCGGCGAGGGCGGCGGTCGCGAAGGCATGTACCATGTCTTTGTCGCCTTTGTGACGCTCTTTGTGGGCGAGGGCACCATCGGATACCGGATTCTCTCCGCCTGGTTGAGCGTGGTCTCGATTGCCATCATCTACACCCTCGGCAGGCACCTTTTCAATCCCATTGTCGGTGTCATGTCAGCGGGGCTGGTGGCTGTTAACCTGAGCAATATCATCCTGGCGCGCAGTGTCACCAGTGATGCCGTAGTCGTGTTCCTGGTCTCGGCCACTATGTTGGGGCTTGCCCGGTCACTGCCCGTGTACCGGCGCACGCGCGTTGTTACCTCTAACGTCATTTCCTTCGCGGCGCTGGGCGCCCTGCTGGGCATGGGCTTTTATCTACATCCTTCAAGTCTGTTCATCGTCTTGGGTTGCATGCTGTACATCGGACATCTCTTGTACGTCCGTAATGCCATGTTCCGCCAGCGCCGCAGCTACACCGGATTTGCGATTCTCGTCATGATCATCATCGCCATGCCGTATCTGATTTCGTCGATCAATGTACCCCAGTACGCCGCTGGCCAGCGAATCTTGTCGCAATACACAGACGGCTTGCTGCGCTCCATCGTCGACGGCTTGCTCGGGGTCGTGCGCATAGGCGATACCAATCCCCTGCACAATCTGCCGGGCCGCCCTCTTGTCGATGCCTTTAGCGGCTTGTTCGCACTTGTGGGAATCGTCATTTGCATTGTTTATCGTCACAGACCCCGCTTCATGTTGCTTTTGATCACGGGTTTTGTTGCCCTGCCGGCTGCGCTGATCGTCAAACAGAGTCCCAATTTCGCGCGCATGGCGGTCATCTTGCCGCAGCTCGCTCTCTTTTTTGGCATCGGCTTTTACTCTTTGATCCGGGCGCCTATTTTCGCTGACGTGGTCTTCCGCCGAATGGCGGTTGCCGGGGTCTTGGTCCTGCTGGCGGTCAATATTCTTTGGACCTGGCAAGATCTTTTTGTCGGCTGGCGCAACGACGAGCGGGTTGTCCCTTTGGTCAGCGGCGAGTTGGGACAAATCGCGCATTATCTCGATGCCAGGGGCAACGACATACCGACCGTCCTCTGCAATTCCGATTGGCAAAATACCGAGCCCAAAGCATTGTTGAACGACAGCGAAAAGACCCTGTTAATGATGAACCGCAGCGATCTCGACTACGATGAAGCGGATTGTGCAAGAAGTCTGATACTTGTAGATGGCGGCGCTCGACAACGTGTGGTGTTCTTCAGGGAGGAAAACCGCAATAACGCGCACCCTTATTTGTGGGAGTGGTTGTCGTACGGCCAGCCGGCTGTTGGCAAGCTTCCGCGTAATACAGTCTTTGAACTTGAGCTAGCGGACTTGCTGGCGGATCGCGCCGGCGAGTTCACTACCATGGCGCCAGTCTGGTATGACCCCGATTTTGCGGGGGAGGCGGTGCCTGTACCGGCGCCCATCCGCTTCGGTGAAAACCTAACCTTTCTCGGCTATCAGCCCAATGTGGAACGCCAGTACTTGCCAGGCGAGACGGTGGATGTGATTACATATTGGCGGGCTGAAGGCAAGGTCCCGGCGGATATTACTCTCTTCACGCATATTCTCTCCGACCCGGTCACCTTGATCAAGGGACGAGATGTGATTAGCGTAAATCCAGCGCGCCTGCACGATCGTGATGTCTTCATTCAAGTGACTTCCATAGCCTTGCCAGGGACTGTACTGCCCGGTGAATACTTCGTATCCGTCGGCGCATATCGTCAAACGGTAGCGGAACGCCTCGTGGCTTTTAAGGATGATCGTCCCTACGGTGACCGCATCTTCCTGTATTCTATTGAGGTCCAAGAAGCCCCTAACACCGAAGAAGGCAGCAACTGAATGTTCGAACTCGTATTCTTGGGCACTTCGGCATCGGCGCCTTCAATTCATCGCGGCTTGCCGTCGCTGGCGATTCTCGCTGAAGAACAGCGCTTCCTGGTCGATTGCGGAGAAGGCACGCAGCGCCAGATTCTGCGCAGCGGCATCGGTTTCAGGCGTCTAAATCATATATTCTTGACCCATGCCCACCTTGACCATTTGCTGGGTTTGGGCGGCTTGCTTTCTACCTTCGGACGTTGGGAAGCGATGGAAGAAATCCACATCTGGGGAGGCCTGCCGGCGATAGAGCGCGTTCAGTCGCTGGTCTACGAGGTGGTATTCCGCAAGGAGACGCCGCCGCTGCCGATTTATTTCTACCGCACCATGCCGGACAAGCAGCTCTTCAAAGGACGCAAGTTTTCCGTACGCGCGTTTCCGGTTCACCACCGGGGCCGCGAATGTTACGGCTATATTTTTGAGGAAGATTCGCGCCGCCCGTTTTTGGCCGACCGGGCCGAGGCGCTTGGCGTACCGATGGGACCGGAAAGGAGCCGACTGGTGGCGGGACAGGCCGTGACGCTCGCCGATGGCCGGACGATCAATCCCGATCAGGTGTTGGGAGACTTGATCAAAGGCGCCAAAGTCGTGGTCACCGGTGACGTGGCGCGAACGAATAACTTGCACGCGGCGGTGCAGGATGCCGATGCCCTGGTGATAGAGTCGACATATCTCGACGAGCACGCCGATATCGCCGAACAAGTTGGCCATATCACCGCCCGGCAGGCGGCGGAACTCGCGCGCGACTGTAACGTCAAGTACTTGTTCCTGACACATATTTCCCGGCGCTACCGAGAGTTCGAGGTCATACGCGAAGCGCGGCGACATTTCTCGAACAGCTATGTGGCGCGGGATCTGGATCACTTTGCTGTTTTCCGTGATCGCCTGCCCCAGAAGATAAAACGGCGCGGAGCCGCAGACGCCAACGAAGATTTTGTCAAGACTGGAGAGTAATCGTGAACGAAGCCATAACGCGGCGACTGCGCGAATACGTGAACGACATATTTGTTCGCGAAGACGAGACGCTGGCCTTTGTCCGGCGGCAGACCGCCGAACACGGCCTGCCGCAAATCAACTTGCAGCCGCATGAAGGCTTGATGGTCCAACTCTTTGTGCGAATGTGCGCGGCGCGGAAAGTCGTTGAAGTTGGCGCCCTGGCCGGATACAGCGCCATTTGGATCGCGCGGGCCTTGCCCGGCGACGGCCGATTGATCACAATTGACAAGAGCGGCGAGCATTGCCGTTTGGCGCGCGCTCATATACAGCGGGCGGGCCTGGATGACAAGGTATCGGTATTGCAGGGAGACGGCAGGCAGATCCTGGACAAGCTGGCGGTCGACGCGCCCTTTGACGCGCTCTTTGTCGATGCCGACAAGGTCAGCTACCCGTATTACTTAAGTTGGGCCGCGGGCCACCTGCGCCCCGGCGGCATTGTCATGGCGCATAATGCCTTTTGGGGCGGACAAATCTTGAACCCGCAAAGCGAAGACGATTTTGGGCTGGTTCGTTTCAACCGGATGCTGGCCGAGCACCCGGCGTTTGAAAGCACAATCATCGAAGTAGGGGACGGTCTGGCCTTGGGAGTCAAGGTCGATTGACGCGCGGCAGGGCTAAAGGGATTTGAGGTCTATCATCCCTTCGCCATAGACTCTGCCTGCCTCTACGATGGCGGGCGACTTCAATTCTACGGTCGCAATCAAGTCATAAGCCGTTGCGCCGGTGACGCGCGCCGGGACGATCTCCCCGACCGGCAATTCGCCTTCAACCAGCACGTATCCGTCGATCTCCGGCGCGTCGCGGTAGCTGCGCCCCAGGCTTATAACGGCGCCTGTATTCGCGCCATCTTCGTCTTCGCCGACGCCATGGCCTTCCACCAAGATATTCAGTGTTTTGCCGACCAGCGCCTGGTTTTTCTTCAAACTGATTCCCTGCTGCAATTCCATCAGCCGCTGGTAACGGTCCAGCTTTATAGCGTCGTCAACATGATTGGGTAATGCGGCGCTCGGCGTGCCCAACTCGTAGCTGTATTGGAAAGCGCCGACGCGATCAAACTCCAGGTCCCGCAGCATCTTCAGAAGGGCCCCGAACTCTTCTTCCGTTTCGCCGGGATAACCCACGATGAATGTCGTGCGCAC
>JAPOOU010000112.1 GCA_026713245.1 Chloroflexota bacterium
CCCGTATGCATACTGTATCTATATTGTTACCCAAAAAGGGGGCAAAATGAGGGCATCTTCCGAGCATTTGAGGACGAATTGCGCTTCACAGAGCGCTCGCGCCTTACAATCTACTGCCTGTCGAAAACTGTCCGTTCCTCAGTTCTTTATGTGGCAGAAGTTTGGGGGGTTAAGCGGTACTTAAACAAACTCCGATACGCAACCAATCTGAAAACTGTGCTTGTTGCATTATCGCTGCGCTGCCGCTAATATCTGCCTAGCCTTTTTCCGACTACAAACTCAAGAGATAACAGGATGAATGGACAACAACTGATACAAGCGCTCCGCGCCGGGGAACGCGTCTACGGCACGGCGATTTATTCGCCCTCGCCGATTTGGCCGCGCGTGGTCACGAACCTCGATCTCGACATGGTCTTCATCGATACCGAGCATACGCCCCATGACCGGGAGACGGTCTCCTGGCTCTGTCAAGCCTTTAGCGCCCTCGATCTGGCGCCGGTGGTGCGCATCCCCGAGCCCGATCCGTATTTGGCGCAGATGGTGCTGGATGGCGGCGCGCATGGCATCATCGCGCCTTATGTCGAATCCCCGGAACAAGCCAAGGTCCTGGGCGGCGCCGTGAAAATGGGTCCGCTCAAGGGCGAGCGGCTGCGCGCCACGCTGGACGGCGACATCGAATTGGAGCCCGATCTAAGCGACTACCTGGCGGGGCGCAACGCCAACAAAGCCCTCTTTATCAACATCGAAAGCGTTCCGGCGCTGGAGCGGCTCGACGAGATCCTCAGTGTGCCCTATGTCGATTGCGCGCTGGTCGGCCCGCATGATCTCTCATGTAGTCTGGGAATGCCAGAGCAATATGATCATCCGGTTTTCGACGACGCCATCCGCAAGATCATCACGACAGCGCGCGCGCATAATGTCGGCGTCGGCATTCATCACAATTTCATGCATCACGAGATTGAATGGATAAAAGCCGGCGCCAACCTGGTCATGCACAGTTCCGACATCTCCTCTTTCAATCGCGCGCTGACCGCCGAGTTCAAAGCCATCCGCGAAGCGACGGACGATGTCGGCCAGATCATCGACGAGAATGTGCACTTCTAGCTTCTCAGAACCGTTTAATCAGCGACATGAAAGCGCAGCGCATGTACCGAATTTGGTTTGAACGTGATGTGCCCCGGGAACACGTCAGCATGTTCGAAGATATCGCGGCGGGCATCTGCCCGGGCGACCGGGTGGATCGGGATCCTTATCATCAGTTGGAGCTCGCTCACGGCGTGATGGCGGGCGGAAGAATCTATGACAGCGCTGCCATGGACCGGGCGCCGCATCTCTTGGTCATCTCGCGCACCGGCATCGGCTACGACGCCGTGGATGTCGCTGCCGCAAGCGAACGGGGCATTGCGGTGGTGAATGCGCCGGACGCGCCTACCATCCCTACTGCCGAGACCGCTATCGCGCTGATGATGAATGTGGCGCGCAGCGTCAAACAGATCGAGAATGACTTGGCGCGCGCCCATGACCAAGGCGAGAAACTGAGCGCCTGGGATGTCTATGTCGGCATCGAGTTGGCTGGCAAGCAGCTTGGTTTGGTCGGCCTGGGGCGGATCGGCGGGCGCGTCGCCCGCGTCGGGGCCGCCCTGGGCATGAAGGTCGCCGCCTACGATCCCCATATCAGCGCCGAGCGCTACGCGCAACTGCATGTCGCCCGCGCCGATTCGCTGGAAGCCCTGCTGGGAAATTCCGATGTCGTTTCACTGCACCTGCCCCTGAATGAACGAACAAAGCAGATCATGAACGCCGAGCGTTTCGCGCAAATGAAGCGGGGCGCGATCTTCGTCAACGTATCGCGCGGGAAACTGGTGGATGAGGACGCCCTGGCAGCCGCGCTCGACAGCGGCCAGCTATTTGGCGCCGGCCTGGATGTCACCATCGTTGAACCGCCGCTGCCGGACAATCCCCTGCTCAAGCGCGACAATGTTGTCATACTTCCGCATATTGGCGGCGCGTCGGGTCTGGGGAGGCGACGCCTCTTCGAGCACGCCATGGCGCAGGTTTTGCAGGTCCTGCGCGGCGAGCGCCCGCCCAATCTGATCAATGGTGAAGTCTGGGATACGGTACGGGCGCGCTGGGAAGCGATGCGAAGGTAAGTTGCGATGCGGCGTTTCGAAAGCGGGCTTGTCTCGGAAGATTACGATTCGCTGGCCCCCGATGGCTCGGAGATCCGGCTGCTGCATCAAGTGGAAGGCGCGAGCGTCGTGCATTGCGCCTTGCCCGTCGGCGCTGTCTCAGTCCCCGTGAAGCATCGCACTGTTGAGGAAATCTGGTATTTCCTGGCAGGTCGGGGACAGGTATGGCGGGCGCAAGGCGACCGTGAAGAAGTGCTGGATGCGCGCGCCGGGGTCAGCCTGACGATCCCGCTGGGCACGGGGTTTCAGTTCCGCAATACCCGTGCCGTCCCGCTGGAATTTCTGATCGCGACGACGCCGCCATGGCCCGGCGAGGATGAGGCGGTCCTGCTGGATGCCGGCCGGTGGCCGCTGTGACTGTGAGCGTCTAGCCGGAAAAAGAGCGGGAAGCGCAGGATTTTGCCCCGCGCTTCCCGTTACCAGTGAAGTTGGCATTTGACTTGACTTAGCCGTCGGCAGCCTCGCTCGTTACGCCGCTCGGCATGCTGTCGAATCCCCGCGAGCCGAAGAATCCTCTCGGCTTCGGGAACTTGCGCCAGCGGCGCCATCTTTCCGCGAAATCGCTGTTGAACGCCGCGCTGATATCCTCCTCCAGGCTTTCCAGGCGCTCGGCAGCCGCGGCATTGACCGCATCCGTGATTGTCGCCACGATACTTGAGTTGGCGCTCGCCAGATCGCCATCGCTCGCCTCGATCAGTTCAGCGATCGTCTCGCCTTCGGCCAGAGCCGAGCGCAATCCAGCCGCGTCCAGCCCAGTCGCTTCCATGACCGTATCGCCCACGCCGGCATAGGCAAACAGTCGCGGCTGCCTAATCATGCGCCGCCCCCAGAATCCGCGCCGCGAATGGCTGGCATTCAGTTGCTCGCTGACCCGCTCGTCAAGGCCTTCCAGGAATGACGCGGCGCGCGCGTTGATGGCTTCCGTCGCTTGCGCCTTCATGTCCGCGGTCACGGCCGCGACATCGCCTTCATTGGCTTGGATCAGTTCGGCAATGGTGGCGCCATCCATCAGCGCCGCTCGCAAGGCCTCGGCATCCAGGCCGGTCGCTTCCAGCAAGATCGGGTCGTCCAGCGAGAAAGCGAAGGCGCCGTGCCGGATTGATACGCGGCTGAAACTGTACTGCTTGGCGTCGTCCTGCGCGCTGACGCCCGCCGTCAAAAGCGCGAGCAGCGCCAAAACCAGGGTGAATCGTTTGAGTGTCATTTTGGATTTTCCTCCGAATTAAATGACGAGTGGACAAGAGATTCACCAGCAGTCTAAATGAAGGCAGCGCGAAAAGTTTCACGCGCCTGCAAACTGTCTGTAAAAAAGCTGTAAACTGGGGTGATGAGCTTGCCTAGTATGGAGGTTTAGCTTCAAAACGAGATATGGTTACTCGCTGGAGTTTGTGACCGTGAAGACATCCCCCAGGCCGGAGCGCGATAAGGTAGTCGTGCTACGGGGCAAGGTGGTGAGACTCCGTGTGATAGCAGGAGCAATTCAACTATTCGAAAAGCCCGAATTGTTCAAACTAGGCATCTTTTTGGGAAGCCCGCTTAGGTGGTCCATCTCGCCCGGTATCAACCCATCCAGAGGAAGGTTCGGGACGCGGCTTTGGCCCTTCAGGCGGCTTGCTTCCATCGCCATCAGACGGGCTACTCGGTGGCGGCTGAGGCTCGTTTCCGCTTGGTGCTGGATCGGTATCATTCATGTCTAGCTCCGCACAGCGCAAAATTGACTAACTGTCAACTAGGCGTGATACAATATGTTGCGCAGAGCAACTCATTCACGCAAAGCCGTTTTTATTGTCTTCCAAAGCGACGTGCCAGATTCGCCTTCCGTTATCTCTCCATAAGAAGGTTCCGGTCGAGGACTGTGTGATTCAGGTGGACGGCCTGTGTTATCTGGAGCAAGCTCCTTACCCACTGGGCTTTGTACCGGAATGTCGTTCTGCTGTGGGTCTTTGTCGTTCATAGTTGCCTCCAATGAGAATCACAATGGATGAAGCCATTACCTTGCACAATCAAGACAAAGTTACCGAGATTCTCCAAGCGCACGTTCAATCACAGAAGGATGCTATAAAGACCTTGGAAAACAAGGCGATGCATAACCTCACCATCGTAAACATTATAGCAGGTATTGTGGCGGCGCTCAACTTGCCCTTTGGTGCAGGAGAGGCGCGCTTGCAACAGATAGCAGGAAACCAAACCTTAGTTCTGTTTTTTGCAACTGCAATTAGCATAGTAATGGTTGCCCTTTGCGCGCTTGTAGCTTTTCTTTCTATCCGTACGCTCTGGATCAAGAGGCTTAGGACACACCCAATGAATCCTAGCGAACAGAATGCAAATGACTGGTCTGCATGCGATCCAGAGTATTTTGCAGAGCTAATGCAGAAATCCTATTTGCTGATATACGATAACAACGCGCGCATAGTTGATGAGAAGGGCAGTATGGTAACGTGGTCGCACAAAGCAATCGTGGCGATTATCGTTCTAATACTCTTGGGCAGTGTTGCACTGGGTGTTGGGCAATTCTTACCCACCTAACGAGCGTGGTGAGAATAGCCACGTTAGCCAAAATGTATCTCTGTTGACACTATGCAATTGCTTGCTCTAATCCCGCTTACCTCCGACCCTCCCCAACCAGATCAATAAACTTAATCGTCGCCTGAATCCCATTGGCGAAATTGCCCAGGTAGATATTCTCATTCGGCCCGTGCGCGCGGCCGCTCTTCAGCCCATAGCTCATAATCACGACCTCATCGGCGACCTTCATACACTCAAAGGCGATCGGCACGCTACCGCC
>JAPOOU010000070.1 GCA_026713245.1 Chloroflexota bacterium
CCCCTAGCGGCTGGATCCACGGCTCGATCAGCGAATACGCGCCAGAGCCGCGCAATACATCGATGGGACTGCGGTTCGGAAATTGCAGCCCCTTATGTTTTGCGATCTCCGCATCGATGAGCTTGGCCGCCCGCGCCGCTATCACCGGGTCAGCGCTCGGTCCCACGAGCAGACCAGGGGCTATTTGCCGCAACCGTCGCATTCCCTCAGTTTCGCTCATAACCCCATACTCAATCTGCGCCGAGTGAGCGCGCGCGCCGTCTTGGGCGGCGTCCAGATTTTGCCGTCTGCCAGCATCGCGTTGATTGTCGCCTTGGGGAATGCCGGCCGGTCAACGATTGCCACGCCATTCACCTGCGCTTCGAGAATCTTTGTCGACTTGGCTTTGCTGTTGTACTCCTCACGGATTACGTTCAGTTCCAGGCTCAGACCGCGAAGCCGCTTGTCCGCTACCATGATTCTCGTATCCTGCGAAATGCTATCTGCCGCCCACTCGAGCTCGAGATACAAACCCTCCGGCTTGTCAGACATTTTCAGATTGTCCCCGCGCGCAATCGGCAACCTCCGGTCATGCTGCCGGTTGGCGATCACATCATCGAATTTGAGCGCGCCTCTCGCGACGCTGATTTCTATGCCCCAGAATTTAGCCACATCGCCATAGCGAATCGCCCAGCCCTGTAGCCGCCCCTCTGATTCCTCAAATTCGAGAATCGGATGCTGGTTCGGCTGGCTCAGTTCCAAGTCGCCGGTATTGAGCCAGCCCCGATAGTACAGCAGATTATGTCGTGTCATCGCTGAGGACATACGCCAGCTTCTCCGCGCCTGCAATCGTGTTGGCGGCCGACCGTCGGTAGGCCACGTCAAACATCGAGCGCGCCCAGAACGATACGATGCCCGGTTTGCCGCTGACAAATGGATCGTATAGAAGACGGAATCCCATCCAGGTGGGGACAATCGTGTTCTCGGCGCCATAATTCGACATCAGCAGCGCCGTTTGCCGCTTGCCGATTGTCGATGTCGCGGCTTTCGTATAGGGGGTGGTGGATGGTATCCGTCCGGTCCAGCGAACTCGCGCGCCCTTCTCTCGCATCCGATCCAGCACATCCTTGTCGCTTTCAGCGCTGCGATACAGCCCGGCAAGGTGAACTAAGGTCTCCTTGCCGATCAGGAATGCCAGATCGCTCGGCAAATACATCTCCGGGTCCGACAGGTGCGCATACAGCGCCTTGATCGCGTCGTTCCATGTCATGGCCTCGTTGTAAGCGCCCGCTGCTCGGCCATCCGCATATTTCTCTGTGTTGATGCGCCGCAAAATGCCCGTCGGCTGATTGCTCGCGCCAGTGCCGAGAAGTACAAGATTTTGCATCTGATCTTCCATCGTGCTGCGCAGGTGATTGCGAATCAGATTGTCCCACTCCGCCTCGCCATATCGCGCCAGCGATTCCTGCGTGATTTGAGCGCCCGCGGCAATGGACTTCAGCTGCGCCCGCGCGATATCCAATGTGAACTCTTCCGCATCTTTGCCTGCGCCTTCCGCTACTGCGCCGGCGACTGGCCCGCTGACGATGTATGGGTATTCGACTTCCCCCATCTCCACCGCGGGCATACTCAGGTTCAAAAACTCCATAATCGATCGCTTGAAGACTTTCGGCGATACCGCCATGCGATTCTGCGGCGCCTGCCCTGCCCCAGCCGGTAGCGTCGTCACCTCGTCAGCGAACTCCCGATTCTGCGGCAGTTTGTCGGTCATGCCCTCAACCGCCCAAGGCACATCGATCTCGCGCTTGCGCCCTTCGCTGTTAGGCGACTCCGCGAAACCTAACTCCTGATTCAACTCCCGAGCCGCGCCCTGCAAGCCCGTTTTGTCGTCCGTTAGCGCGTGAACATAATCGACCAGCTGCACCTGTGCCAACAGTTCCGCCGGCGCCGTCTTGGGCTGCCGATTCTTCATTTCGTCCAGCGCCGCCAGCCGCTCCTTGTTCTCGGCAAACGCCTCTTGAAACTCGGCTTTGATTTCCTCTTCCGTTTCGCTGGCAAGCATCGCTTCCAACCGTTTTTGCTCGCCCTCCAGCTTCTCTTGCCACTGTTCAATCAGCAAGCCCTGTACCGGGTCGTTGACTGCCATGTTCGCTCCTTAATGTAAAGCCCTCGCCGCTAGACGAAGGCTCAAATTCAAAAGTAGACCGCGCCGCGTCTAAGCGTGCGCAGTGCGCAAATTGCCATCGGACAGGTCGTCGACCATGACATTGAAAGCATCCTCAAAGTCCGCGATCTCGCCCTTCAAGAAAGCGATGAGCCGGTCGTTGCGGTACTGATGATTTACACGCTCCTCATTGTTGAGCAGCGCCCGATGCCGATTGATCTGATGCTGCACATCGTTGAAAGTATTTGCCTCTGCCACTATGTTGCCTCCTTTCTTAACTAAGCCAATTCAAAGCATAATTTCATTTCGCGTTCTCCGCAAGCCTATACGCGCAGAAAACGCGCTCTCGTCTTTTCAGGCGTCGCAAATGCGCTCCACTCGTTCGGGTTGGCTTGCAATACGCCCGCCTTCCCTCGGTCAAAATGCAGATGATCGATCCGCTTCCCCTTCGGAGAGATGTACGCCCCGACATTGCCAATGATTTCATGTTTCTTCACCATGTCGCCGCGCCGGGCATATCTCTGTCCCAGATGAGCGTATCGATGACAAGATCGATCCGGTAGCTCAACGATGATCGTTATCCCGAATCCGCCGGGCAATCTGCCAGAAAATATCACCTTGCCCGCCGCGGCGGCCGCTACAACCTTTCCATACTTCGCGCCATAATCCTGCCCGCTGTGATACCGCCCGTCCGGTTGTCTCTTCAGGAATCCCCAGCCCAGCCAAGTAAACAAAGTGATAGGCACTTCCTTCAATGTTTCCGGTCGCTTGGGCGCCCGCAGCGCGATAAGGTTCCGCTTCGCAGTCGAGAAGACCGGCCGCCCGTTGCGCCCGCGTGTATCAGGTCCGTCGGCGGGGATGCTCAACTGCATGCCAACATAAATCAAGTCAGGGTTGTGAATCCCATTCAGTTCGACCAGCGCCGCCACTGTCGTCTGATGTCGCGCCGCAATGCTCGTCAGCGTGTCGCCCACTCTTACGATGTGATTCATAGCGCCTCCTAATCCTCTGTCGAATCAATCAGATCGGCGCTCTCCGGCGATAGCTTCTTCAATACCGACATCGTAACCCTGCGCGCGTGTTCGCATAAGCGCAGCTTAGTTTGGGTATCGCTCAATTCCGCTTCTAGCTCATCGATGCGCTGATAAAGTTCCTTCCGCGAATCCGACGCTTCCTCGCGCGCCTCGTCCAGCTGCTCATGCGCGTTGCTCTCGACTTCCCGAATCCGCGTCTGTAGCTGCTCGCGCTGGTCAATCATCGTTTGCCGCAATGTCGCCACGGCGCTGCGCTCGCTCCGATACAGATACAGCATGATGGCGGCCAGCGCGCCCACTCCCCCGTTTTCGCTGACGAATTGCGCCAGCCCGGTCATTTCCGTCAATTCCATCTAGCGTCTCCTAGTTGCCCAGGCGTCTACATCTCGCTGCATCCGCCTCGCTAATGATGGCTCTATGCTACCAAGAATCAGCCAATTGGGGAAATGCCCTGAGGCCGAGTTTGTCGGCGTCATGTGCGCCGGTCCAATGATCTTGACCGAGGGGAAGTCATACCGATTCTTTGCGCGCTGAACCCGGACCCGAACCGAGCGCAGACGCAAGGGCGATTTCAACCGCTTCCCTCGCCGATATCTGCGCGCCCGCCCCGTCCCCCGCGGCGCCCAACTCCGCCTCTGGTCCTGCCAGCCCTTCCGTAACTTCAGCGCCGCCCTGAACGCCAGCTGCGTCTGCCGCCGCCGGTTCCTCAATGGCGCGGTTGCCATTTTGCGAACCGTCTCGTCCAGATTCTGTACCCGGAAGTTGATCACGCCGCCCTTCCTTTCGCTGACGCTTCCGCCGTTTCTTGCGCCGGCCGCCTTTTGATTTCCTCGCCATCGTCTCAAATGCCGCCCGCGATTCCTCGCGCAGAGCAGCCGCGATATCCAACTGAATCTGACAGACAGCCAATTCTACCATGTCCGTCTTATGCTTCTCGCGCAGGTATTTTATCCAGTCCGCCCGCTCCGGTATGTGATCGGGGTTCTCTCGGTTCGTCTTCTCCTGGTGACAGTTGCCGCAAAGTGATTGTAGATTCCACAGAGTGAAGAAGAGGTCAGGCCGCTTGCGCCGCGGAATGATGTGGTCAACGTGATTGGCCCAGTCGTTGCAAGACTGGCATATATGTTGATCCCGCTCCAGCGCAGCTCGCCGCAATGCTCGCCACCGGCGCGTTTTATACCATGCTCGGCTCATTGTATCTCACCCCTTGCGCCTATTGATTGAATTGTGCAAAATGAATCACGGATAAATTAAGAGGTGGCGGAATGAAGCATTATCATGTCTGGTTTGGGCGCGACGGCGATGACGGGCGGCCGCCGCGGATGATGGCGAGGCGCGGCAAATTCAGACACAAGACCAGCGCCTATCGCGCCTTGAATCAACTGAAGTGCGATCATGGGATCGGCATTGTCCTCGCCTGCGATGACCCGCGCTGCGAGCGAACCTTTTGGACTGTTGGCAAGCCTGGCAACCCGCACAACTAGCCCTGCCATGCAAGCAGAACGATGATCAGTATAATCACTGACCACAAGCCGATCCAGCCGATGCCAGGTCCGATGTCAGGTCCGATGTCTCGGATACCCCAATTCGCGCGCGGCTTTTCCCGCTTCCCCAGCGCCTTATCCAGCCTCTCGCGCGTCCGATAACTCGCTGCCGCCTCGTCAGATACTAGCAGGAATCTGTGGCCGGCGTGCAGCGATATCAAAGTCGGAGAGTGATTGATCATCCACCAGTGAAGGGTATCCTCAGTGGCATCCATGTCATCGTTGCTCTCCCCCACAATCACAAGGGTATACTCTCTGCTTTTTTTCCTCATTTCCCTTCCCTCTCCCGTTTGAATAAACTTCGGCAAAAGCACTTCTTGCAGTCCGCATGATGTACCCGCATCATGCTATCCGTCGTGTAGAAGTCGTCGAGGCTCTTCTCCTGCCCGCAAGTCCGGCACCGCTTCATGCCCTTCTCAATGAAGTCCAGCGGCATCATCAACTGAACAGGGTAGCTTGGCATTTGCCGTCCATGCCTTCCTTTTTCAGCCAGCGATCATACCGAATCCCGCGCCGCCTCTCCTTGTCGCCGGAAAGTCTCTCCAATACGAATATGTCCGTATCGGGATTGTTGAATCCCGCAGCCTTAAAAGACGCCCGCCACTTCACCACCGCTTCAACAGTGTCGAATGTCCCATGAAAGAACGGGTTGCGCAGCCGCGGCTCATTCCCGCCAAGCCAACCGAGCGACGTGTAAACCTGAAACAGCCGAGTAAACCCCGCCGCGTAGGCCTCGCGCTCAATCTCCTCAAATGTCCGTCGCTCGCCCACTCCGTTACCTCTGGTACGTGACCCCCGCCAGCCGGAAG
Organism: Chloroflexota bacterium; assembly: GCA_026713245.1. Taxonomy (GTDB): domain Bacteria; phylum Chloroflexota; class Anaerolineae; order Aggregatilineales; family Phototrophicaceae; genus UBA6055. The sequence continues at coordinate 5,531 of JAPOOU010000070.1, forward strand.
GTCCGAACGAATCTGTCTGTCCGTTCGCCTTGGTAGGCGATCATCTGCCCTTGAAGGGGACCTCGTTTATCTTGTCTGTCCGGCGTCTCAAACCGAATCCGCCCTTTTAGCAGGCAGATGGCCGAAGCCTCGTGCAACAAGTCCTGCGCCCAGCGCGTGTCCGTCGCATTGTTGACCAGGACACACCATGAACTTATGTCTCCCAGCGCATACTCGTAAATCAGCTTGTCAATCCATTTGTCCATCACTCGCCGAGCGTAGGGCGGATTCAGCCAAACTTTTCCGCTCCAGTCCTGCGTTAGC
>JAPOOU010000265.1 GCA_026713245.1 Chloroflexota bacterium
ATTGTGTAGAAGAAGCCCTTGCCACACTCGCCGGAATACCCATCAATTGGGTTGACCGGTTCGGCGTAATAAGGCGCTTTGTAATATTGGAGTCCGCCGCCCCGCCGCAAGCCATTCTTGCCCATCAGAGCCATATAGACCGAGGCCGCAAGCGCCATCAATCCCTGATTGGTGCAAATGTTGCTCGTGGCGCGTTCCCGTTTGATGTCTTGTTCGCGCGGGCGCAGGGTCATCACGAAAGCGCGCTTGCCGTCGGCGTCAAGCGTTTCGCCTATGATGCGCCCGGCGATCTTGCGCACGTATTTTTGCCGGATGGCGAAATATCCCAGGTAGGGACCGCCATAACTTAGCGGTACGCCCATTGACTGTGCTTCCCCCACCACGATATCCGCGCCCAGGTCGCCCGGGCTGCGGAACAGCGACAGCGCCATGGGATTGGCCACGATCACCAGCAAGGCGCCAACCTCATGCACGGCATCGGCGAGCGCCGCGATGTTGTCAATCTGCCCGAAGAAGTTAGGATACTGAATAGCCAGCATCGCCGTGTTTTCATCCAGCATTTCGACCAAATCAATGACATCGCCGCGTCCGCGATCGCCGATGATGCGGATATCGCGCCCCTGATGATACGTTCGCACGACCTCCCGGTATTGGGGATGGATCGCGTGGCTGAGGATGATCTTGCTGCGCTTGCGCCGGGTGACCTCCAGCGCGACTGTCACGGCTTCCGCCAGGCTGGTCGCGCCGTCGTAATGGCTGGCATTGGCAGCGTCCATGCCGGTCAAGGCGCACATCATGCTCTGGTATTCGTAGGTAGCCTGCAAAGTCCCTTGCGAGATCTCCGGCTGATAAGGCGTGTATGCGGTGTAAAACTCGCCGCGCAGCAACATGTGATTGACCGCCGAAGGAATGAAGTGGTGATAAGCGCCGGCGCCGCGAAAAATCGCATAGTCCCCGGCGTGATCGTTGGCTTCGCTGATCGCCAGCATCTCGGCGCCGACTTCCATCTCGCTCATCGGCGGCGGCAATTCCAGGCGCGGGAAGCGATAGGCTTCCGGCACAGCGTCGAACAATTCCTCGATGCTGCCAACGCCGATCTCCGACAGCATCTGCCGCGTTTCGGCCGCTGTATGGGGTATATAACTCACGTTGTATCTCCCCTCTCACTTGTTTCTCACTAGGTAATGCCTGCGGCGCGGGTCTTGTGTCAACGACTGTCGCAATAGGCGTCGTATGCCGTTGCGTCCATCATGTCTGCCAGGGCCGATAGATCGGCAGTCCTGATCTTGACCATCCAGCCGGCGCCAAAGGGATCGGCATTTACGATCTCGGGCGAATCCTCCAGCGCCGTATTGACCTCGATGATCTCGCCGGCAACAGCGCTGTAAAGCTCGGAAGCCGCCTTGACCGACTCCACTTCGCCAAATGACTCTCCCGCGTCAACGCTGTCGCCCGCGTCCTTAAACTCGACGTATACGATATCGTTGAGTTGATCTTGAGCGTAGTCGGTGATGCCGATAGTCACGACATCTCCGTCAACCGCAAACCACTCATCTGTTTCGGCATACCTTAATTCGGCGGGAACTTTCCATTCACCCATCGTCGGCCTCCTTCTGCAATGCGCAAACAAAAAAGGGCGCAACTCATGCCGAGGTTGCGCCCTGTCGGTCAACTTACCTTCAGAGATCTTGAACCCAAGAATCCTTTTGCCTGAGAGTTTCACGCAGGCTGGCAATCCCGTCGCTTGCCCCTTCGGCGTTTCGTCTCTCGACGAAATCTCTCTTCTTTAGGTATCGTCATTTTAGCGGAATTCGCGTTGCGCCGCAATACGAGAGCTGCCAAGGCCAGGGCAATTGCATCAAATTTGGGAGAGCAATTTTAGTAAGAAGGCTTCATCAAGAGCGGCGCGATAGCGCTTTTGCTTCAAACTAGCTTTGGATGAATCTTTTTTGAGGATATTGAGGGCGATATTGCGCAAGACAATGAGATTTTGCGCGCTATTGCCTTTGCGCGTTCGCATCTGATCCTCTTGAAATGTTACATCCAAC
>JAPOOU010000028.1 GCA_026713245.1 Chloroflexota bacterium
CGATTGCAAGGGGGGGAGACTTAGCGGGGTTTGAAATGCGCGTGGAACCTGTCTTGGCCCGAGCTTCCGACTGGGGGGGGGGGGTCCCCCCCCCCCCCGTATACATACTGTATCTATACTGTTACCCAAAAAGGGGGCAAAATGAGGGCATTTCCCCAGCCTTTGAGGACACATTCCGCCTCACAAAGCGCTCCCGCCGAGCAACGTCGGTCCTGTTTTCGGACAAGAATCCCATGTCGAAGACCAACCAAACGTATCGCAATCGCGGAGGATACACCACTGCCTTCGCCATGGCATATGCGACAGCAGCGCGCAAACCGGATCTCCGGCCAATCAGTGAATCAGACTTTTACTGTTCGCCCCGAATCTGCTTTACAGTCCCGGCAAAATAACATAAGCTAAATTCACTTGCCTATGAATCCCAACACCAAAATGAGCGCAACTGCCACTGTCGGGCGTCGTCGCGAATTCAACCGCTGGCGCAGTCCAGTATCCCTCGGGGACATTGCTAGATTGATCGCATGTTGCCTGGTCTTGCTCATGCCCCTGCAAACCCTCGAGATTGCCGGCTGGCAGATCGACCTGAACATAGTCTTGCCCGTACTCGCCATCGGCGTCGTCATTGGTATCTTGCTTGCAGGCAGTCGATTTGGTGAACTGCCCGCGATCATAATCAGCTTTCTCTATGCCCTAGGCAGCATACTTTGCGTCGCTGCCTTGTCGCTCGAAATGTCCTTCCTGGACGGCATTGCAGCGGTATTCGGCAGTGCCGGGCAATGGGCGCTGGATGCCATGAGCGACGGCAACAACCCAGACGAGCTTGTCCTCACCATGTTGGTATCGCTGTTGTTCTGGTTCCTGACCTACAACGCGGCATGGCACATCTATCGGATTGATCGCGTATGGCGCGTCATTTTGCCACCGGGACTGGTGCTTTTGGTGAACATGATCATCTATAGCGGACGGGACCCGCTGGACAGGCAACTTGTCGTCTTCCTCTTGATGTCGCTTTCGCTAATTGTGCGCTCCAACCTCGAGAACCGCGAGTGGGAATGGTCGCTTAGCGGCATTCGAGTGCCAGCAATTGTGCGCCGGCAATTCGCAGCGATTGGCATTGCCTTGTCGCTGCTTGGCCTTATCTTTGCCTGGGGCGTGCCGACGCACGGCTTGCAAGAGCGCCTTAATGCTTTTCAAGAGTTTCTGGCTTCGGACCCCATTCAACAGATGTCCGAGTTGTGGAGTCGTCTCTTTGCGCCAATTGAAGGCGAAGGTCCCGCAACAACCGACTACTACGGGGCCGATTTGCTCAACCTGGGAGGCGCCGTAAGCCTGGGCGACGACGTCATTTTGCTCGTGGACGCGCCGCATTCGAGCTTTCGATATTACTGGCGCTCGCGCGTATTCGAGCGCTATATAGACGGGCAATGGTCGCCTTCCGCAGATCTGCGCATCACAGACAGATCATCTCCGCTGGAACTGAATATGAACAATGAAGTGATCGGGCTTCGCCGTCAAGCGATCTCGCAACACGTCACCATCGTGAATGCCAACGCGCGGATTTACTACGCTGCGCCACAGCCCTCAGCCATCGACGGCGCCGGGCGCATTGACTTGATTTATACCGACAAACCCGAGAACAGCTCAATGAACGTATCGGTTGTACGTCCTTTGCGCGTCATGAAGCGGGGGGAGTCCTATACCGCAACCAGCTTGCTGAGCGTCGCCACGGCTCATGAATTACGCCGGGCCGGCACAAACTATCCCGATTGGGTCAGCGGCGCAAACCTGTATGTCGGGCAACCCAATGCGCGCATCTTTAATCTGTCGCAGCAGATCGTCGACGCCGCCGGCGCGGACAATCCTTACGATAGAGCAAAGGCGATCGAAACCTGGCTGCGCGATAACATTGCCTACAATGAATCCATTCCCGCGCCGCCGCCGAACGTCGACTCCGTGGAATGGGTGCTATTTGACGCGAAAGAAGGTTACTGCACGTATTATGCGACTTCCATGATCGTTATGCTGCGTCACCTGGGCATTCCGGCGCGTCTAGCTGCCGGTTTTTCTCAAGGCCAGTATGATGCCGACATCCGGCGTTATGTGGTACGCGAGCGCGAGGCGCATACCTGGGTCGAAGTCTATTTCCCGGGCTATGGCTGGATCGAGTTTGAGCCGACGGCTGCCGAAGCGCCCTACAATCGCGAGGGAGACAATCTGGCGCAGCCACAGAACGAGTCCGCTGATCCGCAGCCCACGCTCAGTCCAACCCCGACGCCAACGCCGAGCCCGACGCCTCGGCCCACAGAAGAAGGTATCGAGCAAGTCGCGGCTCAACCGACGCCAACGCCAACGCCCACGCCCCGCCCAAATCCCAGTCCAACACCATTTGCAGTTCCGACGATAGAACCGCCGAGCATCCCGGACGCTCCGCCGCCGCCATTAGCATTTTTGGAGCCCCTGCTACTCGTGGCCTTGGCGATGCTCGTCTCACTGCTCATCCTGGCTATCATCTTGTTGCTGCTCTTCTGGTGGTGGGAATGGCGCGGGATGGGTGGCCTCAGCCCCATATCCAGGGCCTATGCCCGTCTGGAACGGTATATTCAGTTGATTGACATCGATATCGGCAGCAACAAAACTACACTGGAAAAACGCCGCGAATTACAGCAAAGGATTCCCGCCGCTCGAGAGCCGATCCGCACCATCAGCGATTTGTACACCAGGGAACGATATGGCGATACCAGCCAAGGCACGGGAGACAACAAGCGATTCGCCGCCCGCGCGGAGCGAGCCTGGAATCGAACGCGCGGCAATATTATTCGCCGCTGGTTGCGCAGGCTATTGCCTTTTAGCAAAAGGGACTAATCAGATTTTTTGGATGACAAAAAAATGCGACAACGCCCAGGTATCCAACGGCGTTCCTTCGCAGCTGTGAAGAAAGTCGCGCATGAGCCGCGCCGGCTTGCCCAGGCGGGCGATGATGTTATCGTATCCGCCATATACGCGAGAATGATGCACAACCGCGACCGGACAACCGTCGAAGACTTTCCGAATGCCGGTGGCTGAGTAGGCGCGTACGTGCGGCGCAAGCCGGTTACGCCATCGATCCGGCAAATAATTGATCAGCGGCGTATTTCCGAAATGATAGTCCCCGCGCCAATAATGGCCATGAGTTTCGAAGGGGTACCAGCGATTGGGACAAAACATGACGATTCGGCCACCTGGCTTGAGAACGCGAACCAGTTCCTGGGCCGAGCGCCTGTCGTCACTAACGTGTTCGATGACTTCGTGAGAAAGCACGATGTCATAGGCATTGTCGCGAAAAGGGATATTCTCCCCGGCGGCGACAATTGCATGCGGGATATCCTTCCCGGCAACGCGCACCCGGTCGTACTCAATATCAAAAGCATCAACCGCATCCGTATAACGGCGCTTGATCCGGTGCGCGTACATGCCGACGCCACAGCCCGCAACCAGTACCCGCGCCCCTTCCAGTCGCGTCCATTTGGCGATCATCTTGAGGCGCCGTTCTTGGCCGGCGCGCCAAACATAACTCGGCTCGCCGCGAAGGGCCGCCAATTCGGTAAAGGTCATCGCTTATGAATCCGCTGGAATCAGCTGGTCTGGGCCAAAGAGACCAGGTAATGATAGAGATTGCGCGAACCGCTATCGCTCAAACGGTCGGTGGAGTACTGATGTTCGGTTCCCAATTCGCCTCCAGAACGCACGAACGTAATAAAGTCGTCTTCCGACATCGCGAAATCCTGTATGCTGCCCGCCTTGTCCGTCCCTTCGCCTTCGGCGCCATGACAAGACCCGCATGCCAGCGCCTCGTAACGCCCCAGGCCACGTTCGACCTTTTTTGGATCCAACGTAATTGCACGTACAGCAGCGTCATCAACCGCTTCATCGGATGGGCCGGGTTCTTCGCCAGTTTGTTCAAATTCAGGCGCCTTGGTAGGCTCAACAAATGCGAAGGTTGGAAAAGGCGTATGGGTTGGCGGCGAACCCGTGGGTTTCGACGTGGGTTGACCGCCGGCGCCTCCGCAGGCAACCGCCGCAATCGCAACTATCGTCAGCCACAAAATCAAGCAAAAGCGAGATCGTGCTATCATTCTATTCTCCGTCTAGTCGCCACGCGACGGGTCCAGGGCTTCTTGCAAGCCATCCCCCACGAAGGAAAAGCTCAACATCGTCAACGCCACCAGCAGCGTCGGAAAAAGGGCCAGGTGATAGTCGACAATAACTGTGGAAGACTTCACGCTTCCGCCAACCATTTTACCCCAACTTGCGGTCGGTTCCGTAATGCCAATGCCTAAAAAGCTCAATCCGGCTTCGGCGAAAATTGCCAGCGGGACCGCAAACGTGAAGGAAACCAACAGCGGCGTCAGCGAATTTCGCAAGATATGCCGGGCGATGATTTGTAGCTCCGACGCGCCCACAGCCCGCGCCGCCAAGACAAATTCGCTCTCGCGATACCTGAGGAATTGCGCCCGGGCGATACGCGCGGGTTCGATCCAGGAAGTGATGGCAAGCACGAAGATCACATTCCCTAATCCCGCGCCAGTAATGCTGATTAGGAACATGGCAAAGAGCAAGGGGGGCACCGCCGTTGCGATCTCGATGACGCGCAGGATAGCAAAATCCCAGCGACCGCCGCGGTACCCGGCGACAGCGCCCAGCGGCACGGCAAATCCAAAGGAGATGAGTGGCGCCAATAGACCTACAAACAGCGATGTCCGCGCGCCGTAAATGAGGCGGGTCATGAAGTCGCGCCCGACGCCGTCCCCGCCAAGAAGGTGATCCGGATCTTGAAATGGTTGCAGCCGTACGATCGAAAAGTCGACTTCGTTCAGCCCGTAGGGCGCGATGATATCCGCCAGCAATGCCACCAACAACAAGAGGATGAGCAAAATCAGACCCAACATTGCCAGTCTATTCTGAAGAAAACGGCGAAAGGCGTCGCGAAACAGCGAGCGCTGCTCTAGCTGTTCCCCCAAGTCAAGCGCATGAAGAGAGGAATCGGCTTGTCGCTGCCAGCGCATCAGACCTAGGCTCCCTGTCGCTCACCCAGCCGGATGCGAGGATCTATCACCGTGTACAATACATCAGAGATAAGATAAGTGAGTCCCCAGAGCAAGGCGATCAACAGCACGAGTCCCATAATCATAGGATAATCGCGGTTGAATATGCTCGTCACAAAGAACTTTCCCAAGCCTGGAACACCATAAACCACCTCAATGAATAGCGATCCGGTTAGCAGGTTGGGTATTTGCGGCAAGAGCACGGTGACCATGGGGATGAGCGCATTGCGGAGGACATGGCGCAGCAAGATCATGCGCTCCGACAAGCCCTTGGAGCGGGCTGTGCGGATGAAGTCCGCCTTCAGCACATCTGTGAAGCTGGAGCGCGTATAGCGGGAAACCAGCGCCAGCGGCGCAAGCGCGTATGTCAGGACAGGCAGAATATAGTCCCAAGAAAGAATGGCCGCGCCGTCGGCGGTGATCGGACCGACGATCCACTTGCTCTCCACACCCCAGCCATTTTGAAATCCGAAGATCAACAGGAACCAGGTGGCGATGATGAAATTCGGCACCGCTATGCCCGCTGTCGCAATAAATGTCACCAGATTGTCAATGATGCCATTGTGATAATAAGCAGCCACGATGCCGAGGAATATGCCCAAGCCAAAAGACACAAGAATCGTGTAAAGTCCCAATTGAAACGTGACGGGCCAAATGCGCGCGATAAGCTCGGTCACGGGTGGATTGCCGGCGACGGAGAATGAATTGCCAAAATCCAGTTGCAGGGCGCTCGTCACATAGTTGAGGTATCGAATGTGTACCGGCTTGTCGAGACCGTATTTGCGTTCCAGGTTTTCCAATGCCGCGCCGGAGTATCCGCGTTCCGCCAGCGTGAATGGACCGCCGGGAACGAGATTCATCAAAACGAATACGATTACTGAAACGACAAAAAGGACGAAAGCCAGCGATAGGAGCCGACGCAAGATGTAACCGATCATGAAGCGGACTCGCCCTAGTTCAATGAGAATGCTGCGCTAGATCGCGGGATTGGCGCTGTTCGAGCCAGAAATAGCGAAGGGCGGGCACTTGACCCGCCCTCATGTATATCAGCAAGTGATCAACGGTTAGTTGTTGCGGTGCGTATCGTAGTCCATGACATCTTCGGTGATGTAGTACTCGCCCCAGCAATGCTCGTTGCCCCAATGCGTAGTAGCCAAGCCTTGTCGATCCGGCTCCCAGCAGTTGCCGGTCGCATTCATGTAAGGCTGCCAAAGATCGCCTTGAATCCGGTGTACCAGGAAGATACCGCCGACGTCTTCCACCATGATACGTTCGGCATCCTGGTACATAGCGATACGCTCGGCGGGGTCGCCCGTGAAGGAGTTCGCCTCGCGCACCAGGTTATCGAAGGTTTCGTTACGCCAGGAGTGACGCCCCGTGGAAACCCAGACACCCATCATATTGGCGGGGTCCAGGTAGTCCATGCCGTAGGAGACGCCGCCGAATTGCAACGTGGTTGGGCGTTCCAGCAAGCGCGTCATATAATCCTGGAATTCCAGATTGTTGACGGTGATTTCCACGTTGAGGCATTGGCTGATGGACGCGGCCGCAGCGATGAACCAGTCCTGAATGAAAGACGGCTCGCCGCGCAGCGCCAATTCCGTAGCCGGGAAACCCTCGCCGCCCGCATAGCCGGCATCCGCCAGCAGACCCTGCGCCGCTTCGCAATCAAAGTCCTGGATGTCCTGCAAGCCGGCGCTATTCGATGCCGGGAAGCCAGGCGCCAGGAAGGAGTAAGCTGGTATGCCGACGGTGGTACCGATGACACTTTCGACGATTGATCCACGATCCAGCGCCTTGGCGAAGGCCAGCCGTACATTGACGTCGTCAAAGGGCTCGGTAAAGGTATCCATCAGCAGATAGTCGGTGCGGAAGTCGCCTGCGTGCTGACGATAATTTTCCGACATCACCGGATCGGCAAAGATGACTTCGAAATCCGCCGGGCTGAGCAAGGGTTGGCCGACCTGGTCAATCTCGTGGTCTTGGAAAGCCAGGAAGCTGCTGTTCAGCATATCGCCATAGACGAATTCCAAACGGCTCAACCAGGGCATGCGCGGACCAACATAGTCCGGATTGGCCTCCAAGACGGCGTGGCTGCCCGGTTCAAATTCGCGCAGGATAAACGGACCGGCCGAGACGTGCGTTTCCGGATCCAGAATGTACTCTGGACCGATTTCCTTCAGCGCCTTGGCTTGCATCGGCGGCCAGAAGAAGAATGTCGCAGGCAAGGGCGGGAACGGCACTTGAGTGGTTACCGCGAGCGTATTGTCATCGACCGCTTCCAGACCGATTTCGTCCGGTGAAATCTCGCCAGCGACGGCTTCGTCCCATCCGTCAATGATGCCCAGCCATAGCCAGACAAAATCGTAGGCGTGATCGGGGTCCGCCATATAGCGCCAGCTTTCAACCCAATCATGGGCGGTGACGGGGGCGCCGTCGCTCCACATTTGGTCGCCGCGCAATTTGAACGTCCAGGTAAGAGCATCCTCGGAAACGGACCAGCTTGTGGCCGCGGAGGGGATGATCTCCATATTGTTGTTGAGTACTACCAATGAATCCGAGAATTTGTCGAAGGCGCCTGTGCTGCAAATGCGCGAATAAACCGTGACAATTGAGGACAACGAAGTCTCCTGGCGCGCCGAGTCGCACAGGTTGCGATAGACTTGCATTTCGTATGGCGCGGCATCCGCAGGCAGATCTCGCCCATACACATCCACATTGTCTTGGGCAAAAGCAGCCGGCATCGTCGCCGCCAATAGCGACAACGCAAGCAACAGAACGATGAATACCCATCTTCTTGACATATTGCTACCTCTCTAGGAATAGACTAACGAATACGACAAATGATATTGCCCAAAGCATTATAGGGACGTCCCATTGATGGCGCAATATACGCTTTCTGGCGGGGTGCATTTCAGATTGTTGGCGCATCAAGCTCCCATCTTCCACCCTCAAGCACAAAATCTGTAGGGGCTCGGCGCGTAATCGGCGAAAAGGTCCCAGGAATGTCGCGCTCACGCAAAATCGTAAGCCTTCTCGTCGCATC
>JAPOOU010000228.1 GCA_026713245.1 Chloroflexota bacterium
CCCCTTTTTGAGCAACAGTATAGATACAGTATGTATATGGGGGGGGGGGTACCGCCCCCCCCGGATCGGAAGCTGGGGGCGGGCCAGGTTGCCAGGGGCCGGGAGTCGGCAGGAAAGCGGGAAATGCTGTGGCGATTGCGGGCGAGCCAAGGGTCACGTAGACATAGACCTTCGGTCGCGCAGGGCGCGCAGACACAGCCCTTCGACAGTGACCGTCGACTTTGACCGCCGGCCGCTCCTCCAGTATTTCATCATAAGAGCTGCCTGGCGATTGGCGCAGGTTTCGGTTTGAAGTTTGTCCATTTGCGGACATGAGCGCCTCTTTTTGGACAATGTCGCTTGGTTTGAGCCGGGCGCCGGGTTTGAAGAGCGGGGTCCTGGGCTGCGCGGCTGCGTGTGTTGCAGTCGAAGTATAGAGCAAGGCGGGGAGAAAAGGGCGACTATATGGTCGCAGTTGCGGGCGGGAGGGCGAGCCGCCGCCGCGCGTACAGTTCTCGACGTGAGATCTCTTGAACCCGGAATATGATCGATTTGATAGGGGCGACTCGGTGGGTCGCGTAGACACAGACCGTCAGTCGTCCGATGCTCATTCAGTTTCTACTCGTCGGTCGCATTTGCGGCGCTGCCAAGGGCGATCATTTTTCGCCTTGCAGGATCGCATTGGGATCAATGTCGCGATCGAAATAGTCGCGCGCGATGACACGCGCCAGCCATTCGGCGATGACTTCGTAGCCCCTGTCCCCCGTCTCCGCGGTGGCCAGCGCCGGGTCGCCGATGTGACCGAAGGGCGTATGATCTTGGTAGCGGCGGGTGGCATAGAAGATGCCGCCGCCGGTCTTGATATGCTCGGGGCCCTGGATCTTGCGCATGTCATCGGGTGGGACGTGATGTTTGATCGCCCGGTCGAGACGCACCAGTTCGGGATGGGTCACGAGGATGCGGGCCGTCTCCCCTTCGCCGCCGTGGCCTTCCTGCTTACTGGACGTTTGAATCGTATGATAGACCTTGCTGAGTGGCGTCAGCCAATTGAGCACCATTGCTTTAGCATCGGCGGTATTGTCGACGACGTCTTGCGCCGCGACCATCATGACGGGCAGATTGCCATCGTGGCCGTGCACGAGAGCGAATTTACGGAAGCCGGTCTCGTACAAGCTCAGGCATACTTCTGTCAGCAGTCTGATCACGGTGCGGGAGCTGAGGCTAATCGTGCCGGCGAAACCCAGATGAAAACTGGAAGCGCCGAAGGGGATGACGGGTCCGATGACGACCGGGCAGCCCATCGCCCCGAGGCGGATGGCGGCGCGCCGGCAGTTTTCCCGCGCTTCGAAGGAATCGGTGCCCAGAGGCAGGTGCGCGCCGTGCGCTTCGGTGGCGCCAACGGGCAACAGCAGCACATCCGTCTCTGTTAGCGCCGCCTCGACTTCCGGTCCGGTCATTTCGTCGAGCGTCGGCGGACCCTTCTGTGTATAGAGCAAGTCATCATTCATATCAGCCTGGGCGGACATTTGTTGCGCCGTCTCTTTACAGTTTGTATAATTCTTGGATATATTGTTTATCATGACGCGCGCAATTGCAAATCCGCTAATTGCCGCGGAAGGCTCTGGTTTTTGCAGCTTGAGAAATTTATGTCCCAATGAATACCTTTGATTCCATTGATACGACGGACAGACAGGAGACGTTCGCCCTGCTCCGGCAATTATCTGCGGGCATCGCCAAGCTGTGCGCGCCGCATTGCGAAGTCGTGATACATGATTTCAGCGATCTGGAACGCTCGATTATTCACATAGAAGGCAATATCAGCGGACGAAAGGTGGGCGGCGCCGCCACCGACCTCTTGCTGACGCAAGCGCGCAACGGCAATACTGTGCGCGACTTCTATAACTATCAGACGTTTTTGCCCAACGGC
>JAPOOU010000027.1 GCA_026713245.1 Chloroflexota bacterium
GGCCACCTGCGGCTCGCGCCGCCGCCGCTCGCCGCGTAGAGCCCGGCCAATGCAATGGAAACGTAAAGGATCAGAAGATCAAGATGCTTTTGGCGCATCATGCAGGAAGGCATACAGACGAGCATGTGGAAGGTCTTCCAAGAGAATCTGGCGCAGGAAATTCGGCGGATCGTCAAGGTCGAAGTGGAGCTTGCGCGGCGCGGCGCGGGCGAATCCGTCTTCATCCACATTTTCCAACAGGACATAGCCGACGTCGTACTTGGCGGCTATCTCGAAGGCGGCGTCAATGGATTCATTAGGCAAAGAAACGCCGGTTTTGCCCAACTGGTAATAGAGCCGCGCCGGATCATTGATCATGACGCGAGCGTCATTCGGCAGAACGGACTGCATGGCGGCGTAGGCGACGGGCAGCGACGGTTCCTGGCTCATGCCGGCGCGCTCTGCGATCACGAAAGAAAGGGTAGCGCCGACGATCAAGACCGTCATCGAATACAAGGGTTTGGTATAAGCGCGATTCCACGATTTTCTTCGTCCGGCGATCCAGTCGATAACATCGTCCAAGCCCATAACGCCCAAGACCATCCAAAAGGGAAACAAAGCGGAGACGGCATGGAAGAGGCCGCCGCGGTAGCCCGGCAACGGAAACACCAGACACATCAACAAGTGGATACCGACGGCGCAGAACCAGAATCCGCCAAGTAGAGGATGCCGCCCCCTGCGCCAAAGGCCGATTAACATGAAGGGCGCGAGCACGATCACCCCCTCAACCGCGACAAATGTTCCGATACCATTTGCCATCCCGATAGCGCGCGTTCTCGCAAAGGTCTCGAGTCCGTCGGAGAAAAAACTCCTAGGCGATGCATCGTTGGGATAGTTGAACAAGTCGTCATATTCTCGGAACCAGATGGCTCGCAAGCCGCCTGCGGGCAATGCGGCGCCTGTGGCGTTCAGGTTTCGCAGGAACCAGGGAAACATGGTGAGCACGTAACATGTTAGGATCAATGCTGCAGAAAGGCCGCGATTCCAGCCCATTCGCGAGCGCATCCCCGGTTGCCAAATGCTGACCAAAAGCGCGGTGACCAGCATTAACAGGCCGTCGGGACGTGTCAGGTGACAAAGCCCGGCCAGTACGCCAGACAGGGCGGCATAGGGCAAGCGCTGCCCTTGCGATTTTGCCGACATGCCGATCAACAGCAGGCAGAGCGACCCAAAAAGGGCATAGGGGGCGAAGGTATCAATCGCACCCCAACGCGGCGCGAAGTAGCCCCCATTACCGTCAGCAGACCCGCAACCCAGGCATGCCGACGCGCGCCGCCCAGCATAAGGGCGAGAAGATATGCGACCGCGCCCGCCGTCGCCAGTATGAACAGGAACTGCGCAGTCTGGAAGCTATCCGGCCCCGCTGTCAGCGCCATGCCGACCGCTGCCAGCACTGATGTCAGGGGCATCCAGTAGCGATACGAGGGCGCGGGCACGCTCTCGGGAGCGTCGACATAGGTCCACGAAGCCGTCGCCGGCAAGCAAGCTGTTTGCCACATTCAAATGATAAAAGCTATCCGTGTAACCGGGCCCGTTTACGAACTGCCTGGCCATCGTCCATGCTATCAGGAGCGCAACGATCCCAAAGGCTACAGCGCCGCAACGCCTGCCCATCGGTTTAACCGTCCAATTGCTTAAGCATTGTCTTCGCTTTGCTCGCGGTCATTTTCAGGCGCTTGTCGTCACCGTGACGCCAGCGATCCAATATGGTCTTGAGATTTGCGTCGCGCAGGCTCGCGCGCAATGGTGGGGAGATACCGTCTAGAATGTCCAGGCATTTGCAAAGCGCGCAACAGGATTGATACGCGGCCTCATCGGATAGCTGCTCGCCTGTCGACTTGATCAATGCCAGAAGCGGCCCCAACAACACGGCGCCCTCAACTTTGCCCAAGGTCCAGATGGCGCTTGCCCGGCTCACCTTCGACCGGAGCGCGAGCCGCGACAGATGATCGGTGACAATTATCTGCTCGTCGCTGGAAAGGCGCAGGCGCAATTGCTCTCGCGACAAGGCGTGCGCCGCCAACTCGTCGACCGCTTCGGGGTTGCTCCGATCAAGAACCAGCCCGAGTTTAAACAAGGCATACTCCCGCTCATCTACATCATTTGAGGCCAATTGCGTAAGCAAGTCTTCCAGCGCTCGCATGCGGCGTCGCTTTTTCATTGCGTCGGCCGCTCGTTCATGTCTGGCGCCGCCGCATGTTCTCGCAAAGCCTTATAGAAAGCCAGCGCCAGCCCCGCAAGCAATCCCGTGCGCATGAGTACGATTAGCGCCCAAGGCAAGAACCACTCGCCTCCCATCTGTCCCGACGGATCCAGATCACCGGTGCGGCTCCACAGCACGGGATACTCCGCGACGGCCAGCGAACTCAGTACAATGGTTGCCATTACGCCGCGGACACTGGGAAAAGCGAGCAACGTTAACGGTATGATCAAGGTCGCCCACTGCGGGCTCCAGGCCTGTGCCTGTAAATAGAAGATTAGAACTGTAACACCCACGAACAGGATCAGGCCGCGATCGTCAAAGCGTCGTGTCGTGACGAAAATCACGATCCCCAAGCCGGCCGCGATAGCCAGCCGTAACCCGTTGGAGATCCGCGCCTCATTTCCGCCGCCATTGACGACCTGGTCCGGCTGCTTAAGCCGATCTTCGACGGTCGCGATGTTCCCAGTCGAGTAATTGCCATCCAGCAGCGCCCAAATGGTCTGCGAACTGGGCTTTTCAGCCTGCGCCCGCAAGGAAATGGTCGTCAATTCCTGATTGATGACGAACAGAGGGAGATAGGCCAAAATCACCAGGATCGCGCTGAGCGTCGCGAAGCGAATGACAGTCGTCGGTCGGCGATACCGTATGACCGCCCCGAAAACCAGCGCGGGCACAAACTTTACCAATATGCCGACAGCTATCGCCACGGCAGCTCTTGAATCGCGCGCGTTGATCAAGTAATAAATGCCGATCAGTACAAAGAAATTCATCATACTATCGAAATTCCACCACATGAAAATGGCGGGCGCAATTGAGAGCGCATAGACCCATGCCAAGCTTGCGCCGGTGGATTCGCTATAAAGCCGGCAACCGATGCCCCGAACCAGCAGCAAGTTCCCGGTCTCGCAGGCGAGCATCAGCATGCCTAGTACGACGGACCAGTTGCTGTAATTGACGTTCTCGCCCAAAAGCAGATAAACAGCTGTGGAGATCACCGGCCAGATCGGCGGGAATTCGCTCCACCAATCTCGGAAGGGCAATTTGCCTTCGTCGGAAAGCGCGGCCAGGCGGAAGTGAAAAAGCCTGTCGCCCCCGGCGCCAATACCAACTTCGCCCTGTTCCGTTAGGATGGGCTGGTACGCCAGGAGCATCAGGAGACGAAAGCTCAGGTAGAGCATCAACAGCACGCCTATGTTGCCAAGTGAGGAGCGGGTTTCTGCCAATCTGTTATTCATGAGGCATCATCCATTGCTCAAGGGAATTCGACGCAGGAATATGCTGGCGAGCGGATCCTGATAAGCGGTTATCCAAGTTTGATCCGATGCCAAGGCTTCGGCCAGCCCGCTATTGGTTTCAATCACGGCAAAGCCGATCCGCCAACGGTCAAGCGCCTGACGCCAACCGTCCCTGGCTGTAGCGATACGATAGTATTCATCCAGGAAAGACCGGTAGAGGTCGCTGCGTCCGTCGATGAATACCGGATACTGGGGAGCGTGAAACATCAAGTATCCACCCCAATTGTAGCTGTTGAACATATTTCCCTGCAGTTCCAGGGAGTCCAACTGTTCGACAGCATCAACCGGCAAGGTGGACTTTAGACCCGCGTTAATCGAATCTGCAGACAGCAGATAACGCAAGCGCGCCCCCACAGCAACTGAAACCAGGATGATCAGGCAGAGGTTAATGACAGCGCGGATTGGCGACTCGAAATCTCGAAATGGGATCACCCAGCCTCGGCTTTGCAATATGTCATCCAGGTGATCGGAAGCAACCGGTACCGCTACGATAGCGAAAAGGGCAAGATTCCTGGCCGCCAGCAGTCCCATCGCGGCGCTGCCGCAGACCAAGAGCCACTCGGTGAAGTCGAGATTGCGCTTGCCGCAACACATGGTTGCCAGCACCAGCGCCAGCAAAATGACGAAGCCCCAGGCGCGCGTCTGACCGAAATCAGGCGATTGCCATTCCTGGATGTACCGCCCCAATTCGGGCATGGATATCGTGTTAAAGGGCACGGCGTAGGCGCGACCGCCGAGCGGATTAAGAGCCAGCAGCGGGATTGACGCGGCGGACAGCAGCAGGAGCTTGCGAATGTGCTGCGGTGGCAGCGGGCTACCGCTGGCTGCGAATTTTGAATTGAGGACTTCGCCAAATACAAATGCTCCAATCAGAAGATAACCAATGATGAATCCGCCGTGCGCATTGCACCAGATCATTTGCAGCGGGAGGATCCACAGCAAACGGTCACGCCGGTTGTATTTCAGGTCGCGCAGGATCCAGAGCAGAACCGATGCGAACAAAAACGATAGCATCTGCGGACGCGGCGACCAGAAAACAGCCGCGGTCGCAGCGCCCAGTACAATAAGAAATGCGCGTGGATAGGCCGAACCGCGGCAAGTGATGAAGAGGAACGACATGCCGGCTACCGCCGCGATTGCCGTGGCAACTGTAATCCCGGTGAAACCTGCATGTCTCCAGATCGCGTAGAGCAGCAAATCGACCAGGGCGCTATGGTTCCAATGGACGACATCGGTGAAGGTATGCGAAAAAGGATCGGGATAAATGAGTTGTCCGGTTTCGGCGCTGGTTTGTCCGCTGCGCAGATGCCACCACAGATCGGTATCGACGCTGACGCGCGAAGCCATCGCGAATATCAGCAAGAAGAGAATGATCATCGCGCTGCGTTCGGTTGTTAGTCGATTTAGTCGACGCACCATATGCCTTCCCTCTGCCGACTTGTCAGGACTACGCCATTCGCATGTCTGATTTTATTCTGAAAGAGACTTACGGCCGCTGAAAGCTCCAGGAAATCTGTGGCAGAAATGTGACCGGCAGCGACTCGGTCAGGTATTGATACCGCGTGAAATCCTGGTTGTAACGACTGTGCGGCAACGAAATAGGCGCGATGGGATCGTCATTTCGATATTGGTAAAGCTTTATCGCGAACAGTGGCAATCTTGGCGCCAAGCTGCGCGCGCGCTCCATTGAGCGGATCGCGGCTAATCGGTCGCCCGACTGCCATTGCAGGACCGCGAGATTCGCCCAGGAGGTGGCATGGTAGGGTTCCAATTCCAGAAAGCGCCCGAAGGATTCGATCCCCCTGCCTATGCCTTCTCCCTCTCCGCCCGCGGCAAGAAGACCCCACAAGATTGCGCTCTGAAGATGATAGACGGGCATTGTCGGATCGCTCGCGATCAATTCGTCCAGGGAATCCAGCGCTTGACGATATTGAAACGCTGGTTTGCTCTGCTTGGGATTCTCACTGCTCGCCAACGACAGTCGCAAGGCCTCAATGTAGCGACTGTTGATTTGCGTAGTCCTTAAGCCGACGGCCAACAGGCATATCCAGAGCAGCGACAAACCTAGAGCGCACACCGTCCCGGACCGTGCGGACGAGAAGCTGCGGTCATGACTTGCTTCACACGCCAGAACCAGCGCGACAATCCCGAGCAAAGCGACGGCCGGCATCATGGCGGTGACGTCGAAGAAATGATGAACGCCAAATCCGACAACCGGCGCCACAAAGAAGATCCAATCCGCGCGATCTTCGCCGGTCTTAACATGCCAAACACGGTATAAGCGCTGGACTGTCAGCGCGACAGTCGCACCCAAAGCCGATAATCCAAGGATTCCCATCTCCGCGGCGACATTCAGCGGCAGATTATGGGCATGCGCATAACTCTGCGCCGGTGGTATGGATAGAGAACGCCCGTTGTTCCTGCCAAATGCGAAGAGACCCTGGCCCGCGAATGGCGCATCCGAGAACTGGATCAGCGCCGACCGCCAGATCTCCGTACGAAGGCCCGCCCGTCGTTCATTCAACGTGAAGGAGAAGACAATCAGAGCCGCGGCGCAGGCGAGACAAAGACTGAGCACGACCGATGCAGCGAAGGCGAGGCGTCGCGTACGCTCGCTTCGTTTGACCCACCAAACCAGAAAACGCGCGGGCGACAATAAACCATAGTGAGCCAGCAACAGCAGCAAGAGCGTGGCGCAGGCGGCGACTAGCCCGATCCAGGCCCCACGCGACAGCGTCAGTATCAGGTTGGCGATGGCGACAGCGCTGTACAGGCGCCAGACTGCTCTCTGTGCGCCGTCTCGCGCTTGCCAGACTTTCCTAAGCGCCAACGGAACAATCACGACCAGGACCGTGCCAAGGGCATTGGAATTGCCCATGAGACTGACCAGCTGTAGCAACCTGCCTGTATACAGCATTTCCAGGGCGCTAAAGATTATTACCATTAGGCCGGCCCCAAGCAGGCCATCCACTATCAACTCTTTAGAGCACGGTCGATTTGCCAACCAGTCCTGCAAAAAGTACCAGGCGCCGATATATGCGACGACAAACCACAGGGCAATGAGGCCCCGGCGCATGGCCTCCGGATTTGCCAACATGGATGCCCCGATTGCCAGCAGCCACAGCGGCATGACCGGGTCCAGGGAGCTCCGGCGCCAGCGCCACTTATGGCGGATGCGCAAGACGGACCAGGCGACGAGCGCGGCAAATATCAGCCCGCAAGTAAGAGCCTGTGTATCGGGAATGACCACGCCATTGAATGTAGTTCCAAAGGGCGACAGTAGATACAAACAAACCACCGCAATGGCAAGTCTTTCTGAGAACCGGCCGAGCGGCATAGACTTGAGATTTTGCATTCTGGCAATTCCAGGGCAATGCTCTGATACGCTGTATTATACTGTTTATGGAAAGAACCGGCTTTGCACCGGGCGTGGCCGGCCTATCTGCGCGCAAGTCGCGCAGTAGACGATTCATTTGCTCGCATACTGGTTACAAATCTAGCCGCCCATCGGTTACAATAACACCCAGCCTCGTAGCCGCTCGGCGCGTAATCGGCGAACGGGTCTGCCGAACTCTTGCAATACAGGAATACTTCTGGTCGTATGAGCGACGCGATTTACATTGACCGGGCGCTTAACATACTCTATTTGAGACTTGAGGGAAGCAATGATGACAGTAGCGCGGGCATTGTACGATATTCAAACGATCGAGCTCGATATTATTGAACGCACAAAACGCGTGAAAGCCGTCAACGCGCAACTGAAAGACGATGAATTGCTCCGGCAAGCCAAAGAAGGATTTGCAGTCGCCGAAGCGGCGCTCGATGAAAACAGCAAACTCGCCCGGGACGTGGAGATTCAGATCGAAGCGGTCGTCGAGAAGCGCGAGGCGACCGAGACCCGACTCTACAGCGGCAGCGTGGCAAACCCAAAGGAATTGCAGGACATGCAGATGGAAGTCGAATCACTCGCGCGTCGGCGCGCCCAACTCGATGATCAACTCCTGCAACTGATGATAGCGCGCGACCAGGCCAGCCAGGACAGGGAAGAAAGCAGCCAACTGTTGAAAGAAATCGAAGCAGAACATGACGAAAAGCAGCAAGACTTAATGAACGAAAAGACCGCGCTTACGGGCGAGATTGAGCGCCTGATGACCAAACGCAAAAGCGCCCTCGCGAAAGCGCCCGACGCCGCGTTAAAAACCTTTAACAGCATGAGAAGGGCCAAAGGCAACCGTCCGGTCGCCGCTCTAAGAGAAAAGACCTGTACTGTCTGCGGCATTGAACAAGACAACACCGTGCTGGCCGCCGTCGACCGCAGCAACGATCTCGTGAACTGTAGCAACTGCGGCAGAATCCTGCTAAAGATCTGAGCGTCGCCAAGACCGATCGTCGCCAAAGTACGACAAGTCGGCCGGGGTGCGGAAGCGGGCCGCCCAGCCTAGAAGATCAATTGCATCAGAACGCTGATTCCCAGAAAGACAACCAACGGGCTGAGATCTATACCGCCCATTTGTGGCAGAGCTCTGCGGATAGGCGCAAGAACCGGTTCCGTCGCTTGATACAATAGGCGCGCGATCGGGTTGTTATAATCGAGATTCGGAATCCAGGTCATCAACACCCTTGCCAAGAGGATCAATTGGTAGACTTGCAGCGCCCAGAATATAATCAGAAACAGTGATTCCATTGGTCATCTAACCTTTCTTGATCGTCCTAAATTAACCGTTGCGTTCACCAAATATCGCGCGGCCAATGCGGATCATGGTCGCGCCCTCTTCTATGGCAATCTCGTAATCGTCCGTCATTCCCATGCTTAACTCCGGCAGCGAAATGGCGAACACGCTTGTCAACTGCTCGCGCAAGGAAAAGAGGTCGGCAAAGACTTTGCGAAGCGCCTGGGGACCCGCGCCGAATGGCGCCATGGTCATCAACCCCTTCACGCGCAAGCCTCTAAGCGTCAGGATAGCGCCAATTTCTTGCCGCAATATTTCCGTCTCCGCGTTATTACCACACCAATTATAACCCTTTAGTCCGTATTTCGATGCTTCTCCCGATATGTTAATTTCCAGCAAGACCTCAAGGGTCTGGTTTTTTGCCTGCGCCAGGTTCGACAGCTTCTGCGCCAATCGCAAGCTGTCAACCGACTGCACCAGGTCGAATAGCGGCAGCACCCGTTTGGCTTTGCGGCTCTGCACATGGCCAACCATGTGCCATGTGACGGGCGCAGTCACCGCGTTGTTGACAAGTTCAATCTTTTCCATACCCTCTTCTACGCGGTTTTCGCCAAAGTGTTTTATGCCGGCGGCCGCGGCGGCAACAATGTCTTCGACGGTCTTCTGCTTGCTCACCGCGACCAGCGTGATTTCCGACGGATCTCTACCGACCTTGGCGCAGCCATCTGCAATCGCGTCTTCGACGCGCTTGATATTGTCGGCGATGCTCATAGTGATATGATCACTCCGAATCGACCGGTCTTGCCCTGCTCCGCACGGTGGGAAAAGAAATCGTCGGTATTTTCATAAGTGCACAGGCGCAGCACTTCAATATCTTCCACACCCTCGCGTTGGAAATCCAACTGGTTGGCCAGCCACAGATCAAGACAGGCGGCGCCATCCTTTGGATCGATGCGGACTACGCCCGAATCCTCGCCAAAGTATTCGAAGGCCGCCCTTACCACTTCGCAGCCGACCTGGTAATTTGAACGAGAAATCGCCGGGCCGATGACAACTTGTATGTTTTGAGGGCTGCTGCCGTAGGCATTAACCATCGCGCGTACGATTTTTGCCGCCATACCATTCACGGTGCCGCGCCAGCCAGCGTGCCCCAATCCGATTGCCGCCTTTGCCGGATCGTAAAGAAGCAGCGGCACACAGTCCGCGAAGCGCATCACCAAGGGTAGATCGGGCTGTTCCGTGATCATGCCGTCGGCTTTTGCAAGGCAACTCTTTCCGTTACTCCTCCCGTCGACCGTCACAACATTTGTCCCGTGCACCAGCCAAGTCGTTGTCGCTCTACCGCCCGGCGCCTTCACCGCATCATATATGCGCCGGTGATTCTCGCCGACAGCAGCAGAATCGTCTCCGATATTGCCGCCCATATTCAGCGACGTCCACTGTCCGCCGCTCGCGCCGCCGCGTCGCGTGAATATGCCGTGTCTCAATTCGCGCCATTTCTCGTTGCGATAATAGGCCAATCCCAAACGTTCTACGCGTTCCAAGTCAATGGACTCCCCACCTTACGCGCGCTCGACAGAGTCGCTCTTTCGCACTTAACTATACCACGATCAGCGCGCCAATACGCCTGACGTCGCCGGTATCTGGATCAGCCGCTCCCTGAACTTGATCGCTTCCGCATTTTCCGCATGGAATCATGTTACAATCGAGTTGAGTTTGTGGCAGGAATTTGCTAGGTAGCCTGTAGGAAGCGCCCCCGTGTCCCATCTCGAAACTGGCTTGATTCGGCCGGACACCGGCAACAGAACCTGGCTGTCACAGTTCGGGAACTGGCTCGTTGACCTCGTCTTTCCGCCCGTTTGCGGTTGTGGCCGCGTCGATTATCACTTTTGCGCCGGCTGCCTGAATGAATTGCTGCATTTTCCGTTAGAATCGCAAATTGCGTCGGGCGAACCCTTGAATGGACTGGCCTCGACCGGGAGCTACGATGGCATACTGGGCCGCGCAATCCGCGCCTTCAAATATAATGGCACCACGTGCTTGGACAAGCACTTGGCGGAACGGTTGCAGCGGGCCTACGAGCGGACTCACTGGCCCATTGACTTGATCATTCCGGTGCCGCTCGCGGTAAAACGACTGGAGGAACGTGGGTACAATCAGTCCGAGATGCTCGGCGCCCGCATGAGCGAAGCTTGCGGTATTCCGGGACGAAGCGATTTTATCCGCCGCATACGCGAAACGGACCAGCAAGCGCGCCTCAGCGGCGAGCAGCGATTGGCAAATGTCAGGGATGCGTTTGAGGCCTCGGACGCGGTGGAGGGACTGGCCATACTTCTGATCGATGACGTTGTAACCACCGGTTCTACCTTGAACGAGTGCGCGCGAGCCTTGAAGCGGGAGGGAGCACGGTCTGTATACGGACTCGCGGTAGCGCGCGCCTGAGCAGGCGCGTCAATTGTGACGCGTGATTTCGAGCGTAAAGCCGGGCGCATTTGACAGCATGCCCGCAAATGCCGGATACTTGGCTCAATTATTGAATTATCGAGGAGGTTGACAATGGATGTCAGCATTCACGGGGACGGAATAAAAATCACGGAATCGCTTGATAGCTATACGCGGTCGAAGATTGACAAGCTGGACCGCTATCTGCCCAATATCGCGCATGTCGGTGTAGACTTGTCCATCATCCGCACCCATCGTGGCGCTGATCTGGCGATTGCGCAAATCACGGTGCAACACTCGCGCGGCGCCATATTGCGCGCGGAAGAGAAAATGAACATCGAAAACCGCGATACAATTCGCTTCGCAATCAACAAAGCCATAGACAAGCTGCACCGGCAAATCGACCGTTTCAAAAGCAAACGCAAAGCCAAGAATCAGCGCGTGCGGGACAAGTACCGGGCCACCATTGCCGAACTTGATGTCGCCGAAGATGTGCCGCAATACGAGGCCGTTGATGCCGAAGACGCTGCAGCGCTATCGGAAATCGTCCGGCGCAAGGCGCCGGAAATGATTCCGATGACGGAAGAAGAGGCAATCGAGCAACTCGAATTGCTCGACCATAACTTCTATATGTTCATGAATGCGGATTCCGAGCAGATCAACGTATTATATCGCCGCGACAATGGCGGATACGGGATACTCGTGACACAGTAGCGCGGCCGTCTTCGATCGCGCTCTACGGCCCTTCCGAAGAATGCAGTTGCGACAGGTAACGATACTTTCGGTATTCGTACCAGGCCATAAACAGGGACAGCCTCAAGCCGTGCCAGCGGTCTCGGTAGCCCTTGAGCGCTACGTAGCGCAAATGGAACTGACGCAGCGGCTGCAAGAAAAAGTTTCGTAACTTTGGCGCCGTTCCCATATCGAACAGCATCCGCGCGTCGTAGCGCAGGTATCGCTCCTGCTTGTCCATGAAGTGGGCGACATTCTGATAGTTGTAGTGGATAATGGGATTGTCCATCGTGCCGACCGGCCCATCGAGCATCGCCACTTCATGGACCTGCCGCTGCGGATCATAGCGCGCCCGTCCCAGTCGCAGCAATCGCGTCTGGTAATCCGGATACCAGCCCGCCCATTTGGTCAATTTGCCAAAGATGTAATTGTGGCGCGGCAGTCTCCAGGCGGCGTATTCAGAATATGACAGCTTGACTTGTATTTCGGCGGCCAGGTCAGCGCTGACGCGTTCATCCGCATCGACAAAGAGGACCCATTCAGTCTCCCCTTCCACGGCACAAAGCGCCGCGTTTCGTTGATCAGCATAATTGACAAAACTGTGCTGCAAGACTTCCGCGCCGGATCGCCGCGCAGTGGCGACGGTATCGTCATTGCTATAGGAATCAAAGACCAGGATTCTGTCGGCGAAGCGCAGCGTTTCGACGCAAGCCTCAATTTGCTCGGCCTCATTATAAGTCAAGACGATGGCGGTCAGTTGCTTCATGAGCGCGCCAGTTCAATAACTTTCCGGCAGGCGTCGATCAATTCGTTTTCGCCAGAGGAAATCGAGGCCTTTCGCCGTGCCATGCCCTGGGCGACAAGCTTGCGGGCTATCCAGCGTTTCCAGGGCGAGTAATGCTTGTCATAAAGCTGCAAGCGGCTCTTCCACAGGTTGAACAGGCTCGCGGGACGCGCTTGCGACGAACTGCCCCCGCCGAGATGCGTAATGCGAGCTTGTGGGACGCAGAGAATCCGCCAGCCCCGTTCGCGTATGCGCCATTGCCAGTCGACCTCTTCGCAATAAATGAAAAACTGTTCGTCAAAGAGGCCGACTTCCACCAATACCTCGCGCCTCAACATCATGGTAGCGCCCAGGGCGAAATCCACCTCAAAGGGCTCGGAAGCGTCATAGCTTGATCTTGGGTAGCGCCCATTAAACGAACCTTCGATCCAGCGACTCGGGGTTGGATACAATTCCGTCCAGATCTGTCGCAGATCAGGGAAACGAAAAGCGCTATGCTGGAAGCTGCCGTCAGCGAAGCTGAGCCGAGCGCCGACGACGCCGTTGCCAGCGTCGGCGAATAGCACGTCATATAGCGCTTTTGTAGCGCCGTTATGGGTCACGGTGTCCGGGTTCAAAAGATAGATCGCGCCCGGCAAGTCCCTCGCTCGCCCCTGCCCATCGAATCCGATCGATCGCATTGCCATGTTATTGGCGCGTCCGAAACCGATGTTTTCATCGCAGGCCGTCAGTATCACGCCCGGGAAATCCCGGCGGATCACTTCGACTGTCGCGTCTGTTGATGCGCAATCGACTACCCGAATTTCGTATCTCATCGCCTTCGCCGATAGATCATCCTGAAGGCTGCCCAGGGCATCGGCGATGACCGACTCGTTGTTCCAGGTGACGATGATGACTGCCAGATCCACTGTTAATTCGCCTGGCCGGAGCTTCTATCCATCTAGGTTAGCGGCAGATTCGCCCGGATCAACCATCATGATCGAACGCACGCCGACGTGATTGTTGCGCAGGCTGATCGCTACGTCTTCGTGAATCAAGCCTGCCCAGCAATTCTGCGGATTACGCGCCTCTATGGTCGTCATGCGAATTGCGCCCCAGACCACCGCGCGCTCCCGTGATGGCAAGTATGAATACGTGTTGCCGCTCGCCTTGTCAAAGACCTCAACCAGTTTGTCGGCCGCGGCAATAGCCCAGCGATAAGGATAGCTGGCTTGCGAAGTCGAACATTGAATGCCGATTCTCCATGCGCCCGACTCGTCAAACATGCCCAAGGTCGCAGCCTGCTGTTCTTGCTGATAAACGGTGCCGGGCGGCGGCCCGGACGTCCGAATAGGAACATCGCCGTAGTTCTCTACGGTCAACCGAAATACCAGCATTTCGCCCTTGGGAATCGTGATCAGCTGGGAATAGGCCAGCGACTCGCTGTCTTCCGGCTTTTGCAGCAACTCGCCGGCATGGTAGCGTGATGTGAAATACCGATCCTCATAGGGCTGCACATCAAAAGCAACGTCCACGCCGATCGCTTGAGGAGAGATCTCGGCGTAAGGTTTCCCGCCCGTCTCGATCGTTAGCGTGGTTTCCTGTCGAATGCGCTGACCGACGGCATCCTGCGCCAGCGCCAAGACTTGATAAGCGCCGTCAGGGGGCGGATCAACACCCAGGTCAATCCCCCCTTCATAGTCGAAGCGGTGCCTGCCCGCTTCGCCGTAATTGCGCTCTTCTACGCGAGCGGAAATTGGAATCCGGACACCGGCTGAATCGACAAGGTATACGTCCAGGCTCTCGACATTCGTCTCCAGATATATGTTGATCTGCACGCGATCGTCCACGCCATCTTGATTTGGCGAAAATACCGACGGCGACACAGTGAAGGTGGACATGGACGGCAAGGGAAAATCGCCCGGCTGGATGTCCAGGCGGCCGTCCGCACTCGCGTCTTCACCAGAATCGGTCCGCGCATTGAGCTTCCAGGTGTACGTTCCTCGCGGCAGCAATCGCCGTTCTACATGCCCGACTACAGCTTCGCCATCCAGCAGGAAGCCATCCACGATACCGCTGAAGAGGACGCTGAACTCTTCTGCTTCCCGGGCTTGCGTCTCGCGGAAGAAAAAGGTCTTGCCGCCGTCCCCCGTCAAGGATATGTCGACCGTTGCAGGCCGCGACAAGCGGTATTCAAATACGGCAATATCGTTCTCGCCATCGGCGTCGGGGCTAATGGAGTCTCGATCAAAGCCGGCATACATGATCAGCGGCAGAGGTGGCGAAAGAAGAAGACTTCCCGCAGCCAACACAATCGCCGCGCCGAATACAGCCGCTAGAAGCAGCCATCCAGAATGGACGCGCATGGACTCCACATTCTCATCAATTGCCAGTGCATGGCAAGTCTAGCGATCCCGTCTCATAGCGACAAGACCCGATACTTTACAGCAACGGTAAGATTGGGCTAAACTTCCCTTCCTGTCCCCCGGACTGGTACACGAGACTAGAGAGAATTCCTTGAATCCAAAACAGAACAAAAGTTTCGCCGCGATAAAGAGCGCAGAGCCAAACAGCGACGGTATCTTTCAGTTGCCGCTGCTCGTGCTGGATGACCGGGTCGTTTTCCCACAAGTATTGAGCCTCATTCCAATCTCAACAGAGGCCAACTTTCAGGCAGTCAGCTATGCCAAAGAGCATAAGCAAACCCTGATTGTGGTCAAACAGCAACATACGCTTAACGGTGGGCAGACAGCCCAGCATATCCACGAGATCGGGACAGAAATCGCGCCAGGTCAACTATCCGACGCCTACGGTGAAAATATCCACGTACTCGTAGAGGGCAGGCGCCGCGTTCGGATTACGGATGTTGACGAGCTGGCGCCATTCCCCGTCGCCCACGCCTTCACGGTCGAAGAACGGCTCAAGAAATCTGAGCGCGTCGAGTCGCTCTGTATGTCGCTCCTGGAGCTTTTCAAACATTCCAGCCAGTTCCTGGAGTCCGTGCCGGACAGTGTGATCAAGTATGTCCTCGCCGTAAAAGAACCGGGGCAGCTCTGCGACACGCTGGCGGCCATCGTGCCGCTGGAACCCGAGCAATTGCAGACGCTCTTGGAAGAATCCGACGTCGCGCAGCGCCTGGAACAGCTATCTGTCGCCGTCAGCGGCGATCTTCAAGACAGCCAGCTCCATGACGAAGTTCATTCCCGTCTTCAAGACGAGATCGCCGCTAACCAGCGCGAGATGTATTTGCGCGAGCAAATGCGCATTATCCAACAGGAATTGGGCGACGGGGACATCTTCCAGCAGGAATTGCACGAACTTGCCGAGAAGATTCAAGACGCAAACCTGCCGGGAGACATCCACGAAAAGGCGATGAAAGAATTGTCTCGTCTGGGCGTCATTCCGCCAATGTCACCGGAATCCGGCGTCATTCATACTTACCTGGATCGGCTACTGACCTTGCCCTGGCATATCACCAGCGAAGAAAACCTGGATTTGCATCATGCCGAAGACATTCTCGACGGCGCCCACTATGGGCTGAGAAAGGTCAAGACGCGAATCATCGAACATATCGCCGTGAGAAAACTGGCGCGGGACAAAATGAAGAGCCCCATTCTCTGCTTTGTGGGTCCGCCAGGCGTCGGCAAGACGTCGCTCGGCAAGAGCATCGCCGATGCCCTGGGATGCAAGTTCCTTCGCATCAGCCTCGGCGGAATGCGCGATGAGGCGGAAATCCGCGGGCACCGCAGGACCTACATCGGCTCGATGCCCGGGCGCATCCTGCAGCAAATGGAACGCGCGGAAACGCTTAACCCCGTCTTCATGCTCGACGAGATCGACAAGATGAACGCGGACTTCCGCGGCGATCCGGCCTCAGCCCTGCTGGAAGTCCTGGATCCGGAACAGAATCGACATTTCGTCGACCATTATCTCGAAGTCCCATACGATCTGTCGAAAGTCACGTTTATTACGACAGCCAACGATCTCTATGGCATTCCCGAAGCCTTGGAAGACAGGCTCGAGGTAATCGAGTTCAAAGGCTACTCCGAGGAAGAGAAAATCGAGATCGCGCGGCGCTTTTTGATCACGAAACAACTGGAAGCCAACGGCATTTCATCCGCCGGCATCAGTTTTTCCAAAGCGTCATTGCAGCACATTATCAGGCACTTTACTTACGAGAGCGGCGTTCGCAATCTGGAACGTGAAATCGCCAAGATCTGTCGCAAGATCGCGCGCCAGACGGCCTCGGAGCGCAATCACCCACGGCGCATGAGCCCGGCAATCGTGGAGAAGTACTTGGGCCCGCCGCAGGTTCTGGATTCGCGCGTCAATCGCGCCGACAGCGTCGGCATTGTCAGCGGCCTAGTCTGGACGCCGAACGGAGGCGACATTCAAACGATCGAGGTTTCGCTGGTCCCGGGCAAGGGCAACCTGATGTTGACCGGGCAGTTGGGCGATGTCCTGCAAGAATCGGCGCATATCGCGCTGAGCTACTTGCGCTCCCGCGCCCACGATTTTAATTTGCCCCCCGACGACTTCGACAATTATGATATTCATATTCACATGCCCGAAGGCGCCGTGCAGAAGGACGGTCCCTCGGCCGGGATTACGCTGGTGGCCGCGCTGGTTTCTGCCTTCAGCGAGTGTCCGGTCCGCAGCGACTACGCGATGACAGGCGAAATTACGCTTCGTGGACACGTCTTGCCCGTCGGCGGGGTCGTGGAAAAAGTGCTAGCCGCGCGCCGGCGCAATGTACCGCAGATCATTCTGCCCAAGGACAACCGAAAAGACCTGCGAGATCTTTCCAAGGCCGTAAAGAAGGATGTTTCCGTCGTATTCGTCGAAGACGCGCAAGACGCGCTCGACCTGATCTTGCGTGACCCGCCGCCGCACCGGGAACGCGACATCGACGCCGAAAAACGGCAACGCAACAATCCTGACGGCGAATAACCGCCGGCGCGAGCAGATCCGCCCCGCTCGCATAGAATAACTAGCCGACTTCTTGCATGAGCAAGCGCCTTCATCACTATAAGTGGAGCAACCGTAGGTCAATCGAACCTGTAGAATTGTATAGCTGCGCGGGAGCTATGGTAAGGTAGGTGCAAATCCGCCGTATAGGACCACTATGCGATCCCAGTTCGTCAGCGCCTTACTCGCCGTTTTGCTCGGCGCCTGCAGCGCGCTAAGCCAGCCTGCGCCAATGCCGAGCGCGACAGCGACAGCCCGGCCGACGACCACGCCGGCGCCTAGCAATACCGCGACTCCGGCGCCGACAATGACGAATACAGCTCCGCCCAGCTTGACGCCCACCGCAACGGCGACCTTCACCGCAACTCATACTTTTACACCATCCCCGACCCCCACCATTACGCCCTACCCGGCCGTCGGATATGTCTTCGACAACTGGGTCCTTGCCGATATTCCGGACAACGTCAAGGACGGCATATCCAATCCCATGGTGGTTTTTCTCAATACCAACAATCAACAAACCATCGCCAACATTGCGACTGCGCAGCCGAATACCGGCATTCAAACAGTCTATCTAGCGCCGCCTGGCAACCCGGGCGCGCGTATATCCATACTGGAACTGGCTTCCAATACGCGCCTGGAGGTTTTTCCGGCCAAGCCCGGCAACGCCCTGGCATTTGTCAAAAGAGATGAACGGCAGCGCAGCAACGGCCTCTATATTCTCGATCTCTCGACCGGATTCGCGGCCAGGGTTCTGCCCGGCGACAGTCCCTTGGTGCAGCGTGGATTCTACGTCGAACCGGACTGGTCGCCAGATGGCAGCCATCTGGCAGTGTCTGTGACCACCGGTTACGATATTGATATTTTCCTCTACGCCAAAGATGGATCCGGACGCCGCAACCTTACCGACGGCGGCTCATATGACTTGTGGCCGCGCTGGTCCCCAGACGGTCGTTACATCGCATTTGTCTCCGATCGCGCCGATTGTCCCAGTTGGATACCGGGCGAAGAAAATGCCTGTGACGCCGCGACGATGCCGCCGCCAACCGAAGGCAATGTCTATCTGCTTGAGCTTGAGACCGACGCGATAACGAAGATCAGCGACGTTTATGTTTCGGAGCCGCCCTATTGGATCAATGCGGGGCTTCTGGCCTTCGCTAGCGGGAACCCGCTCGACTTGCTGGATCCGCGGCGACGAATATGGCGCGCAAACATCGCGACCGGCGATATAACCGAGGTACGGCCCATTGGCGGAAGCCCTAGCGCCAGTTACTTGTCCGAAGCCTGGTCTCCGGACGGTCGAACGGTTCTTCTTCAAGTTGCAGATGAGACAAACCAGTTAGTGCTACTGGCTGCCGACGGCGCCGTCCTGCGACAAGATTCTGAACTGGACTTTCCGCGTTTCGGCATGTCCGCGGCCTGGTCCCCGGACGGAGAACGAATCGCCATCGGCGGAACAGCCGGGCAATGCCCTTACGGCGTTCGCGTCAAAGCCGGGACGTATCGCAATATCGCCACCGGCAGACCGCCGCCCAGCATGTGCGATCCGATGTTCTCCCCGGACAGCCAGTATATCGCGTTCAGCGGTGTGAACCCCCGCGTCGACGGCAGAAACGATGTCTACGTAGCCAACAATAATGGCTTCGGCAGCGTCAACATGACGGCTGCTCTACGAGGACAGATGGAACTGTTGGGCTGGGTCGGCGGTACACCCTAGCCGCAATTTCCGCCAAAGGTTATAGTTTCGGCTATTCAGAATTGCAATCAACAGCCGCTCGGCGCGTAACCGGCGAAAAGGCTTGCCGCACTCACACAGAATAACAAGCCTTCTCGTCGCAAGAGCGACGCGGTTTATTAAAAAAGGAGAGTAACAATGTCCGATTTTGAGGGCCAGGTCGCGCTTGTTACCGGTGGAAGCCGCGGTATCGGGCGCGCGATATGCCTTGAACTTGCTTCCCGTGGCGCGCTTGTGGCGGTGAATTTCAATCGAAGCGCGACCGCAGCCGAAGACCTGGTCGGCGAAATAATTGCAGCCGGCGGCGCGGCGGAAGCCATGCAAGCCGATGTCAGCAGCGCCGAGCAAGTACAAACCCTGTTCAAGTCTTTGCTGACAAATCACGCCCGCATCGATATTCTAGTTAATAATGCCGGAATAACAGAGGACAACGTCATCATGAGGTTAAAGCCACAGGACTTTGACGACGTCGTCTCTACCAATCTGCGCAGCGCCTGGCTATGTTGCCGGGCAGCCGCTCGCAGCATGATGCGGTCGCGCAGCGGTACCATCATCAATATCACCAGCGTGGTGGGCATTGCCGGCAACGCCGGGCAAAGCAATTACGCGGCCAGCAAGGCCGGCCTGGTCGGCATCACCAAGTCATTGGCGAAGGAACTCGCCGGCCGCGGCATCCGAGTCAACGCGGTCGCGCCCGGCTTCGTGGAAACGGATATGACCGCCGACTTGAGCGACGATCTCCGAGGCCGGGCCGTCGCGGCGATTCCGTTGGGCAGAATTGGCAATCCACAAGATATTGCAAAAGCGGTCGCGTTCCTGGCCTCTTTCGACGCTTCATATATTACCGGCCAAACGCTGATAGTTGACGGCGGAATGGTTATGTAAGTCCCCCGCCAGACAAATACCGGAGACAGAACATGAGCACGATATTCTCTAAAATCATCGCCCGCGAGATTCCGGCGGACATCGTCTACGAGGATGACCTGGTACTGGCATTTCGCGACATCGCGCCTCAAGCGCCGGTGCACATTTTGATTGTCCCCAAGCAAGAGATCGCTACGGTCAATGATGTTTCCGCCGCGGATGAGGAAGCCCTGGGCAGGCTGTTTATCGTCGCGGCCAAGATCGCGAGCGATGAGGGAATCGCCGAAAACGGCTACCGACTAATCGTCAACTGCAATGCAGACGGAGGACAAGAAGTCTTCCACTTGCACATGCATATTTTGGGCGGGCGCCGCCTGGGTCCGATGCTTGCCAAGCACTAGACAAGGTCAAAATGCCGAGTCAGCTGCGAGCGCCAGGCCGCTAGCCTTCGCTGGCTTCTGTAGCCTGCGCTTGCTCCGGCTCTCCATCGTCAACTTGCTCGGCAAGGGTCACTTCTGCGGCAGCAGCGTCTTCCTCATCGTTGTCAACCGCCTCCAAATCGCTACCATCTTCTGTGACGTCGACTTCCGCAACTGCGGCGGTTTCATTGCCGTCCGCTTGCTCGGTTTCCGCTGACGCAGCAGATTCTTCCTCAATAGCATCTTCTGCAGTCTGCGCTTCGGCCTCAGGATCTTCCGCCTGCCCGGGCGGAGTCCCGGGCAACTGGTTGGCATCCGCCGGTGAAGCTTGGGCAATTCCCCAATCGTTGGGCGTGGCGTCGTCAATCGCTTTGACTATCTCGGCCGTCGACGGGACGCCGCCCGCGCGCTCCGCTACGATAGTCACACCGTTGACTTGTACGGTTGGCGTGCCCGTGACGTCCTCGGACATCGCGCTGTTCAGCGTGTCGGAAATCGCCGCCGAGTTGAAGCAATTGGTCAGCGTACTTGTATTAAGGCCAAGCCCATCCGCGCCCGCCAGGAGTCGATTTTGCGAGTAGGCGGTGTTCGCATAGCGCGTTTGCCAATCGAAGAGCACGTCATGCATCTCCCAGAACATGCCCTGCCGCCCCGCGCACAGGGCCGCCCGCGCCGCCCCCTGGGCATTGGGAATCGAACCGGTTTGCATCGGGACATAAGTGTACAGAACCTGGCCGGCTCGAACACGGTCGAGAATGGCGTCAAATGAATCGCTATGCAGCGCCTCGCAACCCGGGCAGGCGAAGCTGGCGTACTCTTCCAGGGTAACCGGCGCATTCAACTCGCCAAGCTGCGGGTAGCCCTCTACTGAGAAAGATCTTGAAACGTTATCGTATCTTTCTGTCAAGTCCGGTGGAATATGCGCCTCGACCGGCTGATTGGAAACAACAATCATAGCGACAGCCACAACGGCCACAATTACAATCGCCAACAGAAGGATCATCCATTGACTCTGACGGCGCTGCTTTTGACGGCGCTGTCGCGCTTCTCGCGTTCGACTTGCCTTTTTTGCCATATCCCCCTGAGCCTCGCCTTGGGACAACGATAATCCGCGCTGATATTGTCAAGAGTCTAATGCACAGTCGACGGTTTGTAAAAGGACAAGTGTTTCGGAATTCGGCAAGCTCATTCCGCTCTAAAAAAATTCCGCCTGTCGCTGGAAAAACGCAAACGCTTGCAATATGAGATACCGTAACATCGGGCCCCGAACTCTGGTAAAATAGGCGCTCGCCAGAAATGGCGGATTGGCGCGCCCGGGCTTTCCGGTATGATCGCTAAAGCATCGGTCCCAGTAGTCACAGCCGCCCGGCGCGTAACCGTCGAGAACGTCTGTCGCGTTCGCACACATTAGCGAACCGGCGCCTTGGATGAGCATGGGGACATATCTATAGAAGAGGAAGAACCTATGAGCGACGTTTTTGGAGCACGCGGCACATTTGATACCGGCGATGGCGAGGCGGTCATTTACCATTTGAGCAAGCTTTCTGAGAACGGCGTCGGGCACGTTGATTCACTGCCCTTCAGCATTAAGATCCTGCTGGAAAACGCCCTGCGCAACCAGGACGGACGACACTTCACCGCCGACGACGTGGTGAATCTGGCCTCATGGGATGCCAACAATCACGATCCAGCCGAGATTCCCTTTAGTCCGGCGCGGGTGATTCTCCAAGACTTCACCGGCGTGCCTTCTCTTGTGGATCTTGCAGCCTTGCGCAGCGCCATGGCGCGAATGGGCGGCGATCCGCAGAAGATCAACCCGACCGTGCCCGTGGATCTGGTCATCGATCACTCGGTTCAGGTCGATTATTACGGCCAGCCCGATGCCATCGCGCGCAATGCACAAATGGAGTTTGTACGCAACCGCGAACGTTATGAATTCCTGCACTGGGGGCAAAAAGCCTTCGAGAATCTCAAAGTCGTGCCGCCGGCCACGGGCATCGTGCACCAGGTCAATCTGGAGTACCTGGCCAAAGTAGTGCAACTTTACGATGACCCGAATAGCAATGGAAAAGTAGCGCTGCCGGACAGCCTGGTCGGTACCGACAGCCATACCACTATGGTTAATGGCTTGGGCGTGCTGGGATGGGGCGTTGGCGGCATCGAGGCCGAAGCAGCCATGTTGGGCCAGCCAATCTACATGCTGATGCCAGAGGTGGTCGGATTCAAGTTGATGGGACAATTGCCCGAAGGCTCGACCGCCACTGATCTCGTACTCGTTGTGACGCAGATGCTGCGCCAAAAAGGCGTGGTAGGCAAGTTCGTCGAATTTTATGGACCCGGGCTCGGCAGCATGACCCTGCCCGATCGCGCGACCATTGCCAACATGGCCCCCGAATATGGGGCGACCATGGGTTTCTTCCCGGTGGATGACGAAGTCATCAGCTATCTGCGCCGCACAGGCAGGGACGAAGCGACCCTGCAATTGGTCGAACGTTATTGCAAGGAACAAGGCCTGTTTCGCAGCGACGACGCCGGCGATCCCGAATTCAATGACAATCTGGCGCTGGATTTGGGAACGGTTGAGCCCAGCGTAGCCGGTCCCCTGCGCCCGCAAGATCGCGTTCTCGTGAAAGATCTGAAGCCCACCTTCAACAAAGTGCTGACCGCGCCCCTGGGGCCGCAGGGATTCGCCCTCTCCGCAGATCAGTTGGGAAGAGCCGGCAGCTACCGGAGCAATGGCGACAAGGCTGATCTCAAGCACGGCGCCGTGGTGATCGCCGCTATCACCTCCTGCACCAATACCAGCAATCCCTCGGTAATGGTGGCGGCGGGCTTACTGGCCAAAAAAGCCAACGAACTCGGACTCAATCGCAAACCCTATGTTAAGACCAGCCTGGCGCCCGGCTCCAAAGTGGTCACGGAATATCTGGACAAAGCCGGTCTCACGCCGCACTTGGAAGCGCTCGGATTTCATACCGTCGGTTATGGTTGCACAACCTGTATCGGCAACAGCGGGCCGCTGCCGGAACCGGTTCGCGAGGCGATACACCAGGCGGATATCGTCGCCGCGTCGGTCTTGAGCGGCAATCGCAACTTCGGGGGCCGGATCGGGCCCGACGTCCGCGCGAATTTCCTGGCATCTCCGCCCCTGGTCGTGGCCTATGCCTTGGCTGGCACCGTCGATATCGACCTCAGCAGCGAGCCGATCGCCCAGGATCGCGATGGACTTGACGTCTATCTCAATGACATTTGGCCATCGCAAAGCGAAATCCTGTCCACGCTGCAGAACAGCCTGGACGCCAAAATGTTCGTCGAGCAATACGGCGACGTCTATGAAGGCAACGAGGCGTGGAACGCGATCCCGAGCACCGACGAACCGGTCTACGAGTGGCGAGCGGACAGCACCTATATTCAGGAGCCGCCCTTCTTTGTCGATCTGCCGCATGAACCCCCGCCAATCCAGCCCATGACTGGCGCGCGGGTCATGGTCAAGGGCGGCGACTCGGTCACGACCGATCACATTTCTCCAGCCGGCGCGATCGCCATCAACGGCCCGGCCGGACAGTTCCTGCTGGGCAAGGACGTGAGTCCGCAATATTTCAACAGTTTCGGATCGCGCCGAGGCAACGACCGCGTAATGACAAGAGGTAGCTTCGCCAACGT
Organism: Chloroflexota bacterium; assembly: GCA_026713245.1. Classification (GTDB taxonomy): domain Bacteria; phylum Chloroflexota; class Anaerolineae; order Aggregatilineales; family Phototrophicaceae; genus UBA6055. The sequence continues at coordinate 23,794 of JAPOOU010000027.1, forward strand.
CCGCCTGCGCAATTTGCTGGTGCCGAACAGCGAAGGCGGCGTCACATATTACCTGCCGACAATGGAAGAAATGTCGATCTATGACGCCTCGCTCAAGTACCAGGAAGACGGTACGCCCCTGATCGTGCTCGCGGGGAAAGACTATGGGATGGGATCATCGCGTGATTGGGCGGCGAAGGGCACGCTGCTTTTGGGTATTCGAGCGGTCATCGCCGAAAGCATCGAACGCATTCACCGCAGCAATCTGGCGATGATGGGCGTGCTGCCCCTTACCTTTGCCGACGGGCAATCTTATCGCTCGCTCGGACTAACCGGGCACGAGACTTATGATATTCCGGTTGCCGACGGCGTTGAGCCAATGGACAGATTGACAATCGCCGCGACGGACGACAAGGGATCCATGACTCAATTTGATGTCATCGTTCGTCTCGATTCGCCTGTAGAAGTGGACTACTATCGCAACGGCGGCATCCTCCACACGGTCCTGCGAAACTTCCTTTATGATTAGGGCATTCCCGGCCAAAAGTCACCGACAGCGCGTCAAATTCGGCGCGCTGTCGGTGCTATGGTTTGGACGCGCCTTGTTTTATCGCGAAATCCGGCTCAGCATTGGCAGTTGAATCCGTCACCATTTAGAGATAAGGTTGCTGCCGATTTCTCCACCACTGCCCGGAGCATCATTAATGTATCCCTTGCGAACCAGTCATCGGCTGCTGGTTACCATCTTTATCACGCAAAGCCTGATGTCCGCCTCGCAAATTGCCATCCTCACCCTGCATTCCATCGCTGCTGGCATCCTCGGCGGCGGAGACAGCACCGCCGGCATGCCGACAACCGTTGTCACATTTTCTCATTCAATTATGGCCTACGCTTTCGGCATCTACATGGGACATTTCGGCCGCCGCATGGGACTCAGCACTGCTTACGCATTTGGGGCCCTGGGTGGCATCCTCGGTACGATCGCAGTTCTGAACGGAAACTTCTGGCTCTTGTTGGTCAGTTCAGCCTGCATGGGCTCTGCCCGTGCCGGAGCGCAGATGAGCCGATTCGTAGTCGGCGAGATGTTCCCGGCCGAAAAACGCGCGCAAATGATCGGACGGATCGTCTTCGCCGGCACCATTGGCGCCATATTTGGTCCCGCGCTTATCGAACCGGGCACGCGACTGGCTGGCGCCCTGGCCCTTGATCTGGCCAGTGGACCCGCGTTGGCCAACTCCGCCTTCTCGCAAGGATTCATGCCTGTAGCAGATTTTCGGCAGGGCTTGACAACGGGACCCTGGGTTATGGCCGTCTTCATGTTCGGCTTGTCCTTTCTAATCAGCATTCTGTTCCTGCGGCCGGAACCGGCGCTCGTCGCCAGGCAATACGTCTACCAGAGCAAGCATCAGGCGGGTGAAGATTCTAAGCACAAGCTCATGGATCTGCTGCGGCTGCCCAATGTGCAACTCGCAATACTCTCGATGCTCATCTGCCAAACGGTGATGAGTACCCTTATGACCATCACCCCCTGGCATATGCATCGCGCGGACCATAGCAACGCGACCGTCTCATTGGTGATATCAGCACATGTAATGGGCATGTTTGGGCTTTCAGCTGTGACCGGATATCTCATTGACCGATACGGACGGATTCCCATGATGGTGGTCGCGGCATTGACCCTGGTTGCCTCCGCAATCATCGCGCCGCTTTCGACGCAGTTGCCTTACTTGCTGGTCGGGTTGTTCTTGCTCGGTTTAGGCTGGAACTTCGGCTATATCGCCGGATCGTCGATGCTTGCCGACGCGCTTAGCGGTTCCGACCGAACGCGCGTCGCCGGGTTTAACGACATGCTGGTCGCGTTTTGCGCCGGTCTGGGAACCTTAAGTTCGGGATTCCTTTATGGATTGGGGGGATTCGTGCTTGTCAGTATCGGGGGCGGCCTGCTAGCCCTGCTGCTGCTGGCCCTGGTTCGACAGCTGTCAGTCAGACAATTTGCCTTGGGAGCGGGCTAGCCGTCCTCGGCTTGCCGCAACAGATAATTCTGTTCCACAATTGCCAGCCAAGCCAAACCAATAAGAAAGGTTGAACTGCCGAAGGCCATCGCCGTGATAATCGAATTGGCGATTGGTATGTTTTCCAGGATTTCGCTTAAAGCCGCCTGCGCGAGACGGATGCCGACATAACCGGCGATGCCCCCGCTCAATACAACGACGCCGGTCGTTTGCATCATGCGCGTCAAGTCCCCTCGCGAAAGATCTTCATCAAAATACTTGCGGTAAATATCCAGGCACATCCAGGCATCGGCCATCGAGATGCCCAGTTGCTTGGCCAGTTCCAGCGTGGGTCCCGGGACCGCGCCCGTCAATGCAGCGCCAGCGACCGTTTGTGTAATCTTTACGAAGGCTTCGTAGCGCTTCTGCTGCAAAAACGCCTGGTCAACCGCCATAGACCTCGATGCCTTTCTACCGTCATTTGTGTATGCTAGACTGCAGGCCTATATTATGCGAACGGCAGACCAGATGCAAATCACCATTTACACCGATGGCGCCTGTGACATCCACGCGGACGAGCAACCGGGCGGCTGGGCTGCTATCCTGTGCGCGACCGACGAAAGCGGATCCGTCATCAAAGAGTCTGTACTCAGCGGCGGCCGGGAAATGACCACCAACAACCAAATGGAACTCACTGCTGTCATTGAGGGTCTCAATGCGCTGAAACGCCCGTCCGAGGTGACCATCGTCAGCGACTCGCAATATGTCATTGATATCGCCAACCGCGTCAAAAAAAGCCGCAAGAACGCCGAACTTTGGAAGCGATACTTCCAATTGGCGGCGACCCATCAGGTCAATTGGATCTACGTTGCGGGTCATTCGGGCCACGCCTATAACGAACGCTGCGATCGCATCGCCGTCGCCGAGAAAAACCGCTTGTCGCGCGCGCCTGAATCGTCAGGAGACCAGCCCACTCCCAGGATCGACAGCGATATTACGGTTTATCTTTCGACGCGCTATTCCTCACGGCGGAAGACGGCGGCCTGGTCCGCCGTGACAATGTACCGGGAAGAAATGCAAGAGCGCGGCGATGCCCTCGCGAACACCAGTGAATTGGAAGCCGTGCTAATTGGAGCGAAAACATGCCTGGCGAAGTTGCCGGCCGATCGCAGCGTCACCCTCCTGACGGCCCAGGAATATCTCTCCAAAGGTATGAACCAGTGGATCGCGAAGTGGGCCGCGAAGGGTTGGAAAACACAAGAAGGAAACCCGGTCAAGTATCAAGATCATTGGCGAGCTCTGCTTGAAATCGCGAGGGCGCGAAAGGTAGAATTCATCTTCGTAAAATCGCGCAAAGATGATCCTCATTTCCAGCGCGCGACCGCACTGGCGAAGCAACTGCTTGAAGGCGCGGACTGACCAAGCTTGTGTTATAGTAGGCGATGTTTACCGAGGCGATACAGGAAACGATAAATGCCCAGTTATGCTAAACGCGTCGAACCTTTCGGAACAACCATATTTACCGAGATCAATCAACTTGCCGCCCAGCACCGAGCGGTTAATCTTGGCCAAGGTCGTCCCGATTTCGATGGGCCGCAAGAGATTATCGACGCTGCGATCCGCGCCCTGAACGGCGACACCGCCAACCAATACGCGCCCAGCCCGGGTCTAGCAAACTTGCGCGCGGGCGTGGCCAGGCACGCCGGCGTCTTCTACGACATCGACGTCGATCCCAATACCGGCGTCATCGTGACGGCCGGCGCTACGCAAGGCGTTTTCAGCGCCATCATGGGATTGGTCGACCCCGGCGACGAAGTGATCGTGATCGAGCCCTACTACGACAGCTATGTGCCGGGCGTGCAAATGGCGGGCGGCAAGCCCGTATACGTGCCCATGCACCCGCCCAACTGGACCTTTGACGAAGCGGAATTGCGCGCCGCCTTCAACCACAAGACCAGGGCCATCCTGCTCAACACGCCCAATAACCCGACCGGGCGCGTCTATACGCGCGCCGAACTGCGGATGATCGCCGATCTTTGCATCGAGCATGATGTCATCGTGATTTCCGACGAGGTGTATGAGCACCTGATCTTTGAGGGGCATCAGCACGTCGCGATCGCATCGCTGGATGGCATGTTCGAGCGCACGGTTACAGTTGGCAGCGCCGGCAAAACATTCGGCATGACCGGCTGGAAGATCGGTTGGGTCTACGGTCATCCCGAGTTGATAACCGGTGTCTGGCGCGCGCACCAGTTCATCACGTTCGCAACCAACCACCCCACGCAGGAGGCTGTCGCCTACGCCTTCACCCTGGGCAACAGCTATTACGAAGAGTATCAAGCGCTCTATACGCGCAAGCGCGAGTTGGTCATGCAAGTGATTGACGCAGCCGGAATGACCGCCATTCAGCCCGAAGGCACATATTTCATTATGGGCGATTTCTCCGATGTCTTTGATGGAGATGATGTTGAATTCTGCCGGCACTGTATCGAGCGGATCGGCGTCGCCACGATACCGCCTTCCGCATTCTTCAGCGCCAAACACCGCCATCATGCCGAAAATCACGTTCGATTCGCCTTTTGCAAGAGCGACGCGACACTGGAGCAAGCCGCGGAGCGAATGCGGAAACTTCGATCCGGTTAATCCGGTTCGCCTCGTAAGAACAGACCAGCAACATCACGCATGCGACGGCAGAGCAATCGCGCCTTGTTTTTCCCCTATCCACCGATGGCACAGAAGTAATACCAAGTTAGTCATGCAACGAAAATGCGTATGCCTTAGCGGCGGCGGGCGACCAGATTGGTCGCCCCTACGAGGCACACTTTTTTTGCGCGACTTACTTGGACTTACTGAGAATTGGGGCTACTGCGATTGGATACTGTATCGAATTCGGTTGCAATTAAAACAATTCATATCACTATAAATGCGCCAAGAACGTGAAGAGCAAGAATACTATAGAATCATTCTCGGTGTCCGCGGTGGTTACGGAAAAATGTGCCGCGATTGCCCTGGTTTCGACAGCCAAAACTATTGACATCTGGATTATGCATTGATATAATTCATTATATCTGTTGATTAATTGCATTCATATGACGAATGAGCGCAATAAACCTCGGTTCTGACTTTCTGAATTACATCGTTCGTCAAGGTTTTCAACCCGGCGACCGCTTGCCGTCCATCCAGGAACTGACCAACGATTCGCATCTTGACATGAGCGCCAACAAGGTTCGCGAGCAGTTAGAGGTGGCGCGAACCATGGGCTGGGTTGAGGTGCGATCCAAGCGCGGCACCCGTGTCAAGAATTACGCTTTCACTCCGGCGGTGCGCCTAAGCGCTTTGTACGCCATGGCTTGCGGTGAAAGCTTCGAGTCCTTCGCTTCTTTGCGCAACCATGTGGAATCCGCCTATTGGAACGAAGCCTGCGCCTTGTTGCGCGCTGAAGATCTGGACGTCATGCAAGCCTGCATAGATAGCGCAAACGAAAAGCTGGATTCGCCTCCCATCCACATCCCGAATCCAGAACACCGCCTCTTTCATCTGACTGTGTTCAAGAATCTCGACAACACCTTTGTCCTTGGCATTCTCGAGGCTTATTGGGACTTGTACGAAGAAGTCGGCATCAATCGTTATATGGATTACAGTTACCTGCGGCGGGTTTGGGACTATCACGCCATCATTTTGGAGCATATCAAAAACAATCGTTTCGAAGACGCTCGACTGGCCTTCATAGAGCATACGCGGCTGCTGCGGCACGAGCCGGGCAATACCTCTTGGGATATGGAAAGGGGTTAAGAGTGGACAATCCAATGGAGGGAACAACTTGACCATGTTGTCTGAAAGGAGTCATGCGCAAATCGCTGCGCAGAAACTATGGCCATAAACGTACAATCTAAACCCAAAGTGGATACAAGAGAGCCGGTGATCAACGACTTTGCTTTCTCGGTCGCTACCAAGAACGGCTCCGGCAGCCAGACCTCCAACAACGTGTTGGTGATGTCGCTCTTTCGGATGGGCATTCCGGTCAATGGCAAGAACTTGTTCCCGTCCAACATCAAGGGCCTGCCGACCTGGTACACCATCCGCGCCAGCAAAGACGGTTACACGGCGCGCAAGGCGATAACGGAGATCGTCGTGGCTTACAACGACGGCACCGCTACAGAAGACGTCGCCAACTTGCCGCCCGGCGGCGTCTGCATCACGACGGACAAGATCGCCCGTGTCATCAAACAGCGCGATGACATCTCCTATTACGAGATTCCTGTCGCCGCGCTCATGAAAAAGACCGACGTGCCGACGGCATTTCGCAAGCTCGTCGAGAATATGACCTATGTCGGCGCAGTCGCCAAGCTCTTCGACATCCCGCTGGATCTGATCTACGATGTCTTGCTGGCCAATTTCAAGGGCAAGGACAAACCGGCGAAGATGAACCACGATGTCGTGAAACTCGCCTACGACTGGACCACGGAAAATATCGAAAAGACCGATCCCTACCGCTTTGAACGCATGGACGGGACCACCGGCAAGATCATGATGACGGGAAATGATGCCGGCGCGCTCGGCGCGGTCTTCGGCGGGGTCAATGTCGTGGCCTGGTATCCGATCACGCCGTCCACCAGTTTCGTCGACGGCATCATCGGTTTCCGGCATCTGCGCCAGAACGAGAACAAAGAGAACACAATCGCAATCGTGCAGGCCGAAGACGAATTGGCCGCCGCCGGCATCATCACCGGCGCCGGATGGGCCGGCAGCCGCGCGCTAACCTCAACCAGCGGTCCCGGCATCAGCTTGATGGCGGAGTTCGCCGGCCTGGCCTACTTTGCCGAGGTGCCCGCGGTCTTCTGGAATATCACGCGCATGGGACCCAGCACCGGCTTGCCAACCCGCACCAGCCAGGGCGACCTGCTCTTCACGCATTTCCTGGGCCATGGGGATAGCCGGCAACTTTGCCTGCTGCCGGGCAACCTGAAAGAAGCCTTCGAATTCGGCTGGAAATCCTTTGACCTGGCCGAAGCCTTGCAATCGCCGGTTTTCGTCATCAGCGACCTCGACCTGGGCATGAACAACTGGCTGTCCGATCCTTTTGATTACCCCGATCAGCCAATCGACCGCGGCAAGGTGCTCAATGCCGTGCAACTACAGAGCTTCATTGACGAACACGGCAAGTGGGGCCGATATATGGATGTTGACGGTGATGGCGTCCCTTATCGCACCGTTCCCGGCACCGATCATCCATTCTCCGCTTATTTTGCCCGCGGCACTGGCCATGATGTAATGGCCACGTATAGCGAACGCAGCGATGACTGGGTCGAGAATATGCACCGGCTAAGCCGAAAAATGGATACAGCGCGGGAAATGTTGCCACAGCCGATCATCGAAAACAGCAGCGGATCGGATATCGGCATCGTCACCTTTGGCACCAACGAAGACGCAGTGCGAGAAGCCCGCGACTGGCTCGCGAACGATGGTATCCAAACCGATTACCTGCGCGTCCGCGCTTTGCCGGTTGCATCCGCAGTGGGCCAATTTATTCATTCGCACAAAAGCATCTTCGTCATCGAGAACAATTTCGATGGCCAGTTGAACCAGCTCCTGCGCATCGAGAGTCCCGAGGATATCTCGCATGTCCGTTCGCTGGCGCTAGGCGATGGTCTGCCCATGACGCCGAGCTGGATCTACGAGAACTTGAAAGAACAGGAGGGTTAATCATGCCACCGCGCGTAAATCAGCTAGGTTTGAGCCGAAATGAATACAAGGGCCGTCCCAGCACGCTTTGCCCCGGCTGCGGTCACGATTCAATCTCGAACCAGATAATCAGCATTGCTTATGAAATGGGAATCGAGCAGCACAACTTCATCAAAGTCAGTGGCATCGGATGCTCTAGCAAGACGCCTGCGTATTTCTTGGGGGGATCGCACGGTTTTAACGCTTTGCATGGACGGATGCCGTCGGTGGTGACCGGCGCGCTCCTGGCAAACAAGGATTTGTCCTGCATAGCCGTCAGCGGCGACGGGGACAGCGGATCGATTGGCATGGGGCAATTCAAGCACGTGATCCGCCGCAATGTTCCCTTCGTGTACATCATTGAGAACAACGGCGTTTATGGATTGACCAAAGGGCAATTCTCGGCGACGGCGGACGAAGGCCAGTTCCTGAAGTACTACGGTCTGAATGAAATGCCGCCAATTGATCTAGCGCTGGAAGCGGTCATCTCGGGCGCGTCCTTCGTTGCCCGCAGTTTCAGCGGCGACGCCAAACAAGTACAAGCGCTCTTGCAAGCGGCGCTCCGCCATCAAGGGACGGCCGTACTCGATATCATCAGCCCCTGTGTCACCTTCAATAATGCCGCAACCTCAACCAAGAGTTATCCCTACGGCAAGGACAACGAGGTCCCGCTGCACGAGATCCAGATTTTGGCGCCGGATTACGTGGATGCGAAGGAAGAAATCGAAGTCGGCGACTACGAAGCCGGCGACTTTATCGATGTCGAAATGCACGACGGCAGTTTCATCCGGCTGAAGAAGCTGGACAACGATCACGACCCGCGCAATCGCCGCATGGCTATTGATGTCCTGGAGCAGTCCCTGCGCGAGCAGGTATTCTCCACAGGCTTGATCTACTTTGAGGAGCCGCGTCCCACGCTGGCGGATACCGAAAATCTGGTATCGGCGCCCCTTGCGCGTCTCGATGACGCCAGCCTGAGACCTTCGAAAGAGGCTTTCGATGGCGTGATGCGGGGCCTGATGGCAGGCTGAAGCAGGCCGCTACCGAAAACAAAAGAGACCAGCGCGTTTGGCTGGTCTCTTTAATGTGTATCGGATCAATATTTCGGCATACCGGGATCAATCTCGTCCGCCCAAGCCAGGATGCCACCTTCGACATTGAACATCTTGTCCATGTCATAACCGATTTCCGACAAAAACGCGATGCTGTCGGCGCTGCGCTTGCCGGACCGGCAGTGGACATAGAGCGTCTTGTCCTTGGGAATCTCCTTCAGAATCGTTTCTTCCCATAACTTGCGGCCGGCTTGTATCCCGTTTTTCGCCAATTGAATATCCGGCTTGGGAATGCGCAACGTGCCGTCGATGGCACTGATATCCCATTCATGGGGATCGCGCACATCGACAACGAGCACATCGTGGCCGTTTTCCAGCACGGCTTTCACATCGTGAACGGTCACCGAGTTTATCTCCAGCTCATCCGCGTCGTCGACAGCGCTGAATTCGCTATGATCGTGCGCCGGCATGCCGCAGAATTGCTCATAGTCGATCAAGACGACATCCGCCTTCTCAATGCCGCATACCGGGCAGTCCGGATCTTTGCGGACTTTGATAGTCTGGAAACTCATTTCCAGGGCGTCGTACAGCATCATTCGGCCGATCATCGGCTCGCCGATTCCCAGTATCAGCTTGATCGCCTCAGTTGCTTGCATGGTGCCGATGGTGCCGGGCAATATGCCCAGAACCCCGCCTTCCGCGCAACTTGGCACCAGACCTGGCGGCGGCGGCTCGGGGAACATGCAGCGATAGCATGGACCGCTCTCGGCATAAAACACGCTTAGCTGACCCTCGAAACGGAAAATGCTGCCGTAGACATTCGGGATTCCCAGTTTCACGCAGGCATCGTTGACGAGGTATCGCGTCGGGAAGTTATCCGTACCGTCGATGACAATGTCCCAGTCCTCGCAGAAGATCCGCTCGGCGTTCTCGGATGTCAAGGGCTCGTTATATTTGACCACATCAATATCGGGATTGAGATCGAGCATGCGGTCGGCGGCGCTATCCAGCTTGGAGGCGCCAACTGTGCTTACGCCGTGTATCACCTGGCGCTGTAGATTGCTAAAGTCGACCACGTCATAGTCTACCAATCCAATACGTCCAATGCCGGCCGCGGCGAGATAAAGCGCCAATGGGCTGCCCAATCCGCCGGTGCCGATCAAGAGGACATTGGAGGCCTTCAAACGCCTTTGCCCGTCTATGCCGACTTCCGGCATGATGACGTGGCGACTGTAGCGCTTGACTTCCTCATTGTTCAAATCCGCTATGCGATTATGTAGCGTTGTCATCATTTCCGCTCCGTTAAGCGCCCAGCGACCATGCCACCGCCAGCGATGCTGGGGATGATGCGCAAGCTATCGCCCGCGGCAATTTCCGTATCAAGACCTTGCATGAAACGAATGTCCTCGTCGTCTATGAAAATGTTGACAAAACTGCGCAATTCGTCGTCGTTAAACAAGTGTACGTGAAGGTCCGGATGCACTTCCACCAGGTTCAGCAGCGCCTCGCCAACCGTCCCGCCAATAACTTCGATGTTGGATGCGCCGCCCGTATAGGCGCGCAACGGTGTCGGGATTCGAATGCTCGCCATGTTTCTCTTCTCCTTCAATTCTCTTATGCCTCTATTTGTCTGTCTTGCGTCTTTGAGTTGTGGAACCGAGCCTGAACTAATCGATCTCAAGCACATCAAGCGCCTCTTTATCAAAGACGCTGCGATCCGCCCGCAACTTCCAAACGCGCATATCGGTTGCTCGTCCCATTTTGACCGAAGTAATGATGTACAGGAAATTCGGCAGCGCGTGCTCTCGGTCATACTCGGACGGAATGGCCGGCGAATCTGGATGGCTGTGATAATATCCCACTAACATCAGCCCACGGTCGTCGGCTTCATCTTCCAGGCGCATCCAGTCTTGTGCTGTCATCGCGTAACGATGATACTGTTCCGCTTCCTCGAAATTGTTGTCCACCTGAACGATGTCGCGGATGACAGCGCCATCGTCTTTCAACTCGCCCAAAAGAAAGCCCCCGCCTTCGTTGGGATAGGTATCTTCCATCTGCTCGAAGATCCGACTTTGAAGCTGCTTCCCTAAACGAACCGTCATGGTATATTCGTTTCCCCGTCACCACAATCAAAAAGAGCCAACCCTCGCGCGTTGACTCTCGTTTCTTTTGTTGCCGGTTGCTGACCAGATGTCATCAATCAGCAGAAATCCCCACGCGCCAAACATTACGGAGCCTTTTGCCGCAACAACAGAGGCATCCGGTTTTCGCGGAATGAGTCGCTTTACAGTTCACCATGGCGCATACATTAGCACTTTCGCGGACGATACGCAACCGTTGATCTCTCCTGAGTGTCGCGTCACTCGGACCGCAACGCCGCGGACCGCTGATTACAGGCCTGTTGCTCCGCCATTCTGCTGATTGTCATTGAAGGCAAGTATTGACGGTGCTATACTTCCCTGTCTAATGATAATCTCGGCTTATGTTCTATTGCTGAAAGCATACGTCAGGCAGCGCCCGGCTCAACGCGCAAGGGCAAACAGATGCGACCAACGTGGGACGGAGAAAGTACGGACCGCTTGACGCGGCCGCAAGCGCGCTACGACTGGAACAAACCCTGAGAAAACCGAATCGACAAGGAGACTCGCTAGATGGCAAGCAAAGGTGGGCTAGAGGGAGTCGTCGTAGCGGATATTGCGACGAGCTTCATTGACGGAACAATCGGCAAATTGATCTATAGCGGCTATGCCATTGAAGAACTTGCCGAAAATGCATCCTTTGAAGAAGTCTTGTTCCTGCTTCACTTCACACGCCTGCCGAAGCAAGCCGAATACGAAGCGCTACGGAGCGATATCGCGAAGAACGCCGCGATTCCGCATCCGGTCATAAACATGATGAAGTCCTTGTCGGCTAGCGCGCCGGCGATGGCGGCCCTCCGTAGCGCCGTCTCCATGCTCTCTGCCTTTGACGAGGACGCGGAAAACCTGACGGACAAAGACCTGGCCCTTGCGAAGGCAGTACGTCTGACCGGGCAAATCACGACGATCTGCGCCGCATGGATGCGCATCACAAAAGGACTGGAACCTATCCCCCCGCGCCAGGATTTGACTTTGGCGCAGAACTTCGTGTACATGATGTCGGGCGAAGAACCCGATGAAACCGCCAGCGCCGCGGTGGATGTCTACCTGGTATTGCTCGCTGAACACGGCATGAACGCCAGCACCTTTGCCGCCCGGGTCATTACCGCGACCGGCTCTGATATGCACAGTGCGGTTGTCGGCGGGATCGCCGCGCTGAAGGGACCTGCTCATGGCGGCGCTAACGCCGAGGCTATGAAAATGTTCCTCGAAATCGGCGCAGTAGAGAACGTCGTTCCCTGGTTCGAAAAATACGTCAAGACAGGCGAGCGTCGGATCATGGGCATTGGGCACCGCGTCTACAAATCCAATGACCCGCGCGCCGGCATTCTCAAGCGGCACGCCGAAGCGCTGGCGGAAAGCTCGGGCAAGCGCAAGTGGTACGATATTGCCGTCAAGCTGGAGGAAACGGCTCGAGCGGACGAATACTTCATCTCGCGCAATCTCTATCCCAATGTCGATTATTACAGCGCAATTGTTCTTTACACCCTGGATCTGGATGTAGACATGTTCACGCCCCTTTTTGTGATGTCGCGCATTGCCGGATGGTCGGCCCATATTATCGGCCAAATGGGGGGACGCCTGATTCGCCCCAAGGCAAACTACGTTGGACCCTGTGACCTCAAATGGGCGCCCCTGGCCGAGCGCTAGGACGCGCGAGCGCGCGTATCAACAGCAGCGCATGAGCAACAGCGCCGATTTGCCTTTGGCCAATTCTTTATGCTAAGCTGATTCCAGCGCTTGTTCAGGAATCGGCCGCATGATCCCCTACAAGATTGTCGGTAAATCGGACTTTCGACCCTATGTGGCATTCTTTGTCACAGTCACTAACGTTTTGGCTTTCGTTTACGTCCTCCTGTATGCTTTTTTCGGCGGATTGTCTCTTGAAGACGTATATCGCAGTTATGTCTTGAATATATGCGCAGTAAGCCGGCAGAGCCCGCTCGAGACACTGATCGACGGCCTGCGAAGCATCTTTCTCCACATGAGCTTTGTGCACCTTACTTCCAACATCATCATCTTTTACGTTTTCGGCGCTCGCATCGAAGAGCATCTGGGGCACTTGAAATTCCTGGCCTTTTATCTCATTGTCGGTTTCGGCGGACACTTCGGTCACATTCTCTTCGATGGCGCCCTGTGCGGCGAACCGCAATACTTGATCGGCTCCAGCGGCGCGATCTCGGGAATCATCGGCGCCTTTCTCTTCCTTTTCCCTACCGCGCGGATCAGGTCCAAGATCATTTTTCTCAAGATTTTCGGATACGACGTGAATGCGCCCGCCTGGGTCTATCTGGTCTACTGGCTATTCATGCAGTTCTTCTACGAAGTTGGTTCCGTGGCGCCGCGAATCAATGTGCATTGGGGCCATGTCGGCGGATTCTTCACCGGGCTGGCGCTCATATTTGTCATCTCCTTTTTCATCGCGCCGCCGATGAACGCAAGCCGCAATCTAACAAACGAATGAAGCCGGTCCCATATGCCCTCAATAGAACATTAAAGTAATGCAACTTTCGCTAAAGCAACGATCTGTAAGGCTTGTCCGCTAC
>JAPOOU010000025.1 GCA_026713245.1 Chloroflexota bacterium
ATCGTCAGGGCGTATCGCCGCAGGAGATCGTGGTGATGGCGCCATTCATGTCCGATGTGCTGCGCTTTTCCCTGGTCGAAGGCTTGACGGCTCGCGATATCAGAGCGCGCTCTCACCGGCCGTCGCGGGCGCTGCGCGATGAACCGGCCGCCCGCGCGCTCTTGACCTTCGCTCGCCTGGCGCACCCGCGCTGGCATATGACGCCGGCCGAGTTCGATGTCGCATTCGGGTTGATGACGGTCATCGACGGTCTGGACCTGATCCGCGCCAAGCTCTTGACCGAAATGTTGTACCGGGACGGTCGCATGCTGCCCTTTTCCGATGTTAAATCGGAAGCGATGCAAGACCGCATCACCTACGAACTGGGCGCTCGTTACGATCGCCTGCAGGCCTGGCTGAACGGTTACATTGAAGGCGCCCCGACCGAAGCCCTTGATATTTTCTTCCGTCAGTTGTTCGGGGAGGTCTTGTCGCGCCCCGGCTTCGGCTTCCACGACAATAGCGATGCCGGCAACGTCAGCATGAACCTGGTGGATTCGGCCCGCAATTTTCGCTGGTCGCTGGAGTTCATGCGCCGCTATGAAGAAGGGGCGGACTTGGGCCGGGACTATCTGGAGATGGTGGACCGCGGCGTGATTGCCGATTTCTACTTGCGCGATTGGATCGCGGATAGCGAAGACTGCGTATTGATCGCCCCCGCCTACACCTTCTTATTGAGCAACCGCGCGGTCGATTATCAGTTCTGGTTGAACGTCGGCAGCGAAGGCTGGGCGCGCCGCTTGTATCAGCCATTGACCCATCCCCATGTATTGAGCCTGGGCTGGCCGCCGGGCAGGACCTGGACCGATGATGACGAGGCGGCGATGAACCGACTGACGCTGGGCCGGCTTGTCCTGGCGCTGACGCGGCGCTGCCGAAAGCAGATCTACCTGGGTTACAGCGAGCTCAGCGAGAGCGGCTACGAACAGCGCGGCTTGCTCCTGGAGGCGATTCATGGCCTGATGCGGCGGAGCGCCGCGGACAATACAAACGGGAAAGCGCATGTTTAAGCCCCGTCCCAAACAAGGCGAGGTCCTGGCCTATCGTCAGGGCTACCTGGGCGTGGCGGCGGTGCCCGGCAGCGGCAAGACCGCCACACTGTCCTACCTGGCGGCGACGCTGCTGGCGGAGACCGATCTGGAAGAGGGACAAGAAATCCTGATCGTCACTCTGGTCAACTCGGCAGTTTCCAACTTCGCGCGACAGATCAATGAATACGTCAAGTCCGAGGGCCTGTTGCCCGGCTTCGGTTACCGCGTGCGCACGCTGCACGGGCTGGCTAATGACATCGTTCGCCAAAAGCCGACTCTAGCCGGGCTGGACGAGGCCTTTCTCATCGTCGACGAACGCGAGAGCAGCGAGATCCTGGCAGCCGCCGTTGAATCCTGGATGGGGCGATCGCCCGAGGCCCCCGATGACTGGCTGGCGCCAAAGTACCGCGACAACGCGGGCTATCGCGTCTATCGCTGGGGCCAAATCCTTACCGATACCGCGCGCGACTTTATCCGGCGGGCGAAAGATGATCTGCTCTCGCCCGAAGACTTGAAGCAGCGCGAGGCAGACCAAGTTGGCCGGGGAGACGGGCTGGGACTGGCGCGGATCTGCGCCGAGATCTATGAGGATTACGAACGCGCCTTGCGCTACCGCGGCGCGGTCGATTTTCAGGACTTGATTTGCCTGGCGCTGCGCGTATTAAAAAGCGACCCGGCTTACCTGGAGTCGCTTCGGCGCAAATACCGCTACATTCTCGAAGACGAAGCGCAAGACAGCAGCCTTCTGCAGGAGCGCATTTTGCGCTTGCTGGCGGGGGACGGCGGCAATTGGCTGCGGGTCGGCGACCCCAATCAAGCCATCTTCGAGACCTTCACCACCGCCGACCCCAAATACCTGCGCGCATTCATCGCTTCAGAAGGCGTCGTCGGGCGCGAATTGCCCAACTCCGGGCGCAGCACCCGCAGCATCCAAAAGCTGGCCAACTATCTGATTGCCTGGTCGCTGAAACATCCCCATAGCGCCATTCGCGAACGCATCCCGCTGAGCAAGCCCTTTATTCAGCCGACGCCCATGGGCGATCCACAGCCGAACCCGCCCGACGATCCGGCTGCGGTCGTCTTGTACCCGGAAGCCTATAGCGCGACCAAAGAAGCGATCATCGTCACCGAATCTTGCAAGCGCTGGCTGGAAGCCCATCCCAATCAGACCGCCGCTATACTGGTGGCGCGCAATACGCGCGGTTCGGAGATCGTCAAATTCCTGCGCGAGAAGCGCGTGCCCTACGTGGAAAACCTCAACACCACCTCGTCAACGCGCGCTGTCGTGGGCAGCCTGGCGCTCATCCTGGAATATCTGGCCGATCCCAAAGACGCCAAAAAGCTGGCGAAGGTCTATCAAGTGGCGCGCCGCGACGAACAGGACGATGCCCGGGCCGCGGCAGCAATCGGACGCGTGATGACGGGCCTGGGCAGGATCAGCGCGGTCGAAGAATATGTCGCGCCGCGTTTGAGTGATTGGCTCGAGGACAGCTTGTCAGCGGATGAACACGCTGAACTTTACGCCCAGCTGACTGCGTTTCGGAAGAATGTAAGCACCTGGCTGCGCGCGACCGTGCTGCCGATTGATCAGTTGATCCTGACCATCGCCGGCACCGTCAGCGGTGTTTCCGACGAGGAACACGGCCCGATCTTCACCAACGAGAGCGATATCGCCACGGCGCATATGGTGGCGCTCTACCTGGCGCGACTTTGGGAAGCGCATCCCCGCATGCGCCTGCCGGATTTCGCCGCGGAACTGCGCGATATCGCCGCCAACCGCCGCCGCTTCACCGGCTTGGGCGATGACGAAGGTCAATTCGACCCCGACGCGCACAAGGGCAAGGTGACCGTCACCACCTTGCACAAAGCCAAGGGGCTGGAATGGGATCGCGTCTATCTCATCTCGGTCAACAACTATGACTTTCCTTCTGCCGATCCTAACGATTCCTTCATCGGTGAAAAGTGGTTCATCCGCGACAATCTCAACCTCTCGGCCGAGGCTCTGGCGCAGCTCGCCGCCTTGCAAAGCGACCGGGATTATCAAGAGGGATTCGCGAGCCTCGACGCCCGCGTCGAGTACGCTGCCGAGCGCCTGCGGCTGCTCTACGTCGGCATCACCCGCGCCCGCAAAGCGCTGACCATCACCTGGAATACCGGCCGCGGCGACGCGACCGAAGCCACGCCTTTTCTGGCGCTGCGAACCTGGTGGGAAGAAGAAATGAAAAGAGGAAATGCGAAAGCGCGAGAGCCATGAACCTGCCCGATGACTTCGCCTTCACGCAAGGCAGCCTGCAAGACGCCGCCGATTGCCCCCGGCGCTTTGAGCTGCGCCATATCAAGCGGCTGCGCTACCCGGCCGTGGAAGCCGCGCCCGCGCTCCAGTTCGAGCGGCGCACGCGGCAGGGCGCCCGCTTCCATAAGCTGGTGCAGCAGCATCTTCTCGGCCTGCCTGCCGAGACGCTGGCGCGGTCGCTTCACGATGACCCGGAACTGGCGACCTGGTGGCAAGTCTTCCGAGCCGAC
The DNA here is from genome assembly GCA_026713245.1 of Chloroflexota bacterium. Classification (GTDB taxonomy): domain Bacteria; phylum Chloroflexota; class Anaerolineae; order Aggregatilineales; family Phototrophicaceae; genus UBA6055. The sequence goes on from JAPOOU010000025.1 coordinate 3,594, forward strand.
GGCTTGGCGGGGCTGCCGGCGCAGCGCCACGCTGAAATCACATTGCAGGCGCATCTTGGGGAGCGCCGCCTGATCGCCAAATACGATCTGCTGGCGCTGGAGCCGGGCGGCGAAGCCGTCATCGTCGACTGGAAGACCTGGCGCCGTGTACCCGAGCAAAGCTATTTGCAGGGCCGCCTGCAGACCATCCTCTATCGCACTGTCCTGGCCAAAGCCGGCGCCCATCTTTACGGCGGTCCGATCCCGCCCGAGCGGATTCGCATGGTCTATTGCTTCGCGGCGCAGGGGGGCCAGCGCCTCAGCATCGACTACTCGGCCGATCAAATGCGGGAAGACGAGCCCTACCTGCGCGCGCTGATAGAAAGCGTCGACGGG
>JAPOOU010000085.1 GCA_026713245.1 Chloroflexota bacterium
CGCCCAGGTCTCAGTCAAAGCCCCAGCGCTGCATCCGCGCCAAGATATCGCGCAAATGCTGGTAGCGCTTGCGCCGCTCGGCGACGGTCAGCTTGTTCCATTTCTTGCGCGTCAATTCTCGGTCAATGCGACGCAGGTTGCGCTCGAAGGGGGACTCTTGATTTTCTTGCAAGGCGGGAAAATCCGACAGTTCTCGTCTGAGCCGACTGATTGACCAAGGCCGAGATACGCCGGTTTCGCGATCGATGTCGCCGTCAGCGGCTTTGCGGAGCCAGCGAGCTTGCTCCGCCGCTTCAAGATGCGCCAGCAACTTGTGATGCCCAAATGACAGTTTGTCGGTACGTACCGAAAAATGCACATGCCGCGCGACGTAGCGGTAATCGTAGAGCGTCTTCACTTCGTAATTCAGCGCCCTGGCGATTTCTTCATGCTTTCCCCACCGGTTCGTTTCACCTTGCAAGAGCCAGTCTCCAATCAGCCACTGAATGGAATGGTCCAGACGGAAGAGCAATTGGCCCAGCAGTTCCCAATTCCGCTTGTTCCTGGACAGGCCGGCGGGGTCGATGCCCAGCCCGGTCAGGCGATACTCGTAGGCGCGGATGGCGCCGTCGCCGCTGAGCGCGATCTCCACTTCAGCCAGGTTCGTCGCTTCGATATCCCCGAAGCGCTGATTGACCGGTTCGCCGCCGGGGGCGCCAAAGGTAGCGCTCGCAACCTCTTCGTAGGGAAGGCGCGGAAGGTCCTCCAGCTTCGGCAACGCTGATTTGGAGCGATCACGATTTCGTCGGCTTGACATGTTTGATTGCCTCCAGGAATCTCTTGAGCAGGTTCCAGCCATGCCGGGCGGACGGCGACCCGGGCGCATAATTCCAGATCGTGCGGTGTACGCGGCTGCTCTCCGTCCAGATTGTCGATTGCGGGATTGGGTCCCAGACCAGATCCCGGTAGGTCTCTTTCAGTTCTTCCAGATTGTCCCGATGTTCCAGCGTGCCATGACGATAGATATTCGGCAGGATGCCCAGGTTGGCGATGGGCGCAAAGTTGAATTGACTGCGGTAGCGCTCGTTCTCCTGGCGATGCATAAAGCTGTTCTGCAATCCGCGAAAACTGAGGTATTCGCATTTCGTTGGATAGAGGATGGCATCGGTCGCCAAATAGATCGCGCCATGCAGCAGCGACGGCGTCGGCGAGGTATCGACGATCACAAAGTCGACGGTGTCTTTAAGTTCTGTGAAGCGGCGGACGAATGCCAGCGCGTCCTTGGAATTGCTAGCGATACTTTGTGTCTCTACGTTCGACGGCAACAGGAAGAGCTGCCCTTTTACCTCGCGCTTCACATACTCGTATATCTCCGGGTTGACAAAGCGCAAGACTTTGCGGAAGGGGTTGTTGCGAACGATCAGGTCATAAAGCCCGGGAGCTTGTTCGAAGCCCATGGTCTCGGTCAAAGATCCCTGGGCGTCGGCATCCACGGCGACCACACGAAAGCCGGCAACCGCCAACCCGGCTGCCACGTGAAAGGAAATTGTGGTCTTCCCAACACCGCCTTTTTCATTGAGAAGCGTGACGATTCTCACAGGTTAACACCGTCAGGCAGGCTTAAATCTGAATTCAAATGAATGTAAATTATCCAGCTTAATTTCACCATTTTATTTTACAGTATAAATCGAAATACAGTCAGCGTAGATTAGCCGCAATAAGACGCTTTAGCGCCAGACCACGATGTCCGCCAGCGATTTTTTCTCGATGAGGGGTACCGTGGCATCCTCCGCCGGATAGCCGACCGGGATCAGAACATAGGGCCTTTCATTGGCGGGCCGCTTCAGAATGTCGCGCAGGAATTGCATAGGGCTGGGCGTGTGCGTCAATGTAGCCAGGCCGGCAATGTGCAGGGCGCTCAACAGGAAGCCGACGGCGATGCCAACCGATTCCTCGCTGTAATAATGTTTTATCCGCCTTTCCTCGCCAGACGCTCCATCCAACGTGAGGCCATAGGCTTGTCGAAAGACGGCGATCAAGCAGGGCGCGTCTTCAATATGCGGCTTGCGCCAGTCGGTGCCCAGATGCGCCAGGGCGTCCAGCCATTCCTGGCTCATGCGTCGCTGGTAGCTCTCTTTTTCTTCCGCTTCCGCGGCGATCCGAATCGCGCGCTTGATTTCCGGATCGCTGACGACGACAAATGTCCAGGGCTGCTGATTGGCGCCGGAGGGGGCGGAGCCCGCGACTTTGAGCGCGTTTTCGATCAATTCGTAGGGAACCGGCCGCGGGGAGAAATCGCGCACCGTTCGCCGCGTCAACATCCGCTCCGCATGAGTCCGCGAGCGTCGCAATTGCTCGTCGACGGCCATCGTTTCAAAGTTTAAGCTCTCGAACTGCGCCTTGATCGTCATGGCAGACACTTTCTATGCTGATTATGTAAACCGCGTCGCTCACGCGACTGGAAGGCTACTTATTTTGCCTGAGCGAGCATGGTCATGAATTAATCGTAGACATCCAGGTCATTTGCGCTGAGTACCGCTCCGTCATAACTTGCCGTGATCTCGCCGACAAGATCGGCCGCCGTCGTCCCCCAAAAAAGCTGATGATAGAGTAGCAGCAGACCCGGGCGAATCTGGTTTGCCAAGTCCGCCAATTCCTCAGCTGAGGTGTGCGCGCGGCTGTGATAAGCCTGCCAGGCCGGCGGACGAGCGCTGAATTGGGCCGAGGAATAGACCTCGTGAACAAGGATATCGGCGGCGCGGGCCCAATCGGCGAATCCTGATACGGGCTTGGTATCGCCCGAAACTACGATCGTCTTGTCCGGCGTGAGGAATTTGTAGCTGTATGCCTCCAGATCGCCGTGATCTGCCGGCAAGGCCTGAACGCGCAGGCGATCATCCTGATAAACCAGCCCAGCTTGCACCGATTTGAACTCGGCCATGAATCCACCGGGCGACGCCGGATGCGCATTCAGATGCTCGCGGGTACTGACTCCGTAGGCTTCTTGAATTTGGTCGAGCATATCCTTCAAGCCCCGCGGACCATAAGCGGCGACATAGTCTTCGCGGCCATGTATCCAGGGCGTGAAGAGCAGATCCGGCAATCCAACGCTGTGATCGGCGTGAAGATGGGTCAGGAACAAGCGCGTCAGGTCGACGGTCGACCAGTTGATGAGCCCGGCCGCGCGCGCTTCGACGACGCGCTGTACAAGGCCGTGACCGCAATCGACCAGATAGGGGCGATCGTCGACGGCGATGGCCAATCCCGAGCTGACGCGATCGGCTTCGGCATTGGGCGTGCCGCTGCCCAGCACCACGAGCTGCGTCCGGCTCATGACAGCCAGCGCCGCCGCAGGTAAGTAATCTTCTCCATGAGGTGATCGGGTCCCCCGCCTTCGTGATCGTTGAAATAATAGACCTTGATGTCCTTTGTACCCGCGACATGATTGTAGGAGGCGAAAACGGTTGAGGCCGGGCAGACGGTATCCATGACGGCCACGGAGTAGAACGCTTCCGCTTGCATGCGGGCGGCGAAGTTCAGGCCGTCAAAATAGCTGAGCGTGCGAAATACCGTGTCGATTTTCTCGCGGTGTACTCTGAGATAGCGAGCGATCTCTTGATAAGGATCGCCGGGCGTGATCTCCACAGCGCGCCGAAAATGGGACAGGAAGGGCACGTCGGGCATGCATATCGCCACATCCGGCATCAGTCCCGCGGTCGAGACCGACAAAGCGCCGCCTTGACTGCCGCCGGTCACTGCAATGCGGGAGGAATCAACCTCGCCGCGGCTGCGGATGGCATCGACGGCCCGGGCTGCGTCGACATATACGCGATGATAATAATAGGTCTGGGGATCCAGGATGCCCTGCGTCATGAAACCCGGCACGGATGGATTGGCGCCATTGGGCATGTCGGGCGTATCCCCGCGGCGAAAGGCGCTGCCCTGACCGCGCGTATCCATCACCAGATAGGCGAAGCCCGCCGATGGAAAAGCCAGCCAGTCCACCGGGAAACCCCGTCCGCCACCGTATCCGATATATTCGACCACGCCGGGCAGCGGAGCCCGCGCGCCGCGCGGCAGCATATACCAGCCTTTGATGCGGTCGCCGTTGAAGCCCGAGAAACTCAGGTCAAAGACATCCAGCGTCTCCAGGCCTGATTCGACCGGTTCAAAAACGGCCTTCAAATCGTGAGCGCGGGCCTCCGCCAATGCGCCCGCCCAAAAGGCCTCGAAATCCGCAGGTTCCTCGCGCGCGGGCTTGTAAGCTCGCATTTCTTCAAGCGACATGTCCAGCAAGGGCATTATCAGTCTCCTTTGTGCGCATTTCGTTGATGAGACGATTATAACGACGGCTGGGTCTATCTGCGCGGACGATTCGCCGCTTACGCGCCGGGCGGCGCTGGATTACCACGCGCTGCGGCTAGGTATCGAGCGTTGTTCCGGTTTTTATCGCCTTTCGCAAAAGCTACGATCTGTAAGGCTTGTCCGCTACTCTGTTTTGTTGATCTAAATGGACGCAAATACACGCCCCGACAGCAAGAAAATGACGCCATTTTGCCTACCAAACCACAACATAAAGACAAGCTATGTAGGGGCGACATACCATGTCGCCCGAAAATACCACCTGCAATCACGTCGAAACCTGTACGGGCGAGCGCCCTACGCGACCGGCGGTCAGTGTCTACGCGACCTCTGCCCTGAATCATCCCCTCCCGCCCGAAACCGCGAACATATAGGCGCCCCTTGCTAGAACACTTATGCTACTGTCCTTTTACGACACAAGTAGACAAGGATTCCCGCCATGCAAGCAAGCTACACACTCGATACAAAAATCGAGGCTCTCAACCTGCTCGATCGACACGACGGCGACTTCCAACTCGTCAGATCCCTGGTCGAAATCCCGCTCAAAACCTTAAGAGGCTGGCGCGTCGACCAAGACAAACTCAGACGCCGCTACGAAGACCGACAATACCGCCACTTCGCCAACATCAAACTCGAACTCCTCAAGGACATGTTCGAAACATCCCGCGACATCATGAAGAAAATCAAGAGCGGCGACCACGAAGGCAGTGCCGTCAGTCAACTCGCATACGCCCTGTCGACCCTGCTCAATCAGGCCAATCAACTC
>JAPOOU010000278.1 GCA_026713245.1 Chloroflexota bacterium
CGATACGGCTGCCGGAGGGGGTTACGGTTCGCCCCTGGAACGCGCGCTTGAAGATGTGCAAGCGGACGTACGCGATGGGCTGGTTTCTCGGGAGCAAGCCGAGATGGTCTACGGCGTTATCCTTGAACCGGGGACCGCGAAACTGGACAGGCGCGCATCCGAGGAAAAGCGGCGCCAACTGGCAAACTTCGGTTGATGCAGGCACATGCTGGCCAAAGACTCTCGGCATGTAATCGGCGAGTTGTCTTGCCGCAGTCATACAAAATAATATGCTTTGTCGCCGCATGAGCGACGCGGCTTATGTAAAAGAGAGGGGCGCATCGGTGGGAGACGACCACGTCGTCGCCAAGCTGACAATTTTCTGTAGAAGGAACCCCGGTTTGACCGTGGGCGGGTTGCTGATCTTGCCCTTCGTTTTATTCGCGCTCCTGCCCGAGATCTTCGCCACCCACGATCCAATCAAGACCTCCATTCGCGAGTTATACGCGCCGCCCAGCGCCCAGCACTTTTTTGGCACTGATGAACTCGGCCGCGATGTATACAGCCGCGTCGTTTATGGCGCGCGCATTTCTCTGGTCGCCGCCTCGCTGATCATTGGCGTCGCATGCATCGTCGGCGTCTTCCTGGGCACGGTGGCCGGCTTCTGGCGCGGCTGGAGCGATCGTGTCATCATGACCCTGGTCGATCTGGTCCTGGCTTTTCCCAGTCTGATACTGGCCTTGGCTGTGAGCGCGGCGCTCGGCCCCGGTCTGCGCAGCGCCATTATCGCCGCGGCGGCGGTCTGGTGGCCCGTGTATGCGCGCCTGCTGCGAGGCCTTACGATCCAGCTTGGCGAAATGGAATTCGTGACCGCCGCCAGAGCAATGGGCGCGTCGTCGCCGGCGATCATTCTACGGCACATATTGCCAAACACCATTTATGCCATCATCGTGCGCATCAGCCTCGATCTCGGTCTGGCCGTATTGCTGCTCGCCAGCTTGAGCTTTATCGGCCTGGGCGCAAGCGCTCCGACGCCGGAATGGGGCGCGATGGTCGCATGGGGACGCATCTATTTTCTGACCGAATGGTGGATCGGCGCATTCCCGGCTGTGGCGATCACATTGGTCGTCGTCGGCATCACCCTGCTCGGCGATGGATTGAACGACGCCCGCAACCCAAATCGCTAACGAAACTACAACTGTCGCTTCAGCACGAGAGGTCATTTCCTGATGATTAACCAGATCCGATTTGACAAACTGTACGCGATCATGCGGGATGCTGGACTGGACATAGTCGCGCTGATCCCGGGACCCAACCACCGTTACCTCTTCGACGCCGCTCACTTTGTCCTGGAACGCCCCATTGTCATATTCCTGGCGCCTGACACCGAACCGGTGGCCGTCATCCCCGAATTGGAGATTCCCCTCTTCCAGCGCCATGCGCTACAAGCGCGACTATTTGTCTACACGGATGCGGCTGGATACCAAACTGCCTTTCGCGACGCGCTAACTGCCCTTGAGTCGCCGGGCAAGACCATCGGCGTCGAGGGCTTGTTCATGCGCTTTTTCGAAGGCGAAGCGATCCGATCCGCCGCGCCCGACGCACAGGTGGTCGACGCCTCCGAGGCGCTGGAAGAACTGCGCATGATCAAGGATGCCGGGGAAGTCGCCGCGCTCCGCCGCGCCATTCAAATCTCCGAGGACGCGCTGCGGGCAACGCTCGGCGAGGCGCGCGCCGGCATGAGCGAGATCGAACTTGCGGCCATCCTGGACAGGCACATGAGAGAAATGGGCGGCGAGGGACTGTCCTTCGACATCATCTTGCATGCCGGGGGCAATACAGCCCTGCCCCATTCCGGCCCCCTGGCATATCGCATGGAGCGCGGAGATCCGCTGCTATTCGATTTTGGCGCGACATTCGGCGGTTACTGCGCCGATATCACGCGCACGGTTTTCCTGGGCGAGGCCAGCGACGAGCAGCGCGACTTCTATGCCCTGGTGCAAGCCGCAAATGAAGCCGGACGACAGGCCGCAAAGCCCGGCGTCACCGCCGAGTCCGTTGATATTGCGGCGCGGCAAGTTTTCATTGACGCTGGTTGCGAATCGCTAATGCGGCATCGCACCGGCCACGGACTCGGACTGCAAGCGCACGAAGCGCCTTACATCGTCGAGGGCAACCAGCGCCCCCTGGAACCGGGCATGGTCTTCACGATCGAACCGGGCATATATCGCATCGGCGAAATTGGCGTTCGCATTGAAGATGACGTCCTCATAACGGAAGACGGCTGCGAAAGTTTGACCAGCTTTCCTCGAGATATTCTGATCATTTGAGAAGGGTTTCAGGCATCTTTTCGCCGCCCGCGCGGGAGAGGTATTTTCGAGGCTGTTATCTGTCCAAATTGAAGCCGAATTTTCTAACGCAACGGTTTGCGTGACGAATAAAAAAATGTTATGGTTAGCCGATATATTGCTTCGCTGCTTTTCACCGCGAATCGTCAAAAGGATTGTGCTCGTTCGATAGTTTTCTTGCTCGGCATTGACAGACGTGAGTTTTGCCATAATTTGTATCAATCAGGCTGAAATCCGATACTGTGCGAATCTCAGCGACAATTTGGATGCGATTCAGACAACGAGGAGGTGATGCCCAAGACAATGAGAAACCGATTTATCCGCAGAGTTGAAAACTAAATTTTCAGGAGGAAACATGAGTACCGAAAAGAAAATGAGTCGCCGCGATCTGCTGAAGTTGGCAGCGGCCGGCGGTACCGGGCTCGTCATGTCGGGTTTGCCGGTTCGCGTGTTCGCGCAGGATATGGTGACGATCAAGGTGCTGACCGCCGGTCTCGATGACAATACGCTGCAGCCGGTCGCCGATATTCAGATGGCG
>JAPOOU010000175.1 GCA_026713245.1 Chloroflexota bacterium
ATCATGGCTTCGTAGAAGCCAAAGGCTCGGTAAAACAAGCCGGAAATATCGGCATAGACATTCGGGTGCTTGCGGATGACAACGGCGGTATCCACCGTCCAGGGATGGCCCATGTGCGCCATGATGATCTTGAGATCGGGATAGCGCATGGCGACTTCGTCCATCAGCAGGGGATGGGCATAGCGTATCGGCGCCATGCGCACGGGAGATGTGCCTTGATGAAACAAGATCGGCAAGCCGACTTTCTGCGCCTTTTCATAGATCGCCAGCGCGCGCGATTCCAGCGGATGAAAGATCTGATAATTGGCGCCCAGCTTGATGCCGCGCAGACCGAGATCGTCTTTGCAACGTTCCAGTTCGTCGAGCGCGCGCGGGTCGTGCGGGTGCAGCGACATGAAGCCAATTAACCGGTCCGGGTAGGCTCGCGCAAAAGCGGCGGTTTTGTCATTGACGTTGCCGGGCATATCGGATGATTCGTCTATGCCGTTGACGCCGCCGGCGCCTTCGCCCGGGTGCCAGGCGACGCCGAAGACGATGGTGATGTCCGCCGGCGCCTGCTCTGCCAGGTATTCTTCCCAGTTGTAAACCGAACTGACCGCGCGGTCGGGCCGCCAGGCCGGATTGATAATGCGGCGCTCCGGCGGGACCGGGCCGCGGTATTGCGGACTATGCGAATGCACATCGACGATCATGCATGTCTTCCAATTCTCTGTTCAGAACGATTGCATTGTACCTCAACTGTGGCGCGAAATCGCGCATAGTCGTCCTCAAATGCTGGGAAGATGCCCTCATTTTGCCCTCTTTTTGGGTAACAGTATACATACAGTATGTATGCGGGGGGGGGGGTCCCCCCCCGGATCGGAAGTCGAGGACAAGCCAGGTTGACAGCGGCATTTCAACCTCCCTCGGTCCCCCCGCCTCATGGCTGAGGACATGACAGTTTTTTGATGATCGGAGTATCGTGACATAACCTGCGCCTTTTGGCATGTTTTTTGGGCGACTCACAGAGTCGCCCCTACAATTTTCGCCCAATAAGATGCTTGTGATCGTTGCCCTGTCGCTTTCATAGTCAATCGGATCAAACCTGTCATGTCCTCAGCGCCTCGCGGGGGCAGAATCCCCATTGCAATGGGGGGAGACTTGCTCGCCCCGTGAGAACTCTCCTTCTCTGACGCTTCAGGGCGCGTAGGTCGCGTAGGGCGCGTGGACACAGCCCTGCGACACTGACCGCCGGTCGCCCCTACAGATTTCACCATAAATGAGCCTTGTAGGGGGCAAGGCAAGCCCGGGGACGGAGTGGTGGATTGAGAGCCATCGCAAGCCCTGCGAAGCAGGGCGGCGAGGATGGCCGGTTTGGCAGATCAGCGCGCCTTTCGCTTTGTTTTATGGCGACGTCTTTTAGGCGCTTTAGGTTTTATTTTATGGCGACGTTTCTTAGGTCCTTTAGGTTTTTTGCCAGCTCGCGCCGAATTTATCGCGCTATTTTGTAAGTGGAGGCGGTCTATCAGCAGCATTTCCGCGTCAGGCGGGGGGCTTTCCGGATCTTGATTCGCCCCAATGCCGATTCTCTCCAGCGCCGCCCGTACGCCAAGGCTTTGAGGCGGGCGGGGCTGCTGCGGAAGTTCAACTGCCTCGGGCGGGTCATCCTGCGGGTTATCGTCGTAGGCATTTCGGATGCGGTTGGATTCTTCCGCTTCAGTTTGCGGGTTGGGCGGCAGATCTTCAAAACTTTCTTCGAGTTTATTGGCCTGATTGAGCAGGGCGGACAGGGCGTAGACGAGTTGACTGGCGGTACTGCCTTCGTGGTCGCCGCTCTTAATTTTCTTCATGATGTCG
>JAPOOU010000024.1 GCA_026713245.1 Chloroflexota bacterium
CGTAAGCCTTCCCGTCGCATGAGCGACGCGGTTAACGTAAACAGGGGCGACCAATCTGGTCGCCCGCCGCCGCCGCGACTTGTAGATTCGGGCGACATGGTATGTCGCCCCTACAGATCGTTGCTTTGGCGAAATTTACATTACTTTATTGGTTCTACTGAGGTAGTTGAAAGAAATTAGTAGGTACTATGAGAAGATCCAAGGGAACAGGTTTTGGCAGGCAAGGGGTTAAATCTCGGAGTTGAAGCGCTGTGTCGGCGGTCAGTATCTACGCGACCTACAGGCCGCGCGCTGGTAAAGAAAATATGGCGCGATTGCTCTGGGCGGGCGACCCAGGCCGTTCAATCCGCGAATTCGCCCCACTCGTCCAGCGCGACTTCAAGTTCCGCCTGGGTCTTCGTATAAGCCTGGCCGAGCGCTCGCACGCTCTCGGCGTCGCCCGCCAAACTGGCGCTATGCAGTTGCCGGTTGATCTCGCTCAAGTCCGTTTCCAATTCGTCAATCCTGGCTTCGAGCTCGGTCGCGCGCTTGGCAGCTTCGAAGGGGTTCAGTCCACGAATCTTGACGTTGACGTTTCCGCCTTTGGCGCCTCCGCTTACGCGCGGAGCGCCGCCTTTCGCCCTGGCTTTTGCTCCCGCTGCGCGCATGCCCGCGCTGCGATCGCGGAGAAAGCCCTGATAATCGCCATCGTATATTGTCAACTTGCCAGCCGTCATCTCCCAGATCTGAGTCGCGAGCGCGTCCACGAGGTAGCGATCGTGGCTGACCAGCAGGATAGTGCCGGTAAAACTTTCCAGTACCGCCTGCAACACCTCCTGACTGTCGATATCCAGGTGGTTGGTCGGTTCATCCAGCAGAAGCAGATTAGCGCCGAGCAAGGTCAGCTTGGCCAAAGCCACGCGACCCCGTTCGCCGCCGGACAGGCTCGCTATCGGTCGAAAGACGTCCTCATTGCTGAACATGAAACGACCCAAATAGTCGCGCGCGGCGGATATGGGCATTTTCTTGGTCGCGCGGATCTCGTCGAGAATTGAGTTGTCGCGGTTGAGCTTTTCATGCGCTTGCGCGAAATATCCTATTTTCACCTTGGCGCCCAGCGTGACCCGCCCGCCCATTGGCGCCAGGTCGCCGGCGAGTGTTTTGAGCAAGGTCGATTTGCCGACGCCGTTGGGGCCAATGAGCGCGACAGTTTCGCCGCGAAGCACCAAGGCATCGGGAATCGTCATCAAGGGACTGTCGGTGTCATATCCGATGCGCAGATCTTCAGTCAAGAGCACTTGATCGCCACTGCGTAGATGGTCGCCCATTTCCAAAGACATTTTGCGGCGAAGCCGCGGGCCGCTTTCCAGGATTTTCCCCCGCTTACGCATGGTTTCGAGCTTTTTCAGACGCCCTTTTGCTTGCGCGGCGCCGCGGCTGCCCATGTGCCGGCGCACAAACTCCAGCTCTTTTTCGATGAATTGCTGCTGCCAGTAATACTCGTGCCGCAGGCTTTCTCGCTGCAAATCGCGTTGCTGGAGATATGCGCTGTAATTGCCGCGGTAGCTCAACAGGCGCTTGAATTCCAACTCCCAGATTGTCGCGGCGAAGCTATCCAGAAAATAGCGATCGTGGCTGACCGCCAGGACCGCGCCCCGGAAAGATTTCAGGTGATTCTCCAGCCATTCCACAGCCTGGATATCCAAATGGTTGGTCGGCTCGTCCAGCACCAGCAAATCCGGTTCTTCGAGCAGCAAGCGGCAAAGCAGGGCTCTGGTCTTCTGTCCGCCCGACAACTGTGGCAATGGCATGCCGTATTCGTCGCCGGTGAAACCCAGCCCGCTCAGGACCATCTTGATGCGCGTCTCGTATTCATAACCGCCGCGGCGCTCAAACTCGGTCTGCAAGCTGCCATAGCGCTCCAGCGCTTCATTGTAGTCATCCGGGCCCGCCAGTTGATCTTCCAGCGCCGTCAATTGGCCTTCCATGTCGCGCAGATCGGCAAAAGCCTCCAACTGTTCTTCCCACAAGCTATGCGCGCCCGCCAATTCCGGACGCTGAGGCAAATAGCCCAGCCGGATATTGCCAGCGACAGTCACGTTGCCCGATGTCGGCAGATCCAGACCAGCCAGAATGTCGATCAGCGATGTTTTGCCCGCGCCATTGGGACCGACCAAGCCAATACGAGCGCCTGCGGATATTGCCAGGCTGATATCGGTTAGGACTTCATCCGCGCCGTAGAATCGGCCCAGGTTGGTCGCGACGAGCAGGGACATGATATTTCTCTACATACATGTGGACAAAACGACAGAAATTATATCACGCGCGTCGGGTCAATTTAACGGTCGCTTGTTGCGGGAGTGTATCGAAGTCGGTTGAAACTGAGAACAACAGCCACATAACAGCCGGTGGAGGCGATCCATCGGATCGCTGTTGAAATTCTACCCCATCCCCCGACCCCTTCCCCATTGCAATGGGGAAGGGGAGCTTAGTGAGCCGTTATGAGCCATTGTGGTCATATGTTTTTTATGCGACAGTGACAGAGCATGGTCGCAAATCGTGATTTTCAACAGAGTCCAGCGAGTCGCCCCTAGCAGATCGTTGGTATTTTGGGTTAACAATTTCATGTCGGAGACTGTCCAAAAGTAATTCAACCGAAATGGATTCACTACCCGCGCCGCAATTCCCTCGATTGGCGAGGCAAAACAGGATATAGTCCGTCCAGGTCAGAGTGCGTCAGCAACGATGCAACATTGACGATTCGCGGTCACGCTTCATGAATCGACACGGCAAACACCTGATACTCTTCCTTTTCGTCGGCGTCTGCGCCTTGGTCGCAGCGCTGGCATCGCAATTCAGTTCGCCCCCTGCGCCCGCTCAATTCGTTATGGGCGAAAGCCGGTCAGCGACAGCATCGCCTTTTATCACAGTGAAATACCGTTTCGGTCGCGGTTATGTCGGCGGCGACTGGCAAGTCTACTTCAACGAGCCGGATGCCAGCGCGGACAAGTCGGACTACGGCGACGGCATAGACGGGCCGCTTGCCAGCGCGATTGACGCCGCCGAGAGCTCGCTGGATATCGCCGCCTTCGAGCTGAACAGCGAACTCATCTATGAGGCCGTCCTCGCAGCGCAGCGACGGGGCGTGACGGCGCGCATCGTGACGGACGACAGACACGGGTTGGAAGACGACTCGAATACAGCACTACGAGATCTACGAGCGGCGGGCGTGCCTGTCGTAGCAGACGATCGCAGTGGCTTGATGCATAACAAATTCATAATTATCGACGAGCGCGCCGTATGGACCGGCTCCTGGAATTACACGCGCAACGGCACATACCGCAATAACAACAACGTCCTGGTATTGGAAAGCGCGCAAGTGGCTGCGGCCTACAAAGCCGAGTTCGACGAAATGTTCGAGCGGGGAGAGTTTGGAGCGCGCTCATCCGATGACGGCGTCATAAGCCTGGAGCAGGACCACGGCGAGATCAGCATCATCTTCGGCCCGGAAGCTGATGAAATCGCAGCGCTGGAGGCGTCGATAAGAGCGGCGCGTTCCTCCATTCATTTCATGAGCTTCGTGTTCTCGCTCGATGAACTGGCGGACGCGATGATCGAAAAAATGACAGATCCGGACTTCGTCTTGCGCGGGGTCTTTGAAAAGCGCAACAGCAAGGCAAGCTGGAGCCAATTGCCTGGTCTGTATTGCGCCGGCGCCCAGGTGCGACAGGATGGCAATCGATACATCTTGCACCATAAAGTCATCATCATCGACGACGACACCGTCATCACCGGGTCATTCAATTTTTCCAATAGCGCCGCGCAAAACAATGATGAAAACATCGTAATCATCCGCGACCAGGTCATCGCGAGTCTCTACCTCGAGGAATGGCGCCGCGTCTGGAATAGCGCGCAGGAAGTGTCGCCGGGCGAAGTCAACTGCGACTAGGCGCGATCCTCTCGACATCGCCGCAAGCGCAGCGGCGATTTCCCGGGCTGGCGTTCGATTTCACCGCGCGCTTCCAAATCCAGTTGTACCGCCTTGCAATACCAGCGCAGGGAACCCGGCTTTGGAAAGAGCGACTTCGGCAGATCCTTTTCTTGCAGACAGGCGCGCACGCGTTCCTCCATCGTGGAAAAGAGCATCCACTCGTCAAGCGGCAGCGCGCTTAGCATCGCCTCGCGAATGATATGGTATTTGTCCGCCTTGAGGCTTTCTTGATGGTCCGGATGATTGACATTTCGCGCTCTTATGCTTGTCATCTTGCATTCTCCAACCTTCGGTCTTGGTTTAGTGATTGTTCCAGGTCCAATGTCCGCGGATCTCAGGCCGAATCCGAAATCCGCCTGTATAACTTGAAGGTGTCTTCCGCCCGACACAATTGCGTGCCCGCGGTCATGACGGCGGCGCTGCCCGCGGCAATGCCCAGGCGCAATACCTCCGGCAGATCCCAGCCCTGGGCCAGGCCCATGACCAGGCCCGCCACCATGCTATCGCCCGCCCCGACTTTGCTTTGCACTTTGACGATCGGCGCGCGCAAAAGCTGATATTCCTCAGCCGTGATCAGCGCCGCGCCGGCCGCGCCCATCGATACGACGATGACCTCTGACAGGCCTTCGGAGATCAGGCGGCGGGCGACGGTCACGATCCCCGCTTCGTCATGCAGTTTCTCGCCGGCGAACAGTTCCAGTTCGCGCAGATTTGGTTTCATCAGATAAACGCCTTTGCCAAAGGCGCGATGCAAAGCCTCGCCTGCCGTATCGACAAGCACGCGGATTCCGTATTCGGCGGCATAGCGCGTGATCTCGCCGTAGAATTCGACCGGGACGCCGGCCGGCAAGCTGCCGCTGGCGACGATGATATCCGGTTCGAGATTGAATACCGCTTCCAGGCAAGCGATCCATTCCTCCGCGCTCAGTTCCGGCCCCGGCATGGTGAAGCGATACTGCAGGGTCGAGCTCTCTTCGTAGACCACGAAGCTTTCGCGCGTGATGCCGGCGATGGGCACGGCGCGGCATTGAATGCCTTCGGCTTCCAGCAATTGGGTAAGCATGGCGCCGGTATGCCCGCCGGCAGCGTAAACGGCTGTGGATTCGCCATCGAGGAAGCGAATGGCGCGCGACACGTTAATGCCGCCGCCGCCTGGATGAAACGCCGGCGCGGCGCAGCGCAATTTGATTTCCGGCGCGACCGAGGCAATGCGCGTGCCAATATCCAGCGCCGGATTCATGGTGAGACTGACGATCTTGTCCACAATTGCTAGGGTCTTTCTGTTTGCGGCGCCAGCTAGTTTAGCGACTGAGAACTTGTTAAGCCAGACTTGAATTCGGCGCTGAAAGCGCTGACGCGTTTTCAGGGACGCCCAGCTATCAGGCGCAAATCTGTCAGGCCAGGTTTTCATTGAATACAGAGAGCGCAGAAGTAAGACCAAGTAAGTAATAAGAGTTCGGAATGGCTCTATTCAACCCCACCCCCCGGCCCCCTCCCCGAAGCATCAGGGAGGGGGAGCGCATTCGGCGGGACTAGGATTACATCCAGAACTTTCGCTACAATTGAGGTTTTTTCGCGTGATTTTGTTGGTACTGCTGAGTATAGATTTATTAGACGATTTCTCCGCCAAAATTCGCCGAAGAATAGCGAAGTCACAAGCAAATCATGGTTATTGGCTCCAAAACGATACGGTAGCAAGCCGAGTGCAAAGCTCAATCGATTTCTCGGCGCTGTCGGCGTACACGGTGCTTAAATCTGTGCATGTTTTCGCTAAGTCGCAGCGGATCTCGATTCAGGTTCGCATGCCCTGCAACAAGCGCGGCACGGGTTTCATTCAGGCGGATTTGGCATATAATTCGATCATTCCTAAGTCAATGCGAGACAAAAAGGGCCCTTTCGATGCAAGTCTATCTCATCCGGCACGCGCAATCAGAAAATAATATCCTCAGCGAAGAAAACATTCACCGGCGCAAGGTGGACCCGGCGCTCACCGAAATGGGCTATCGCCAGCGAGATATCCTCGCGGACTTCCTGGCCAGGGCGAACAAGCCTGATGAGCGCTTCGAATTAAGTCATCTCTATACCAGCGCCATGTACCGCTCGCTGTTGACCGCGCAGCCTCTCGGCGTCGGGCTAAATCTACAGCCGCAAGTCTGGCCCGATCTTCACGAAAACGGCGGGATGTTCCAGCGGCAGAATGGCCGTACCAGCGGCTTCAATGGCATGACGCGATCGGCGATTCAAAGCGAGTTTCCCGATTACGGTCTGCCCGATTCGGTAAGCGAAAGCGGCTGGTATGATGCCGAATTGGGCATGGAGCCGGAGACGCACAGCCTCTTCCGCGCGATCAAAGTGGCCAAGGCGCTGAGGGAGCGCGGGCACGTCGATGACGTGATCGCCCTGGTTTCGCACGCCGGATTCCTAGATATTTTGCTCAAGGCGATTTTCGATCAGTTGCCGTCCCGACCGCACACCATGCGCTACTACCATAACAATACGGCGATCACGCGGATCAACTATCAAGGATCGCGTCCTGTTTTGCATTACATGAACCGCGTGGAGCACTTGCCGCCGGAAATGCGCAGTTTTTGACAGGTCGAGACCGGGGACGTGGAGAATGCAACCGACGACGCTTGAAGGGCAAGTCGCGCTGGTAACCGGCGGCGGGGGCGGGATCGGCAGCGCGATCTGCCGGCGCTTGGCCGCGGAAGGCGCTCGGGTAATCATCACCTACCGCGGCGACGAAGCCAAGGCGCAAGCGGTGGCGGAAAGCCTGGAGGGCGGGGAGCATCTGGTCTTGCATGCGCCCGTGGACGATAGCGAGGCTTTAGGGCGCCTGGCGCAAGCCGTACAGGGGCGTTACGGACGTCTCGACATCCTGGTGAACAACGCCGGGATTACCGAGGCTGTGCCGCACGAGGATCTCGATGGTCTCGACGACGCGCTGATCGACCGCATCTTCCGGGTCAATTGGCGGGGCGCATTCGCTTCGATCCGGGCGCTGAAACCGCTACTGATGGCGGGAAATGGCGGGGCGGTGATCAATATATCGTCCATCGCCGGGCGCACCGGCGTCGGCAGTAATGTCGCCTATTGCGCCAGCAAAGCCGCCATGGACAGCATGACGCGGTCGCTTGCCCGGGCCCTGGCGCCACAGATTCGGGTGCTGTCAGTATCGCCGGGCTGGGTTAATGGCGAGTATGCGCGTCGAATGCCGCGCGCGCTACTGGCCGAGCAGGAAGCCAAGACGCCTTTGGCGCGGATCGCCGAGGCGGAAGATGTAGCGGAGGCGGTTTATGCCGCTATCGCTCATCTGCGCTTCAGCACCGGCGACATCCTTGCCGTCGATGGCGGGCGGCCCCTGGGTTGATCAGCCCGAATCGCTCGCGTTTTCCAGAATCACGGTCGCCAGTGTGAAGGCGCCTGAGCCGGATGTCGTCGGGATCTTGACCGGCTGCCCCGCTTCAAAATAGTAGACTTCAATGACGATTCGGTATTCGCCATCCGACCAGCCTTGGATCGATTCCAGTTCATGAGGCGAGAATACTGCTTCGCCAATACGCCAGTCCCTGGTCGGCTTTTGATTCAACTGTGGTTGGCTATCGTGCTGGGCGACCAGCAAGTCATTTTCATCCAAGAGCTTGACCGACACTGTAAAATCACGATCCAGCAGTGCCGCGCTCTCCCAAATCAGATCAAGGCGTAAGGGCATTTCTACGATTTTCGCGGTTTTCAGCAGCATACCATTGTCGAATTGAACCAGTGGCGGCTCATCAGCAAAGCGATTATAGCGATAGACATGCATGTCGATATCGCCGGTGGCGCCGCCGTCGTGCCTATGAAGGAAACTCGCCGTTCGCAGGAACCCCAATTCGCGCAACCAATTGAAGGCGCTTGGGTCATTCGACCAATGCATCAGCCAGACCGTATCAAAGCGATATAGCAATTGCGGCAACCAGCTTTCATATGTTTCCGGGTAGAAATCGCGCCGGATCTTCAAAGACTCATAGCGGACGCCATCCGGCAGCATCTTGCCGCCCGGCATCTCTCGCTTCAAATAATAGCCGAGCTGATAGTCGCCGCCGGCGATATCCGTCAGAACCAGATCGCCGGGGACGGCATAGCGCGCGGTCAAATCTGCAACTTCGCGCCACTTCGGCTTGACCCGATAGAAATCTACCTGGAAAGCGCCGTAGACCAGCAGCGCGATGATGAGCAGGTTGCGAATCGGCGGACGGACATTGCTCAGTCCCAGGGCCAGCAGCAAGGCGATGACCGGCGTCCAAAGCGTCAAGCGGCGCGGCTGCAAAAAGGGCAGGAACGCGTTGGCGACGAGGGTCAAGCAGAAGGGAAGGACCAGCCAAAGCAAGAGCAGCCAACTACTGCCTTCCCAGCGCAGGCGATATAGCTGCTCGCGACCGTAAACAACGGTGAAGCAGCCTAATAGCATCAGCGCGACAACCAACGCCCATTGCTCGGTAAAGAACTTGACCTGAATGTCTCGGATGACAGCGGGGGATAGATTGACCGACCAATTGGCGCCGCCGTTGCCGACCTGATTCGTCCCGACCAATAGCAACCAGGGCGACAGCGCCAGCGCGGCAAATACAAGGCTGGACAAAGCCCGCCTGCGCTGCGCGCCGCGGAGACAGATCAGCGCGTAGAAGCCCTGGGCGACGCCGGCAAAGGCCGTGATGTAGTGCGTATAGACCATCAGCAGGGTGGAAAGCATCCAGGAAAGACGGGCGGGCCTTCGCGATCGGCGTATCCAGCGCAAGAAGAAATACATGCTGCAAGTCACGAGAAAGACCAGCCAGGTATAGTGCCGCGCCTCCGCCGCCAGGAAGTTTTCGGCATCGGCCAGCGCCAGCATCAACATGGCAAGATAGGGCGCGCTCTGCCGCTGCCCGCGCGCGGCCACCGCTCTTTGCGCCATCACCTCCCGCGCCAGTTGAAAAATCAGCGCCAGACTGAGCATGGACGGCAGCACGGAGAACCAGCGCAGCCCCAGCTCGCTATGACCGGCGACTTCGCTCCACAAACGCAGCGCGACGAAATAGAGCGGCGGGTGTGTATCACGTGCCAGCGATGTCACGAGATCCGGGAAATGCGCGTGATAAAAGGCGTAACCTTCGTCAACCCAGAAACTCTGCTCGTTGATATGCAGGATTCGACCCGCAGCGCCCAGAAGCAATATGAGTGTGATGACTGCCCAGCGTCTGTTTGAATACATCTCTTCGCAAGCGTCCCGCGATACGTGAATGGAATTATTCTAGCAAGGATTCCCCAGGAGTGGCGAATATCGCGAAAATCGTACTATTTGGGTTCAAGACCGGGGGATTTATCTCAGAGGCACAGAAGTAAGCGCAAGTAAGTAATGAGAATCATCAACGCGGAAGCACTGTAGGGGCGTTTCGGCGAAACGTCCGAAAACAGTTAAGGAAGAGACGGGCGGCACAGCGTGCCGCCCCTACAGTGCACGCATTTTTTGCACGACTTACTTGCGCTTACTGAGGATTTTCGGCCGAACGGGTTGGTCGCCCGTGCCGATTTCGATATGATTATAGATGGAGTTTGACAGGTCTGAAGAAAAAGGGGCGAAACCATGAGATATATTATCTTGGTACTGATTTTCCTGATTAGCGCAGTCGCGACATGGGCGCATGACGACGAGCCGCATGACGAAAATGAGGCCGAGGCGACCGACTTCAGCGCCGTCGCGGTGCCAGAGAATCCCAGCTATCACGAGCATGTTCGTCCCATCCTGGAAGCGAGTTGCCTCGCTTGTCATGCCGACGGGCAGATCGCCGCTTACGCGCCCTTTACCAGCCAGGATGACGTGATATTTTTCGCCGATGATATCGCATTTCATGTCTCGGCTCGTTTGATGCCGCCCTGGATGCCCTCCGCCTTGAACATTCCCTTGAAACACGACCGCAGCCTTTCCGACGAGGAGATCGCAACCATCATCGCCTGGGCCGAGGGCGGCGCCCAAAGCGGCGACGAGGAAAGCTACCAGCCGCCAGCGGCAACATATGCCTTCCCCGAGCTGCGAGCCGATCTGACGCTGCAACTCGAACAGGCCTACGTGCCGGACGAAGACGCACAAGACGATTACCGCTGTTTCGCCTTCCCGCTGGAGATCGGATCGCCGAGTTTCATCACCGCCTATGAATTCATCCCCGACGTGCCCGAGATGGCGCATCACGGCATCGTCTATCTGCTCGACGAAGCCTTGGCGCCGGAAATCGCCGCGCGCGATTACGAAGATGGACGCCCCGGCTGGTCCTGCTATGGAAGCGCCGGATTGTCCAAAGGCGGCGATATTATCGCGACCTGGACGCCAGGCACATTCGGCGTCCGTTACCCCGCGGGTACGGGTTATCGGATCAAACCGGGCGAGAGCATTGTCGTACAGCTGCACTACAATCTGGGCACGACGCGCGCGCCCGACCGGACGCGGGTCCACCTGGAACTGGAATCGGATGACAGCGGACTTGAGGAGTTGATGACCCTGCCCTTAAGCGCGCCGGTCGAAATTCCCTGCCCCAGCGACATCGAAGGCCCGCAATGCCAGCGTGAAAACGCTATCAAGCGCATCGCCGAGTTGTACGGCGAAAAACTGTCAAATCTGCCGGACAAGCGCTTGAAAGATTGCCGACAGACGCTGGCGGATTATGCCGAGAACACCGGCGAGCACGCCGTCACATATTGCGATTTCCCGTCGCCCTTCCCCTTTACCTTGACCCTCTACGGCGTACTGGGCCACATGCACGAACTAGGGCGCAGCTTCCGCATGGAACTCAACCCGGAGGGCGACAATCCCATCATGCTGCTGGATATCCCGCGCTGGGATTTCCACTGGCAGGATCGCTATCAGTTCGTCGAGCCGGTGCAGGTCAACTTCGGGTCAGTCTTGCGCATGACCTGCGCCTGGGACAACAGACTGTCGGATGATCCGCGCTACGTGGTCTGGGGCGAGGGCACGGCCGACGAGATGTGCTTCGGCACGGTTATGATCAAGAAGCCCTAGTTCCCGGAGCGCTAGTTCCCGAACAGGTTCATCATGTAGTCGGTGGAGATGCCCTGGTTTTCCAGGTGCGTTTTGAGCTTGCGCCGGGCGTCGTGGATCAGCTTGTAGAGCGCATTGCGGTTGGTGCCCATGCGCTCGGCTAACACGTCCATGGGAATGCCCTTGAGCGCAACAGCGACCAGCGCTTGATACTGCCGCTCGGTCAAGGACTCTTTCAGCGCCATTTCGATTCGCTCCAACACATCGTCGCGCTCGGCGACTTTTTCCGGCGTGGGCGGGGGCGGCGACGCCAGGCGACTCGCCGACGGCAGCAGTTCGCCATCCGCCGTCAATTCGTCCAGGCTGAAGTCCTTGTAGCGCGCGCGGCGCAAATCGCTGATGGCCAGGCGCACCGCTATTTTATTGGCCCAGGTCGTGAAGCGGCTCTCGCCGCGAAAATTTTCCAGGTTGTCCATCACGCGCAGAGTCGCGTCTTGCGCCAGGTCTTCCGCCATCTGCGCCAACTCCTGCGCCGCCAGTCCGCGCAGGTCGCTGCGGTCCTGGCTGAGGTAAAAATAGATGCTGCGCTGCAGACGTAGCCGCAGCTCCGCCAGCGCGTCGGTTTGCGCGGCGTCGCCCGCTCCGCGCAGCGCCGCGATCCATTGCTCGTTCGTGCGACCCGTCATACAATACCGTTCAGTGGCTGTTTCATTAACCCGCTCATGATAGCGGATTATCGCTGATTATTCACTGGCGGAACGGCGAAAATCGCGCGATCCAGAACCGCGAAAGGCAACTTTCCGAAAACAGTCTGCCGGCAAATCGAAGGGATTTATCACCTTTTGCCCTGCGAGTGGGTCTATAGTAGTAGTAAAGAGGCGCAGTCTACGCGATCAGCTATCAAGAACGGAGTCTCAACCATGAGCAATCGACCCGATCCGCCCCGTCATGTGACCGAAGGCGGCAGGGATAACAAGAAGAATCAGGACGGCAACAAATCGCCCTTTGGCAACCCCAATGCGCAACGCATGTGGATCATCCTCGGCATTATCGTGCTGGTCATGTTTTTGCTCGTCTTCAACGGACGCGGCGGACCCAACTTCACCGGCAGCTTGCCCATTAACGAGTTGGCCTCGCATATTAGACAGGGGCGCGTCGAACGTATCGTTGAGCGCGGCGGCCACGACCTCTTCGTCACCTACACCGATGGCACAACACAGACCGCCTATAAGGATTCATCGTCCAGCTTCTACGAATTGATGGACGCCCTGGACGTCTCGGGCGCGGCTTTGGAAAACCTGACCTTTGTGGCGCAGCCGGGCGACAACTCGCAGCAAATCATATTCCAGATTCTGCTCGGCGTGGTGCCGATTCTGATCATCGTCTGGTTCTTGTGGCGGATGATGCGTTCCATGCGCGCCGGCCAGGACCAAGCCATGAGTTTTGGACGGAGCAAGCCCCGGGTCTCGCGCGATATGGAACGCCCTCAAGTGACCTTCACCGATGTGGCGGGCGCGGAAGAAGCCAAGGAAGACCTGCAAGAGATTGTCGAGTTCTTGAAGGAGCCTGAGAAGTTCGTTCGCCTGGGCGCGCGCGTGCCCAAGGGCGTACTGATGGTTGGACCGCCCGGCACCGGCAAGACCTTGATGGCGCGCGCCGTGGCCGGGGAAGCGGGCGTGCCGTTTTTCAGCATATCCGGCTCGGAATTCGTCGAGATGTTCGTTGGCGTCGGCGCCAGCCGCGTCCGCGACCTGTTCGAGCGCGCCAAAGCGGAGGCGCCCGCGATCGTCTTCGTTGACGAGATTGACGCCGTCGGCCGGCACCGCGGCGCCGGCTTGGGCGGCGGGCACGACGAGCGCGAACAGACCCTGAATCAGATCCTGGTCGAGATGGACGGCTTCGACAACGACACCAATATCATCATCATCGCCGCCACCAACCGTCCCGATATCCTGGATCCGGCGCTGCTGCGCCCGGGTCGTTTCGACCGCAAGGTGGTCATGGACAACCCCGATGTTAGAGGTCGCCAGGATATCTTGAAAGTGCATTCCCGCGGCAAGCCCCTGGGGGCGGATGTCGACGTGGAAGCGCTTGCCAAGATCACGGCCGGTTTCTCGGGCGCGGACCTGGAGAATCTGGTGAACGAGGCGGCGATCCTGGCCGCCCGACGCAATAAAAAGTCGATCGGCATGAGCGAGATGCAAGAATCAATGGAGCGCGTGGTCATGGGACCCGAGCGCCGCAGCCGTGTCATAACGCCTGAAGAGAAAGAAAAGGTCGCCTATCACGAAGCGGGGCACGCCTTGCTCTTCCACCTCCTGGAAAACACCAGCCCGGTGCACAAGATCACGATCGTGTCGCGCGGTCGCGCCGGCGGCTATGTGATGCCCCTGCCCTCCGGCGACGATATGCTGGTCACGCGCGACAAATTCGAGGACGATATCGTGGCCGCCATGGGCGGGCGGGCCGCGGAAGAGATCATCTTCAACCAATTCACCACCGGCGCCAGCAACGACTTGCAGCAAGCAACCCGCATGGCCCGGGCCATGGTGACGCAGTTCGGCATGAGCGACCTGCTCGGTCCGCGCTCCTATGGCAATGGCCAGGGCGCCGTCTTCCTCGGCCGCGAAATCGCCGAACAGCGCGATTACAGCGAGCACTACGCGCAGCAGATTGACGATGAGGTCAAGCGCATCTTGCAGGCGGCCTATCAACGGGCGAAGGACATTCTGCTCGACCAGCGCGGCAAAATGGAAGAACTGGTCGAGATCCTCATCGAGCGCGAGACGCTCAACGCGGATGAGTTCGTCGAGATTGTCGACGGTCCGGCGGCTGCATAGGTACTAGCGCGCGTTGCCAATACGTATGGGCGGCCTAGCGGGCCGCCCTGTCTTTGTATCAAGCTGCGCTGATCGAGGGGAAAACACAATTGTCCGAGAGACTATTGCATGTTGGAGAAGACAAATATGATGTGTTTCTGTCTCATGCTTCGGAGGACAAAGATGATATAGCGCGCCCGCTTGCGCTGGCGCTTCGGAGACGCGGGTTGCGAGTATGGTACGACGAGTTTGAATTGCGCATTGGCGACAATTTGGTCGCCAAGCTGAACGCGGGCATGAACACAAGTCGATTTGGCATTCTCGTATTGTCAAAAGACTTTTTTGGAAAGGATTGGACCGAATATGAATTGAACACGCTAGAGTCCTTGGCAGTAACTGAAGATTACATATTATTCCCAATTTGGCACAATATCTCGGTGGAAGAGCTTAGAGCTTACCGTGCATCGTTAGCTAACATCTTTGCTAGAAGCACAGCAAACCATACAATTGAAGAGATCGCTATTGAGATTCATGAAATCATTCTCGAATCAAGTATGTTATACTAGGCTCATAAACAGACAACATTGAGGCGATATCGGTGAAGTTTGTAAAGCATGATTTAGGGCAGCGGTCAGGCGGAGAAATTGTCGAAGTCATCTTGAAAGGCGATTCCGCTAACGTGCGCCTTATGGATAGCTCCAATTTCCAGTATTTTCGTAGCGGGCGCCGCCATCAATACATAGGCGGGCACGCCAAGCGATCGCCTGTACGGCTGCAGATACCAAGACCGGGGCACTGGTATGTAACAGTAGACTTAGGCGGATACAAGGGCAAAGTGAACTCCAGCGTACGCATGCTGCCAGGCAAGCTGCGTCCACTAGTTGAGACGCCGCTTTCCACTATCCCTACATTATTAAGAGACGAACCTAACGTTACGTACGATGTATTCATATCACATGCATCAGAAGATAAAGATGAAGTGGTAAAGCCGTTGGCCAATGCGCTTCTCGCAGGGGGACTTTCGGTATGGTATGACGACTTTGAACTTAAGATTGGCGACAGCTTACGCCGGAATATTGACCGAGGTATCACTTCCAGTCGCTTTGGTGTCGTTGTCCTGTCAAAGGCGTTCTTCAAAAAGGGATGGACCAATTACGAATTAGATGGACTGGTGACCAAAGCTCTAAGCGGGGATCAGGTGTTGCTTCCAGTTTGGCACAAGATTACAAAAGATGAGGTTGTTTCATATAGCGCGCCTCTTGCTGACAAGGTCGCTAGAAATACCAGCACTCAGACAGTGGAAGAGATAGCGGACGAAATAGTCGAAGTTGTTCAAGGCATACCAGTCGAAGTCTAAGTTGTTCGAATGGCATCGGACAATCTCCTGCGGTACGCCACGTCTGTAGTTGCTCATCCAACACGAAGTTCTGAACGACGCAATTCATAAAACATGACTTGGGACAGAGGACAGACGGAGATATGGTTGAGGTAAGTCTTACGGCTGCCGCCAACGTTCGCTTGCTGGACAGCTCAAATTTACGGATGTACCGCTATGGGCAGAAATTCAAGTATATCGGCGGCCATTACAAGCATTCGCCTGTTCAGTTCGAGATTCCGCGCTCGGGGCACTGGTACGTCGTTGTCGACTTGGGCGGCCATACAGGAGAATTAGATTCGTCGATTCGAATGTTGTCCGGAGAAGCTCTGTCAGGCTGAAAAGACGAATTCAGATCCACGCACGAGTTAGATACACACTGGTTCAATGCCGTGTACTAAATCATACCTATAATAGTAGGCTAAACCGCCCGACAGCCAGTTCGGACTCTTGCATATATCAGAGAACTCGCTGGATTGCTCAAGTCACCCGATGACAACTCACATAATGATCCGGCCGCACCTCGATCAGGGGCGGATCCGGCTCTTGATGACAGAGGTCAAAGACCACCGGGCAGCGCGTGTTGAAGTTGCAGCCGGTAGGCGGATTGGCCGGGTTGGGCAGATCACCCGAGATGATGATGCGCTGACGGCTTTCCTCCACTTGTGGATCGGGCACCGGCACCGCCGACAATAGCGCTTGCGTATAGGGATGCTGCGGGTTCTCGTATACTTCATCCACGGGACCCAGCTCGACGATCTTGCCCAGGTACATCACCGCCACGCGATTGCAGATATGCCGCACCATGCTCAGATCGTGCGCGATGAAGAGATAAGTCAAGTTAAGCTCGTCTTGCAGCTCCTCCATCAAGTTGACCACCTGCGCCTGAATTGAAACATCCAGGGCCGAGATCGGCTCGTCGGCGACGATAAAGCTCGGCTCCAGCGCCAGCGCGCGGGCGATACCGATGCGTTGCCGCTGCCCGCCGGAGAATTCGTGCGGGTAGCGATTGATGAAGTACGGGTTGAGACCCACTTTCTCCATCAACGCTTCGACAAACTGCTGACGTTCTTTCTTGTTGCTGTAAATCTTGTGGATCTGCAGGGGTTCGCTGACAATGCTGCCGACAGTCATGCGCGGATTCAAGGAGGCAAAGGGATCCTGAAAGATGATTTGCATTCTCCGGCGCATTTGCCGCAATTCATTGCCGGTCATGGTGGACAGTTCTTGCCCCTCGAATTTGACAGTGCCTTCGGTGGGACGATACAACTGCAAGATCGTCCGACCGGTAGTGCTCTTGCCGCACCCGGATTCACCGACAAGTCCGAGCGTTTCTCCGCGAACGACATTGAAGCTGATGCCATCCACCGCGCGCACCGCCCCAACCTGGCGCTGAAATACGATGCCGGCGGAAATCGGGAAGTACTTCTTCAGGTTGTTGACCTCGAGGATATAGTCGTCCTCCCGTTTTTCCTTGTCCATTGTCATGGTCATCGCTTCACTAGACATTTTGCGCTACCCCCTCGCGGATGTCGGCCCAACAAGACATAACGTGTGTGCCATCGCCATTGGAATCGGGCACCATCTCAAGCGGTGGCCGCTCGTCCCAACATCTTTGCAGCTCGAATTGCTCACGCACGTCGCAACGCGCGGCGAAGGGACAGCCGACTGGCTCATTGCGCATGTCCGGCGGCGAGCCTTCGATTTGAACCAGTTTTTCTTCGCCGCTGGAATCCAAACGCGGCAGCGAACCCAACAACCCTACCGTATACGGATGACGTGAATCGCCAAAAACTTCGTGCGAAGAGCCGGACTCCATAATGCGCCCGCCGTACATCACCTGGATGCGGTCGGCGATGCCAGCGACCACACCCAGATCATGCGTGATCCAGATCATCGCCATATTGAATTCGTCCTTCAGTTGTTTGACCAACTCGATTATCTGCGCCTGAATTGTGACATCCAGCGCGGTGGTTGGCTCGTCGGCGATCAAGAGCTTGGGGTTGCAGGACAGTCCCATAGCGATCATCACGCGCTGGCGCATCCCGCCGGAGAATTGATGCGGATAGTCATCGAGCCGGCGATAGGCATCGGGAATACCGACCATATCGAGCAAGTCGGCGGCGCGCTTGCGCGACTGCGAGGTATTCATGCCCTCATGCAATTTCAGCGATTCCGTGATCTGCGTGCCGATGGTCAGCACCGGATTCAGCGAAGTCATGGGGTCCTGGAAGATCATGGCAATTTCCTTGCCCCGTATGAGCCGCATTTGATCGGGCTTCAGCTGCAGCAAATCTCGTCCCTCAAAGTTGACCGTGCCCGATTCAACTTTGCCCGGCGGGCTGGGGATCAAACCCATGACAGCCAGGGAACTGACGCTCTTGCCGCTACCGCTTTCGCCAACGATGCCAAGCGTTTCGCCCTCTTCCAGGTCGTAGGACACGCCATTGACCGCGAAGACTGTACCTTCTTGTGTATAAAACCGGACAACGAGGTCCTTAACCTCAAGTATGACGCCCAATGTCGCACCTTCCTCCCGCAACAAAATCTCTATGAAATAATTTCAGGTCAAGAGAGTTTGTCGAACAAAAGTCATCTCGCCGCAAGCATACCTTGAAACGATTGCTACAATCATACCAAATATATATCGCTTTTACCAATAAATCAGAAATCCATGCTGTATCGAAGTTGCTTGAATTAGATTATGACAGCAGTCAGATCGTCATCTCACGCAGCGGCCTTGTGGGGGCAGCTCGGCGAGGTCGTTCGCCCCTTTGGCCCGGTATGTATTGGGCGACCGGATAGATCACTTCTTCAAACGGATCTTATTGCGGTTGCCGGATATGTGGCGGAGATTCGACGCCGGGACGCAAGCATCTCAATCGAAATGGATACGCTTCCGGAATACCTGGGGCGCTAGCAAACGCCGGTGATACAAACTCAGACGTGACCTAATCTAGGAGAATCCGGCGCCCTCAGTAGGCCCAAGAAACTAATGCGAAGTGATTGCACCAATTGTGAGAATTATGGATCTGATCCAGATCCCGGCAGAAGCGCTCCCCCTCCCTGATGCCTCGGGGTTTCCACCCCCCGTTTAGCGGGGGGATTGAGGGGGGGCTTAGGGCCGCGGGGTGGGGTTGACCAAGAGCATTTCCGACTTCTCTTTACTCACGCACACTTCCGCCAATGCCCTCTGCAGGTAAGTTCCTGCACAGCCCGCGCCATGTGCTTGGCTAACGCGACTCCTGAAATCTGTGTCGGCCGTTTCAATCAGCCTTGGGATCGATACCAATTGATAGTTTCGCGCAAGCCGGCCTGGAAGTCGGTCGTCGCGACAAAACCGAATTCGCGCTCGGCGCGGGAAACATCGAGCTTGCGGCGGGGTTGGCCATTGGGCTTGCTGGTATCCCAGCGCAACTCGCCGGCGTAACCCACTTCCTCAGCGATGATCCGCACCAGATCGCGGATGCTGATCTCGTAAGCGCTGCCGAGGTTGACCGGCTCGGGGCTATTGTAATGTTCGGCGGCCAGAACGATGCCGCGCGCCGCGTCCCGAACAAATAAGAATTCGCGTGTCGGCGAGCCATCGCCGAACAAGTTCACTGCGTCCTCGCCCTGCTCCAGAGCGTCCACCATTTTTCGGATCACATCGGGGATGACGTGCGCCGATTTGGCGTCAAATTTGTCGTGTGGACCGTACAGGTTGACCGGAAGCAGGTGAATCGCGTTGTAGCCGTATTCCTGCCGGTAGGCCTGGCTTTGAACCAGCAACATTTTCTTCGCCAAGCCATAGGGCGCGTTGGTCTCTTCCGGGTAGCCCTCCCAAAGATCGTCTTCTTTGAATGGGATCGGCGCGTATTTGGGATAGCTGCAAACGGTACCGACGCCGACAAATTTGTCCACGCGCGCGCGCCGCGCGCCCTCCAGCAAGAGCGTGCCCATCATGATGTTGTCATAGTAGAATAGCCCGGGGTGTTCGCGATTGATGCCGATGCCGCCGGCAGTCGCCGCCAAATGAATCACCATGGTCGCCGCCGGATGATCGGCATACATGCCTTCGACATCGCTTGCCAGGCGCAGGTCGTAGCGGGCGCGGCGCGGTACGATGACATCGCCGGCCTCGTTCGCGCGCAGTTCTTCGACCACGTGCCGGCCGAGGAAACCAGCGCCGCCCGTCACAATCACAACCTGTTCGCGCCAAAACGTCTTTGTCATGCCACGCCCTCTCAAAAAATTCTGGACATGCTAGC
Organism: Chloroflexota bacterium; assembly: GCA_026713245.1. Classification (GTDB taxonomy): domain Bacteria; phylum Chloroflexota; class Anaerolineae; order Aggregatilineales; family Phototrophicaceae; genus UBA6055. The sequence goes on from JAPOOU010000024.1 coordinate 19,427, forward strand.
CCCGGAAACTACGCAAGTATATCACTTGAATACAGCTTTACATGACCTTTTTCTTAGCGTATCGGCGCGCGGTTATTCTTTCCTTCCCCGACGTTGCATACACATTTGAGCCGAGCAATTGTAAGATGACGAGCATTAACCGTCTGCGGAATTCACAAGAAAGGTAATCCCTTGGAACGCACACTGATAATCATAAAACCGGATGCGATGCAGCGCGGCCTGGCCGGCGAAATCATCAAACGCTTCGAGCAGCGCGGCTTGAAGATCATCGGCATGAAGTTGCTGCGGCTCAGCAGACAACTGGCGGAAAAGCACTATGATGTGCACCGCGAACGGCCGTTTTTCGGGGGACTGGTGGATTACATCATTTCGGCGCCGGTGGTGGTAATGGCGCGGGAAGGCAGCGACGCGGTCCTGGCCGCGCGCGCGACCATCGGCGCGACCAAGCCGGCGGAAGCGGCGGCGGGCACGATCCGCGGCGACTTCGCGCTCGAGATCGGTCGCAACCTGGTGCATGGCTCGGACAGCGTCGAGAACGGCGTCATCGAAGTGGCGAATTTTTTCAGCGCGGACGAGCTTTGCGGCGGCTGGTCGCGGGATGTGGATGGCTGGGTTTTTGAGTAGTTGGCGGGGTGCATGAAGATGGCGATTGAGCGTATGCCGATAACGCCCGAGGTCTTGACCTGGGCGCGCGAGCGGGCGGGTTATGACGTCGATGAATTGCAGGAAGGCTATGCGCATTGGGAAAGCGGCCACAGCGCGCCAACCTATCTGGAGTTGGAGGCTTTGGCTGACCGCTTTGAGGTACCCACCGCCGTATTCTTCTTTCCAGAGCCGCCCGAATCGTCAGAGCTCAATCTTGAATTTCGCGCACTGGGACCGGGTGCGTTCCAAACCCTCTCGCCCAGAATGCGCTTTCTGATGGAAAAGGCCCTTTATCGCAGTCGCAACCTCCAGTCTCTGTATGCAATCGGCAATGCGCCGAAGCGATTAATCGTCCATGACCTCCGAATCTCAGTCGACGACAGCCCTGAAGCGCTGGCTCGGCAAGTTCGAGACTATCTGGACATCTCCGTTGAAAAGCAATTCGAGTGGAGCAGTCGCGGCACATCGGCCGAGGAGTGGCGAGCTGCTCTGGCCAAGGTAGGAATCATGGTAACAGTTCTCGATTTTCGCCATGACGAATACCGGAGCTTTGCGCTATACGATCCGCGCTTCCCATTGATCTGTGTTTGCCGTTCAGAAGGTTTTTGGTCTGGCGGAGTGGTTACGACCTGTCATTCGTTGATTCACCTGCTGTTTCATACCTGTGGATTGGACAGTCGCGACGATGCCTTTCTGGAGGGACTTGACGCCGAAAGCAGACAGATAGAATTGCTCTGCAATCACGCTTCCGCCGAAATCGTCGCGCCGAGACTCGAACTAAAGAAAGTCTTGACCGGCCAAGTAGGTTCACGTGAAATAGCGGACATTACTTCCAAACTTGCGCATCTATTCGGTGTCACTGGAAAATGGATGAACAACAGACTCTTGAAGCTGAACCTGGTTACGGAAAATGAGCATGAAGAAACACTAATGAGTTGGGAACGTCGGCCTGTAGGGGGAGGAGGAGGTTTACCGCCCCCTCCGGACATGTCCCTGATTGAGCTCGGGGAACCGTTTGTAAGACTGGCATTCGAATGCTTCGACAGCGGGCAATTGGACGAAGACTCGTTGGCGGATTACCTCGAACTTGCCCCTCAATATTTCGACGATCTGCGTGATTTGCTGGGCAGGTAGTTCAGATGCGATATGTGTTCGACACGTTATTCTACTCTCAGAACATTGGCAGTTACTGTCCGCATAGTTTTCCATGCATTGGGGAACGATTCAAACAGCTTGTCGCTGACCGATGAATCACGTTCACACGCGAAGAAATCAACGAGCTAAGTAGTCCCAAGAGAGTAATGAGAAGCTGTAAAAGCGACGAGTTGTAGGGGCGTTTCGCTGAAACGCCCGAAAACAGTTAGAGATAGAACGGGCGGCACAGCGTGCCGCCCCTACAGCATACACATTTTCGTTGCATGACTAACTTGGTATTACATAGAACCTTTGAACAAGAATGTTTGTTACATCTATCTTGTAGAGATCGCACAGCACGAATACCGGATCTTCTGAGATTCAAAACTATGCAACCCAAAAAGAGCCTCTCACCCGCCCTGCTACTCTTCCTGACGCTGCCACTCTTCGGCATATTCATCGCCCTGCTGATGATCTTCCTCGAAGACCGCAACGCGCCCGCCGCCCAGCCGACCTTCCAGCCCGCCCCACAGCGCAACGTCATCAGCTTCCAGGCCCCCGACTTCGAACTGCCGCTGCTGGACGGCCTGACGCTGGTCTCGCCGTCGGATTACGCCGGGCGGCCGCTATTCCTCAATTTCTGGGCGACCTGGTGCGCGCCCTGCGTCCGTGAACTGCCGGCATTTGAGGACTTCGTCGCCGCGCACGCTGATCAAGAGAACGGGCCAGCTTTGCTCACGATCAACCTGGGAGAGACCGCCGCGGAAATCACCGGCTTTTTGAAAGAAATTGGCCTGCGAAACTTGCCGGTAGCGATGGACATAAACCAGGTGGTCAAGCGCGACTACGGCGTACAGAACTTGCCCACGACCTTTGTGATCGACGGCAGCGGCATGGTTCGCCATATGAAGCTGGGCGAGATGAAATACGAAGAAATGGGGCTCTACTTGCAGCAACTGGAAGATGAGTCGTGAAGGATAGACGCGCCCATGAGCCTCAAGGGACGAGAGCAAATCCGGTAACTATTGACGGGAGCGAGACATGCGCATTGAACTGAAGGGCAAGGTCGCTCTCGTTACCGGTTCGGCGCGTCGGATCGGCCGCGCCATCGCGCTGGAACTGGCCGGGCAAGGCCTGAACATCCTCGTGCATTACCACCGCAGCGATCCGGCTCAAGTGCGCGATACCTTGCAGGAGATCAAGTCGCTGGGCGTGAATGCTTTTGCGGTCCGCGCCGACCTCAGCCAGCCCGAAGGCGTCGAGCGGCTCTTTGATGAGTTTCAAGAACGATTTGATCGGCTGGACATTGTCGTGAACAACGCCGCGGTTTTCCAGCAGCGCAACTTTCTCGACGTATCCCTGGAAGATTGGGACCTGACTATGGCGCTTAACTTGCGGGCGCCTTTTCTGATTACCCAGCGCGCGGCCCTCATCATGCGAGAAAACCCCGCGCCGGGCGGGACGATCATCAACATCTGCGACGCCGGCGTTGACGGGCCCTGGACCAAGTACCCTCATCACGGCATCAGCAAATCCGGCTTGTGGATGCTAACGCAGGTCAGCGCGCTTTCGCTCGCCCCGGCAATTCGCGTCAACGCGGTTGTTCCCGGCCCGGTGCTGAAGACGGACAGGCCGGATCTAACCGACGATGCCTGGGCGACAGTCGCTGAGCGTATCCCGCTGCAACGCACGGGCTCGGCCGGCGATGTGGCGCGGGCTGTCGTCTACCTGTGCCAGGAAGATCATATCAGTGGCGCCCTGCTTCACCTGACCGGCGGCGAGCACCTGACCTAAAGCGCGTCGCTGCGCACGCGCCGGAAACCGGCGCCGTAAGCGGCATGACCCATACCAATGACCATGAAGGCATTGGGGTCAACGCCGCTAATCTCTTCCTTCAGCTCGCGCACTTGCGACCGTCCAATCGTCACATAAAGCATCGTGCGTTCCGTCCCCGTGTACCGGCCCCGGATCGTCCAACTGGTGACGCCGCGCTGCAAGTTGGCGAAGACCAGCGCCGTAATCTCGTCCGGCTTGTCGGTGATGATCATGGCTGTGCGGATCACGCTGGGTCCTTCCAGAACATAATCGGTCGCCATGCCGGCAATGAATAGCGCGATCGCCGCGTACAAGGCGCCTTCCCAGCCGTAGACCAGCCCGGCTCCAATCATGATGACGGCATCGGTGCAGAGGAATGTCGTGCTCATGGGAAAGCCATATCGCCGCTGCAAGATCAGCGCCAGCGTCGACGTACCGCCAAGCGTCGCGCCGGCGCGGAAAACCAAGCCGACTCCGACGCCGCCCAGCAATCCGCCGAACAAAGCGTTCAACATGCGGTCTCCGCTGATGCCTTCCCGCGGCACCAATGGCCCGAGCAAGTCAATCACCAGCGACAATATCGCGATGATCACCACCGTACGCAGGATCACGCGCGAGCCATCGGGCAGCATTCTATAAGCCAGAGCCTGTATCGGGATGTTCAAGACGAAGATCATCAAGCCGACAGGCGTATCGAATAACTCGTTGAGAAGCGTCGACGCGCCCGCGAGGCCCGCCGGCGCGATATCCAGCGGCTGCAGGAAAACGATCAGCGACAGCGCGGCGGCAACGACGCCGACCAAGATCAAAACATAGCGAAAGACAAGATCGCGAAACGTTGTCAACATGGGCGGCTCTCCTAATCCAGAACGCGCGAAGCAACGAAGGGAGTATTAGTCTTTCTCACATTATACCCCTGCGCCGCGTTCCGCAGGCCACTTGCGGGCGATCTCAATAGAAGCGCCACCTTGAGCTATGCTATACTGATGGCTCGAATCTATTCCGCAATTTCGCCTGAATTGGAGTTGATTGCGTATGCCATTAGTTGCTCACACGCCGCTGCCGAGTTTTGACCGTCTAAAACAGCGCGGCCAGGAAGTGCTGACGCTGGACCGCGCGTTGACGCAAGACATCCGCGAGCTGCATATCGGCCTGCTTAACATGATGCCGGATGCCGCGTTGGAGATTACCGAGCGGCAGTTCATGCGCCTGGTTGGCAACAGCAACCAGATCGCCCAATTCTATGTACACGTCTTTTCCGTGCCCGGTTTGGATCGCAGCCCGCAAACCGAAGCCTATATCGAAAAGTACTATACGTCTTTCGAGCAAGTCAAAAAGGATGGCCTGGACGCCCTGATTATTTCGGGCGCCAATGTCGCCAATCCCAGCCTCGACCAAGAGAACTTCTGGGGCCCATTGACCGAGGTCATCGAATGGGCGCGCCTAAACGTCACCTCGACGCTATGTTCTTGCCTGTCGACCCACGCCCTCATGAAGTACTTTTATCAGATTGATCGCGTCAAACGAGACAGCAAGAAGTGGGGCGTCTTCGAGCATCGCGTCACACAACCCGCGCATCCGCTGCTGCGCGAGATCAACACGCGCTTTGATGTGCCGCATTCGCGCTGGAATTCCATCACGCGGGAGCAAATCGAGCGGGCCGGCTTGAGCCTGCTTATCCAGAGTTTTGATGGTGAGTTCCATATGGCCGTCAGCCCCGACCAACTGCGGATCGTATATTTTCAGGGGCATCCCGAATATGACATCAACAGCCTGCTGAAAGAGTACAAACGCGATCTCTCGCTCTACTTCGCCGGCAAGAACGAACAGCCGCCCTACCCGGAGAATTATTTCCCGCTGGAAGCGCGCGATATCGCAGAGCGCTACCTGCGACAAGCGCATCTTGCGCTGGAACGAGGCGCTGAACTGCCGGAATTCCCCGAGGATGACATGCTGCCCTATCTCGACAATACCTGGGGCGATACCGCCCGAGCGATCTTCAATAACTGGTTGGGCTCGGTATACCAGGTAACCAACGTCAAGCGCCACATTCCCTTCGATGAAGGGATTGATCCCGACAATCCGCTAGGCATCTTATGAACGAGACGGAAACGACCCTGCTGACAGCCGAAGACTATTTGCTATTTCCCGCCGTCCAGCCCGATTTTCGCTACAGCTACGGTGAGGACGCCCAGCAATTCGGCGAACTTTATCTACCCGCGTCAGCCCCGCCCCACCCGGTCATCATCTTGGTCCACGGCGGCGGCTACCGGGCCATGTACGATTTGAAACCGATGGGGTCGGTGGCGCGAGCGCTGGCCGACGATGGCTTCGCCGTATGGAATATCGAGTATCGCCGGGCTGGCAATGGCGGCGAATTTCCTCACATGTTCCTGGACGTGGGCGCCGCCGCCGATCACTTGCGGCGGCTCGCCGACAGGCACAGTCTTGATCTGGATTCCGTCCTCACCGTCGGGCATTCGGCCGGCGGCCATTTGGCTTTGTGGCTGGCGGGAAGGCACAAGGCGCCCCCGGCCAGTCCGCTATATGCGGCCGACAGTTTGCCAATCGCGGGCGCAGTCACTTTGGCCCCCATCGCCGATATAGGCTTCGCTGTTGAGAAAAAGCTTAGCAGCGATGCCTTGCTGCTTGTAATGGGTGGAAGCCCGGCGCTTGCCCCGGCAAACTACGACGCCGGTTCACCCAGTGAGCTGCTGCCGCTGGGAAGGCCGCAGGCGCATATTGTCGGGACGGAAGACGTCGGAATCATGAACAATGTCAAACACTACCTCGCGGCGGCCGCATCCGCCGGCGACCAGGCCCAATTGATCGAAGTACCGCGCGTCGGGCACTTCGAGATTGTCTCAACCGGCGCGCAAGCATTCCGTATCGTGCGCGAGACCATATCCAGCCTGCTCGCGATGATCAAAACTGGGACCGACGAATAGCCTGGAAACACGCAGACAAGCCCCATCTAGCGAAACGAGACTAAGCTCATGATCAAGCAACTTGCCCACGTATGTATCGGCGCGGCCGACCTGGAGCGAACCGAGCGCTTCTATGTCGATCTGCTCGGTATGGAATTAGCGTTTGAATTCATGCGCGGCGGGGAGCGTATTGGCTTCTATCTTCGCGCGGGCGGGACGAGTTTTATCGAGGTCTTCGCCGAGCGCGAAAGCCTCAAGGATGGTCGAGCAAGCTTGAAACACTTCTGCCTGGAGGTCGAAGACCTCGACGCCCTTACTGCAAAACTGACCGCGCAAGGCGTCGAGGTATCCGCGAAAAAGTTCGGGGCGGATAACGCCTGGCAAGCCTGGATCACCGATCCCAATGGCCTGCGCATTGAACTTATGCAATATACTGAAGGCAGCGCTCAGTTCACGGGCGAGGAGGTTGCGCTCGATTGATGTACGATAAATGCCGCAAGACAATATGCAGCCTCGCTAAACTATTTCAACTAGAATAATGGATTTTGCCAACTGATCAGAAGCGTTTAATGTGACAGAAAATTCCGCGGCGGAAGGCGCCCGGCACGACCCCTTGGCTCAAGAAGAGTATTATGCCAGGACCGTTGTTGTCCCGGTGGGACGGCACGATACCGCTGCCGAGATGTTGAATTTGGCTGGCGAAATCGTGCATCCCAGCGAAGGGCTGGTGATCGCCTTGGTAATCTCGCTGGGGGACGTCGAAAAAACGACCAAGGTCAGCACTGCTCTCAGCCGGGTCATAGAGGACTTTGGCAAGAGCGACCGCGGCCATCGCGTGGAGCTGGTGACCGAGATTGCGGTCAGCGTCTCGCGCGGGATCCTTGATGTGGCGCGCGAGCGAGGCGCTGATGTCATTATCCTGGGCGTGCAGCGATCAACTCGGCGGCAGGTCAAGTTAGGCACGGTGGTGGAAAATGTCATCGCGACCGCGCCATGCGGCGTATTGATCTATCGCAGTTCCTCATCGCCCGGCTTCAGCCGTGTGGTCATTCCCGTGGATGGCAGCCTGGCAGCCACAGCCGCCATCAGGCTGGGGCGCAGCATCGCGCTGCAGCACGAGATCCCGGTGCTGCAGACCACCGTACAGCATGGTTATCACTACAACCCGGACCATGAACGGTTGATCCACGACTACGAATCACGAAGTCCGGCCGAGATCGGGTATTCCAAGATAATCATCGCCGGGCGCGACCCGGGCGGCGAAATCGTCAGCCGCCTGACCGAAGACAATTTGCTGGTGATCGGTTTTTCTCAGAAATCGGACTTTGAGCGCCAGATCACCAATGACCTCAGCAATCAACTGCTCAATCAAGCGCCGGGACCGGTGATCTTGATTTCGCAGATCGAATGGCATCGTGGATTCCGCGGCGTTATCGAGCATGGCATGGCCCGGATCAATCCTCAGTTGACCTTGGTCGAGCAGAACGAAATAATCTGGAGCGCGCAGAAATCGGCGCATAGCAACCTCGATTTCCTGGTGATGATCGTGCTCTCGGCGGCGCTGGCGACGCTGGGCTTGCTGACGAACAGCGCTGCCGTGATCATCGGCGCAATGCTGGTGGCGCCCTTGATGTCGCCCTTGTCGAGCTTTTCCGTAGGAATGGCGACCGGCATTCTTGATCTGACGCGTCGCGGGATCGTGACTTTAGTTCAAGGCGTTAGCCTGGCCCTATTGATTTCGATAGTGATGGGCGTCGTGCTGCCGATAGATACACCGACCGAAGAGATTCTGGCGCGGGGCAGCCCCAACCTGCTGGACGCCGCCATTGCCCTGGTGTCGGGTTTGGTGGCGGCCTATGCCACCGCGCGCAAGGGCATTCCCGCCGCGCTTGCCGGGGTCGCCATCGCCGCCGCGCTCATGCCGCCGCTTTGCACCATCGGCATCGGCATCGCCCTGCGCGATGTGAATTTGGCGCTGGGCGCCTCCCTGCTCTTCCTCGCCAATATTACCTTTATTATCGCCGCCGGCTATATCACTTTTCTTTGGCTGGGCATGCACCCCGGCGAGAGCCGAGAGGGCGCCGGCTTAAAGCAGCCGCGCTTGTGGTGGATTGTGCTCTGTTTCATCACCGTAGCAGTGACAGGTGTATTCGCGCGCCTGGGTTCGCAAGCCATTGACGAATCGCATATCCGCGAGCGGCTGGAAACCGAGGTCTTTTCCGGCGCGACCGTGGTCGAATATCATGTCATCTCGTCGGTCCCGCTGGGCGTTCAGTTGATCGTGCAATCCGAAAAGCAAATCAAGACCGATGAAGTGGAATCGGCGCACCTGCTGATTAACGAACTCTATGGCGAGGATGTGGATGTCAAGGTGATCGCGCGGCAAGTCGTCCGCCCCACCACGCCCGTGAGCGCCGCGGTCGCTGCGATCCTGACGGAAATATTGCCGACAACGCGCGTCGTCGATGTGATAGTGGAGAACGAAGGCGGTCTGATGATCAGCGCTACAATTCAAGATGTTGCGCCGCCGGCCAGCGCGGAGCTGGCGGAAATCAAGCAGCGCCTGGGTGATTTGTCCGATGAAGTGGCGGAAATTGAAATCCTCTTTCAGCAGGTCATCCGCCTGGATGAACCGTCAACAGACATCCCTGAACTCCCCGATCCCACGACGCAGCAATAGCGGCGCGAAGAAACGCGGGACAACCTCCAGCCTTGCCGGATTTGGCTCTTATCCTTGCCGATCAATGCCCGCCTGCAAGATGGCGTCGACGGTCTCGTCGCCGGTGGGCAGCCAGGCCGCTTTGACTTCGGCGCCGGCGTCCACCAGCAGCCGCACGCATGCGACATGATCGCCGCCGCTGAGCCAAGTGTGCTGTCTGCCATAGAAGCAAGTCGTCAGCGGCGTGCCGCCATAGCCGTTGAGCCACTTCAGCGGTGGATCGTCGTCCTCGCTTAACAAAAGGGCGACAACGTCGGCGTGCCCGTGGAAAGCCGCCCAATGCAAGGGCATCATGGCGTCATCATCGAAGATATGCAAGTTGAAACCCAGCGACGCCATCAGCTTGACAACTTGGTGCTTGCCGGTCCAGGCCGCGTGCAGCAATTGCCGCTGATCGGCTTCCCCCAGTTGCGACACGATCTCGGGATTCGCGGCGGCGATCTCGCGCGCGGCCTCGGCCTCCCCGGCCGCGCAATATGCCAGCAGGCGCAGGTCGGGCGGACTCTGTTCTACCAGGTAGTCAAATATCTCCTCATGTCCGTACTCGAGCGCTACTTGATGCGGGGACATGCCAGCGCCGGAAAAGGCGTAAACATATTGATGCGAACCGTCGGCCGTCGGCGCCAATTCGTAGCCCGCATGGTTGACGCGCGCGCGGATCGCATGCGGATACCGCTCCAGCGCCGCCTTGACCAATTCGAGTTCGCCAAGCAGTACCGCGGCAAAGATATCGACGACCGCGCCGCGCTTGATCAATTCGCGAGCGGCATCGTGATCGCCCTCGCCCATTTTCCATTGCAGCGCTGTGCTTTCGTGATCATGATCGCGCGTTTCCAGATCCGCCCCACGCGCCAATAACCAATCCATGACCGCCGAATCCTTGGCATAATGCAGGGGCGTCTTGCCATCGCCGCCGCGCTGATTCACGATCGCCGGGTCATTCCCGTAAGCCTCGTTTAGCCAATCAAGCCAGCCCTGCTCGGCCGCCGCGTGAACGGTCACGGCTGCGCCTCGTGCGATCAAGGCCCCGGCAAGCTCCGCCGACGCCACTTCCAGCACGTGGAAATCCCCCGCCCACCATTGCGATTTGGCATTGATATCCGCGCCATGTTTGAGCAGCGCGTCGACCACATCGAGGTCATTTTTTGCGATTATCAACGCAGTCGATCCGAAATCGAAATGCGGATCGTCAAGGGTCTCGCGCAGTTCGGGATGCGCCTCCAGCAAGCGATCCAGCCCGGCCGCGTCGCGCGCGTATACCAATCGCTTCAATTGCTCCAGGGTATCTCCGTAATCGCTTTGCTTCAGCTTGACCGCCAGGCGCAAGTCGCCCCAGCTCTTCAGGCCGTATTCGCGGGCGATGACCGTCCGCGCGTCGTTGAGCGACAGGGGATATGCGGGCAGCTCATCGCCTTCGAGCTGACGGACCTGCGGCAAGTGTAGACGGACGCGGCTGATCGCTTCGTCGTCTTTGTCGAGGAAAAATTGTAGCAGCGACGCCGCTTTTTCCTCTTCCTGCGCTATATCGGGGTTTTCCGCTAATGTCTTTGGCATGGGTTTATATGCGGCTACGTCCTTGCATAAATCAGTTGAGAACTATCGATGACTTCTTGACGAAAATAGCGGCTCAGATCTTCGGGCGTTCGCAAATCTACCGGGCGCCCAATGATACGGCTTAGATCAATCTCCTGACCTGACATCGCAAGCAATCCAATACGAGCCCCAGGGACATATTCCACCAACAGATCGATATCGCTGTCCACCGCGAGTTCGCCGCGCATTGCGGAGCCAAACAGAGATAGCCGCAAAATCGGTCGTCCCGAACAATAATCTCGGATATCTTCAAGCGGCAGGCTGACTGTAATCGCGTCATTCACGCGCCTGTCCTCCCCGGTATCTGTAAACCGCCTCGCTCATGCGACGAGTAGGCATTCTGTTTTGCGCGAGAGCGACATTCCTGGGACCCTGTTCGCTGCCGCCGAGTGACTACTTCAATTCTAATAAATGCTTAATCCGAACACAACACCCGCCGCAGCACATCGCCGTCGACATTGCCGCCGCTGACCAGGACCGCGGTCACAAGTCCGTCGCGCGGCAACACATCATGCAGCAGCGCCGCCACGCCGACCGCCCCGCCGCCTTCAGCCACCCAGCCTTGCGCCTCGATCATATAGCGCATGGCAGCGGCAATCTGTCCCTCGCCCACCAGCGCCACATCATCGACCAAGCGCCGCGTGATGGGCACGGTGATTGAACCCGGCTCAATCTCGCCGGAAAGCGCTTCCGCCAGCGTCTCCCAGACTTGCGGCTTGTCGCTGCCATGGAAGAGGTTATGCATGGCCGGCGCCGACTCGGCATTGACGCCGATGACCTTGATATCCGGCTTCACGCCCTTGAGCGCCGTAGCGACGCCCGCGATCAATCCGCCGCCGCTTACCGGAACTGCCACACGCTCAACATCCGCCAATTGTTCAATAATCTCAAGGCCAATTGTGCCGGCGCCCGCGATCACATTCGCGTCGTTATAGGGTGATACCCAGGTAGCGCCCCCGGCTGCCCGGCGCAGCGCTTCGGCTTCGGCCTGGTCGTAGTTGTCGCCGAAAAGGATCGCCTCGGCCCCATATCGACGAACATTGTCGATCTTTTTCTCGGGCGTGTTCGTCGGCATCAAGATTTGCGCCGAGGCCTCGGTCAGATGCGCGGCATAGGCGACCGCGCCGGCGTGATTGCCCGACGATGCCGCGATGATTCCCCTGGCGCGCGCGGCATCATCGAGGGACAAGACGGCGTTGAGCGCGCCGCGGATCTTGAAGGAATGTGTTTTGTTGGCGTTTTCCAGCTTGAGCCAGACACTTTCGCCCAGCTTCGGCGCGGCTTCCAGCGGCGTCGGCTCAAGATACGGCCCCAGGCGCTGCCCGGCGCGGACGATGTCGCCCAAGGTAACGGGTTCAGGCATGGCTCACAAACCGATACACCGCAGATAGTTGCGGTTGCGCGTCGCCGATTCCAGCGGCGTGCCCAAGCCGGGCAAGACATCCTGCTCAACCACGATCCAGCCGTCGTAACCGATAGCGTCCAGCTTGCGCAAAACGCCCGGAAAATCGACATCGCCCCTTCCCAATTCGGGGAAGATTCCGCGTCCAACCGAAGCCGGGCCGTCCCAGCCGTTTTGCCGCGATTGCGCGGCAACATCCGGGGCATGATCCTTGAAATGCACCAGCCAAATACGGTCGGCGAATGCTTCGATGTCGGCCAGCGGATCACCGCCGCCAAAAGCCCAATGCCCGCTGTCAAAGACCAGGCCCAGCGCCTCGCTGTCCGTCATTTCCATCAGGCGCGCGGTTTCGGCCGGCGTTTCCACCCAAGTGCCAATATGATGATGAAAGACGGTGCGCAATCCGGTCTCGTCCATCACGCGCCGCGCCACATAATTCGCGCCGCGAGCAAAGACAGCCCAGCCCGCCTCGTCCAAACCCATCTCCGGCGTGATGCGACCGGCATTGAGGGTGCGCGCCGGATCAGCATACGGATCGTTCCCGAGCACGATTTTGCATGTCTCGCCGCCGACCGCAGCCAGCAGTCTCGCGGTGCGCACACAATCGTCGGCGCTCTCTTGATGACGATCAGCGTCATGCAGATATACGCTCACCCAGGAAGCCAGCAGCGCCAGGCCCCGCCGCGCCAACTCTTCCCGCAACTGTGCCGGGTCGGTGGGCATAAATCCCCAATCGCCCAATTCGGTGCCGGCATAGCCGCTGCTTTCAATTTCATTGAGTACGCGCGCATAATCGTATCGCTCGCCTTCGATGTTCTCGATGACACCCCAGGAACAGGGCGCGTTCGCCACCCTTAACATCATCGCCTCCGGAAACTTGCCCCAAGTCTGATCTCTATTGGCTTGTCATTTGCTATCGTAAATCTTGCCCTTTATGCGCCGCGCAAGTCTCTGGCGAGGCGCCAATCCGCGCTTGAGTATAACAGCTTTTGGGCTACAATGCGGGCAATTGTGCGGTTTTTCACCAATCCATATCGGTCCTGAATTGAAACGAAAGGGGCTCCTGGCAAGATGCGCCAATTTGATCACAAACGCTTGTTTCTGCCCGGTCCCGTCGAAGTGCGCGAGGAGATCCTGCATGCGCAAACCGCGTGGATGATCGGGCATCGCAGTACCGAGTTCGCGGAGCTGTTCGCCCGCTTGCAAAGCAAGCTGCGTCAGGCCTTTTTCACGGAAAGCCGCGTCTATGTCGGCGGATCTTCTGGCAGCGGTTTTTGGGAAGGCGCTTGCCGCAATGGCATCCGCGACGATCGCAAAGCGCTGCACCTGACCGGCGGCGCCTTCAGCGAACGCTGGGCGCAGATTAGCAGATCCAACGGCAAGGCCGTCGATTGCATCGACGTCGCCTGGGGCCGCGCCCATGCGCCGGAGATGGTCGCGGAAGCGCTGGAAAAAGACAGCTACGACGCCGTCTGCGTCGTGCACAACGAAACCAGCACCGGCGTCACCAATCCCATACAGGCGATCGGGCAAGTCATCAGTCGCTATCCCGATACCTTGTTTTTTGTCGATACCGTCAGCGGATTCCTGGGGACGGAGCTGCGCGTGGACGATTGGGGCATCGACATCGCGCTGACCTCGAGCCAGAAAGCCTTCGCCCTGCCGCCCGGGATCGCCTTCGCAGCCGTCAGCGATCGGGCGCTGGAACGCGCCAAGAGCATACCCAACCGCGGCTACTATTTCGACTTCCTGACGCTGGAAAAATCCCTGCTGAAGAACAATACGCCCTCGACGCCGCCGGTCGCGCTGATGTTCGCGGCCGACCTGCAAATGGACCAGATCCTGGCCGAGGGCATCGAGTCGCGCTGGGGACGTCATCAAGACATGCGCGACGCCACGCATCGCTGGGCGCTCGACCGCGGTTTCGGCCTCTTCGCCCAAGAAGGCTATCGCAGCAATACCGTCACCACCGTCGAAAACCTGCTCGGCATTGATGTCGACGCCATGGATCGTTTCATGCAGAAGGAAATCGGCTTCGCCATGGACAAGGGTTATGGGAAGATCAAGGGCAAGACCTTCCGCCTGCCGCACATGGGCGATGTGACGATGGATATGCTGATAGAAGTCCTGGACGGCATCGACGCCTTTATGGCTCTTGACTAATGCGGAGCGCTGCGAACATGAGCTTCCATGTACTGGTTCCCGACAACGTCCATCAAAAAGCGATTGACATCCTGCGCAACTGCGACCGGATTCGCGTATCCGCGCCGGGCAAGCTGGAACGCCCGGCCCTGCTCGACGCCGTAGCCGACGCCCATGCCATCATCATCCGCAGCGGCGTGAGGGCCGATGCCGAGTTAATTGAAGTCGCGTCGCAACTCAAAGCTATCGCGCGCGCCGGCGTCGGCGTCGACAATGTCGATCTTGCAGCGGCCAGCGCGGCGGGCATTGTCGTCATGAACACGCCGGGCGGCAACACGATCTCAACCGCCGAGCACAGCTTTGGCTTGATGATCGCCTTGTCCCGGCACATCCCGCAAGGGCATCAATCGCTGTTGGAAGGGCGTTGGGATCGCAAAGCATTCACCGGCGTCGAACTCAAAGGCAAGACCCTGGGCATCATCGGCCTGGGACGGATCGGGGGGGCCATCGCTACCCGCGCGGGGGCTTTCGAAATGAATGTCATCGCGCATGACCCCTATCTGCCGCCGCAAGTCGCTGCCGAGATCAACGTGCCGCTGCTTGAATTATCCGAGGTTTACGCCAACTCCGATTACTTGACGCTGCACGCCCTCGTGACCGACGATACGCGCGGCATGATCAACGCCGAATCGATCGCTATGATGAAAGACGGCATTCGCATCGTCAACGCGGCCCGCGGCGCGCTGATCAACTCGGCTGATTTGGCGGCTGCGCTCTCGAGCGGGGTGGTCGCGGGCGCCGCGCTCGACGTCTTTGAAGACGAACCCCCGCCGGCTGATCATCCCCTGATCGGCCATCCCAGGGTGATCCACACCCCGCATCTGGCGGCCAGCACCTCCGACGCCCAGGTGACCGTCGCGGTAGAAGCGGCGCAACTGATCGTCGATTTTCTGCTCGATGGTGTGGCGGCGAATGTCTGCAATCCCGAGGTAATGGCAGGCTAAGTCTGCTCGAATGTTATGCCGCGATACACGTGGTCTAGCGGCAAGTCACAGCTCAGCATCGCCAGCGGAATGACAGCTTCGGGATCAGTGAATGTTTGTGGCAGCCAGCCGGCATCCCCGCGTGTATACAGTTCAGCATTCAGTCGGTGCTGGTCAACGAGGAGGCAGGCTTCAATAGACGGCAGGGAGAAGTAGTAGCCAAGCTTGTCCGAGCGATCGCGCGCGATGCTGGAGGGCGATGTCACTTCCAGGACGAAGCAGGGATTCATCAAGTTATACTCGCTGGCATCCCGAAAGACGGGATTGCCGCGGATTACGGACAGGTCAGGATAGACATAGCGGGAAGGGCTGATTTGCACGCGCATACCTTGGTTACGCAAGGCATATCGTGACAGATCGACCGCATTGCCTAATGCCAGGATAATGTTCATTATGATTTGGCTGTGCTTATTGCTGGCTCCCGTCATCTCAATGAGTTCTCCGTCGATGTACTCGTACCTGTGCTCCTGCTGCAATGCCCAAGCAAAGTAGTCTTCAACCGGCATGAGTTCTTTTGTCTGGATCGCCATCTTCAACCTCAGCGCATCTCTTCTCGCCAACATTATAGCGCGCTCCGTCCCTTGTGTCATCGACAGCCAGGTCAGCCGCGTTAGGGCCGCGCGGGACTGCCGTCGGGCAGGCGCGTCTGCGTCCAGTCCTCGACGATGTCCTGGCAGGGATACTTCGCGGCCAGTTCTTCGTCGATGTCAATGCCCAGCCCGGGCTTGTCATTCGCATACAGGTAGCCATCCTCGACAACCGGCAAACCGGGGAAGATCGCGTAGTCAAGCTCGGAAGGCCGATACCATTCCTGTATCCCGAAATTGGGATGCCAGAGGTCCAGTTGCAAGTTGGCCGCGTGACCGACCGGCGAGGTATCGCTCGGTCCATGCCAGGCGGTTCGGACCCCGTACATGTCCGCGAAGATCGCCACATTGCGGGCCGGCGTAATGCCGCCCATTTGACTGATATGCATGCGGATGAAATCGATCAGGCGCTCTTGAATCAGCGTCTGCCATTCATGCGGATTGTTGAACAACTCTCCCATAGCCAGCGGCGTGGCGCACTGCGCGCGTATCATGCGGAACCATGCGATGTCTTCCGGCGCCAGCGCGTCTTCCAGGAAGAAGAGCTTGAACCCCTCGACGTCTTTGGCGAACTGCGCGGCCTGTATCGGCGCCAGGCGCTCATGGATATCGTGCAGCAATTCAACCTGATCGCCGATCTCTCCCCGCACAAACGCGATCATTTCCAGCGTGCGGCGCGCGTAGTCGCGCGGGTCGAAATAAGCGCCCGGCGGCGCGCCCTTCGGCTTGATCATGGGGCTGCCCTTGCCACCATATCCGCCCAGCTGCAGGCGAATGTATCGAAAGCCCCGTGCCATGTAGGCGCGGACGTTTTCAGCGACTTCTTCTTTTGAGCCGCCGTCGGCATGCACGTAAACATGCGCCGCCTCGCGCGATTTGCCGCCCAGCAAATCGTATACCGGCATGCCGGCGCGCTTGCCCTTGATATCCCACAAGGCTTGATCGACGCCGGAAATCGCGTTGTTCAGCACCGGACCGTTGCGCCAATAGCCGTGCGCCATCGACATATTCCAGATCTCTTCAATGCGGTCGACATCGCGACCGAGCAAAAAAGGTCTCAAATGGCGTTCGATGGCTGCCGCCACCGCGAAAATCCGCTGCGTGAACGTGGCGCATCCGAGGCCGTATAAGCCAGGCTCGGAAGTCGTGACTTTGACAATCGCCAGCCGCGACTTGCCCGGCTGCGTCAAAATGACCTGGACATCCGTAATCGTTACTGGTTTTGCCATGGTAGCCTTGAGTTCATCTGTTTTATATCCCGGGCGAAATTGACAACAGTAGCCAGCGGGCGTGTACGCGGGTCGCGCCCCAAGTCGTCGAGCGTCTCGGCGTCCTGGTCGCTCCATTTCCAGATGTCGACGAAGGCTTCCACCGGCTTGTGAGTCTTGTCTTTGCCTTTGAAGGGCAGGTTGTATTTAGAGTTGGAGTTGAAGGGCGGATCAAGGTAGATGATGTCAATGGAGCCGTCGGGCAAAGCCTCAGCGTCGTTCAGCACATCCAGGCAATCAGCGGCGAACACAACGCGATTCATGGCGCGATTGCGATGCTCCCTGGCTAGCTAGCCCATAGATATCCAGTTGCCAACAACGGATAGTATCAAGCCGACTACCGCGATCTGAGTCGCTATCATCCACATGACGATTAACCGTGTTTGGCGTTCGAGGTCGGCTTTGGTAGCCAAGTGCGGACGCTCCGTTTCCAATGTAGTTTCCACTTTGCTTAGCCGTTCCAATATTGATGTGTGCTGACCTGTTGTATGCTCTACGCTAGACATCGGCGATCCTGTGCTTATCCATTTCTGACTCGATTATAACACCCGGCAACTGTTCGTCAACTTGCCGATGCCCGCGATCTCGACACTGACGACATCGCCGTCGCCCAGGAACTGCGGCGGTTTGGCCGCCTTGCCTACGCCGGATGGCGTGCCGGTCAGGATCATGTCGCCCGGATTCAGCGTGAAGGCCCGGGACAAGAATTCAATCAATACATCCACCTTGAAAATCATGTCCGCCGTTGAGCCGTTTTGCTTCTCGACGCCCTTCACTTTCGTCACTATCGTCAGGTCTTGCGGATCGGCGATGGCGTCCGCCGTGACGATACCGGGACCGATCGGGCAAAACGTGTCCAAGCCCTTGGCCCGGGCCCACTGCTTGTCGCGGGTCTGCAAATCCCGCGCCGAGACGTCATTGGCGACAGTGTAGCCAAACACGTAATCAAGCGCGTCTTCCCGCGAGACCCGGCGCGCGGTCTTGCCCATGATTACCGCCAACTCGCCTTCCCAATCCACTTGCGCGGTCAAGTCGCCTTCCCATTCGATCACATCGCCATCGCCGATGACCGCGCTCGGCATAATCGCGAAGACCAGCGGCTCGGACGGCGCCTCGTTATTCAATTCGCGCGCGTGCTCCAAATAGTTGCGCCCGATCGCCAGGATCTTGCCCGGCCGCAGCGGGGGTAAGACGCGCGCCTCGGCCAAGACATCGCGCCCGCCGGCTGGCGCCGCGCCGACGCCGCCTTCGATCAAGGACAGCATGTCCGGCGCATCGACGCGACGAATACCTTCGCCATCGTAGATGCCGACATACCTGTGACCATTCGCGCTGTAGCTAAGCAGTTTCATCCGCCCTCCCGTCACCCTGCGCTTTTATTCCGCCAAGTCTAGCAAAGCTGGTTAGATTCGACTAGCTACGCGTCGATTTCGCAACCGTTAGAATCCCCCGTCGCGTATAATCTGATAGAATAACGGCGTACGATACTCGTGCGCGATATTTGGGGGCAATATCTTGACGACGATCAGACTCGCCTGCGCGCTGATGCTGATCTTGACGATCGTCGCGGCTTGCAGCGATACCGGCAATACGTCCAGCGACGCATTATCCGCGCAGCGCCTATTGCCCAACCTGGCCGATTACGCCGCGACCGATGTCGATACCACCATCGACGGCGCTTTCGCCGCCGTGGGCGGCGCTGCCCTGGTGGGCGGACAAATCGGCATTACAGCGTTTGTCGCCAAAGCGGAACAGATCTTGCAGTGCTTCCAGGACCGGGGCGCCATCGCCGCCAAGTTCTATTCGCAGTCCGATCCGGATAATACGATTCCACAAGTAGGCGCCGTTCTGGTTATCAACCAGTCGCGCATCAATCAAGAAATGATCAATTGCGCGCTGGGCGGGCAGGAAGATTCCGCATCGGCGCAAAGCCTGAATATCGAGCCTTGCGCAAGCGCCGGCACCATAACCTACGAAGGCGATACCATCAGCTTCGTTTACGCCGGTTCGCATCCCGATGTATGCGCCCTGTACCAGTTGCATTTTGAAAACCTGGCGCAGCAGAACAGCGCCGAAAGCGATGCGTCGGAAGGCTAAGTAGAACCAGGACAGTAATGAACATTTTGAGGAACAGGTTTCGGGCGACATGGTAAAGTCTGTTGAAGAACCTCTTAAACCCCCACCCCAAACCCCTCCCTCATAAAGAGGGAGGGGCTTTAACGGCTCAACAGCGGTCATAACGCGCCCCTTCCCTCCTTGTGGGAATCATCCCCCGTGAGGCGGGGGACCGAGGGGGCTCAGGGGCCGGGGGATGGGGGGTGTATTTCAACAGACTCAATCTGGTCGCCC